>JAXMJU010000174.1:0-11640 GCA_034376265.1 Sulfuritalea sp.
CCGGCGGCGGCCACGCGCCGGACATCATCAAGGCGGTTGCCTTGCCCAACGTGCTGCCCTCGTCGACCAACCCGACCATGCCTTACACGGTGAACACCATCGACGAGCACCTCGACATGCTGATGGTCTGCCATCACCTCGATCCGAGCATCGCCGAGGACGTGGCCTTCGCCGAGTCGCGCATCCGCCGCGAAACCATCGCCGCCGAGGACATCCTGCACGACCTCGGCGCCTTCTCCATGATGTCCTCCGACTCGCAGGCCATGGGCCGCGTCGGCGAGGTGCTGATCCGCACCTGGCAGACCGCGGACAAGATGAAGCAGCAGCGCGGCAGCCTCGCGCCCGACCCGGCGCAGCACGACAACTTCCGCGTCAAACGCTATATCGCCAAGTACACCATCAACCCCGCGATCACCCACGGTATCAGTCACGTCGTCGGCTCCATCGAGCCGGGCAAGCTGGCCGATCTGGTGCTGTGGAAGCCGGCCTTCTTCGGCGTCAAGCCGAGCCTGATCCTCAAGGGCGGCATGATTGCCGCCGCCGCGATGGGCGATCCCAATGCCTCGATCCCGACGCCGCAGCCGGTGCATTACCGGCCGATGTTCGGCAGCTTCGGCCGCGCGCTGAAGACCTCGATCACCTTCGTCTCGCAGGCGGCGCTGCAGAATCCGGCGGTGCTGGCGCTCGGGTTGAGCAAGCGCCTGGAGCCGGTGAAGAACTGCCGCACAGTGACCAAGGCCGACATGCTGCACAACAGCGCGACGCCGGTGATCGAGGTCGATAGCGAAACCTATGCCGTGCGTGCCGACGGCGAGCTGCTGGTCTGCGAACCGGCAAGCACGCTGCCCATGGCGCAGCGCTATTTCCTGTTCTGAAATGCTGCTGATCGAACAGCACGCCGCCGCCGCCGCGGTGGCGACCGAACAACTGCTGCTGCCCTTCGACTCGCGCTGCAAGAGCCGCTTGCGTGCGCGCCTGGCATCGGGCGAGGAATGCGGCCTGTTCCTCGATCGCGGCACGGTGCTGCGCGGCGGCGACAGGTTGCTCGGCAAGGATGGCCGGATAGTCGAGGTGATCGCCGCGCCGGAACTGCTGATGCAGGCGGCAAGCGAGGACCCGCTGCAATTGGCGCGTGCCGCCTACCACCTCGGCAATCGGCACGTCGCGGTGCACCTGCTGCCGGGTCGGCTGCGCTTTGCCGCCGATCATGTGCTGGGCGAGATGCTGCGCGGCCTCGGTTTGCCGGTGACGGAGATCGAGGCGCCGTTCGAGCCCGAAGCGGGCGCTTACGGCGCGCATGGCGGCCATGGCCACAGCGCCGATGGCGAGGGCGAGTTCGCCAAGCCCCGGCCACGCATCCACGATCACTTTCAACGCAGCCAGCCGCGATGAGCCTTGCCCGTCTTCTGCAGCTCGCCAGCCCGGCGCTGCCGGTGGGCGCCTACACCTATTCTCAGGGGCTCGAATGGGCGGTCGAGGCCGGTACCGTGCAGGACGAAGCGAGCGCGCTGCGCTGGATCGGCGACCAGCTCGAATGGAATCTCGGCCGCTACGAAGCGCCGCTGCTGCTGCGCATGCTGGAGGCGTGGATAGCAGGCAACATGGATTCGGCGTTGCAACTCGATGCCGAATATCTGGCGACGCGCGAAAGCGCGGAGCTGCGCGCCGAGACGCTGCAGATGGGTTACTCGATGCAGCGCCTGCTGCACGAGCTGGGCGACTTTCCGCCGCCCCTGCTCGCTGCCATCGCCGTCTCGCCAACGCCAACTCTTATGCTGGGCTGGAGCTGCGCCGCCGCGGCCTGGCAAATTCCGCCGCGTGACGCGCTCACCGCCTGGCTCTGGAGCTGGGCGGAAAACCAGACCATGGCGGCGCTCAAGGCCGTGCCGCTGGGCCAGGCCGCCGGCCAGCGCCTGCTGCAGGAAATCGGCCGCCGCCTGCCGGCCGTGGTCGAGCGCGCGCTGACGCTGAATCCGGCCGACTATTCCAACTTCGCGCCGGGCTTCGCCATCGCCTGCTGCAATCACGAAACCCAATACACGAGGATCTTCCGATCATGAAACAGGCATTGAGAGTCGGCATCGGCGGCCCCGTCGGTTCCGGCAAGACCGCGCTGACCCTGGCGCTGTGCCAGGCCCTGCGCGAGCGCTACAACATCGCGGTGGTGACCAACGACATCTACACCGAGGAGGACGCCCAGTTTCTCGTGCGCAACGAAGCCCTGGCGCCGGAGCGCATCATCGGCGTCGAGACCGGCGGCTGCCCGCATACCGCGATCCGCGAGGATGCCTCGATCAACCTCGAAGCCGTCGATCGCCTCAACCGGCGCTTCGCCGGCCTGGACCTGATCTTCATCGAGAGCGGCGGCGACAATCTCGCCGCGACCTTCAGCCCCGAGCTGTCCGACTTGACGCTGTATGTCATCGACGTCGCGGCCGGCGACAAGATCCCGCGCAAGGGCGGGCCGGGCATCACCAAGTCGGACCTGCTGGTGATCAACAAGATCGACCTGGCGCCGATGGTCGGCGCCTCGCTCGACGTCATGGAGCGCGACGCGAAAAAAATGCGCGGCGCGCGGCCCTTCGTGTTCTCCAACATGAAGAGCGGCCAGGGCCTGGCGGAGATCATCCGCTTCGTCATCGACCAGGGCATGCTGCCCGCGCGCTGAGCTGCGATCGGGCGGCGTCAAGATCCATCGGGCCGAGGCGATTCTTGTAAAATCACCGGGCAGTCTTGGCGTGGAAATATGGGGCTGCCTGCCGGGGCGTGAATGGCGTATCGTGCCGGCTGTCACCGAAAACCCTAACGGATGCGCCCAGTGCATTCGACGCGTCACTTGTCACGAGGAACAACATGGTTCAAATCGGCCACCAGGACCGCCTGAAAGCTCTCGATACCCTGCTCAACGCCAGACGCTCGCATACCTTGTGGGTATCCGAGGTCACGCACCAGCAGGCGCCTTGCGTCATCGAGGATCACACCCGCTGCGATTTCGGCAAATGGCTGATCGAGGCCGAGGGCATTCTCGGCTCCGTGCAGGAATTCATCGACCTGGGCGAGCCGCACAAGCAGTTGCACGATACCTACCTGAGTCTGAAAGCCGAGCAGGATCACGCATTGCGCAGCAGCAGAATCCGGGACATCTCCAGGACGCTGATCGACAGGATCGACAGCCTGGAGAAGTACCTGAACCGTCCGCGGACTGACTGACCGGCCGCTTCCTCGCGAGGGGGCCGCCCCGAACGATTTGCACGGGTGGCTGTCGAATTCGCTTCGGATTCAAACCGGAGAGAAACCATGGCCTTCTTCTTCGTTCCTGCCGCCACCCCGGCATTCGCCATTGCCTTTCTGATCTCGACCGGCACTGCGCTGGCCGGTGGTTCCAACTACGGAGTTCTGCCCGGCGCGCTGCCGCAGATTGGCGGGCAGGTCCGCGAATGGGCAGTGCCGACGCCGCGCTTCGCGCGCGATCCGGCGCCGGGGCCGGACGGCAACATCTACATCGCCGTGATGAACGGCAACCGCATTGCGCGCTTCGAGCCGGCGCGTGAGCGTTTCACCGAGTGGGAACTGCCGGCCGGGGCGCGGCCGCACGGGCTGGTGGTCGATGAGGCCGGCATGGTCTGGTACACCGGCAACGGCAACGGCACCATCGGGCGCCTCGATCCGAAGAGCGGCAAGGTGGTCGAATACCGCGTGCCCGGCGGCGGCGACCCGCATACCATCGTGCTCGATGCCACCGGCAAGCTGTGGTTCACGGTGCAGGGCGGCCAGCGCGTCGGACGGCTGGATCGCACCAGCGGGCGCATCGACGAATTCCCGATGAGCGGCAATCCCTACGGGTTGGCGATCGACCGTCAGGGCGTGGTCTGGGTCTGCCGTCTCGGCGCCGATGCGCTGGGCTGGATCGATCCGGCCAGCGGCAAGAGCGGCGAACTCCCGACCGGCAGTGGCTCGGCGCCGCGGCGCATCGCCGCCGGGCCGGACGGCAGCCTGTGGGTTGCCTATTACGGCAACGGCCGGCTGGCCCGCGTTGATCCGCAGGCGCGGCGCATCGTCAAGACCTGGGAACTGCCCAGGGCCGGGGGCGAACGTGCCTATGCCGTCACCGCCGATGCCGCGGGCCGCGTCTGGATCAACGGCATCGATACCGACACGGTGTCGGTGTTCGATCCGACGCGCGAGCAGTTTCGCGTCGTCGCGCTGCCCTCGCAGAACGTCGGCATCCGCAAGGCGATCATCGATGGCGGCGGACGCTACTGGTACATGGGCAGCCACAACGGCCGCCTCGGCGTGATTCAGTGAGCGCGCGCCGGGCGCCGCGATGCCATAAGGCAAATGCCGGAATCATTCATTGCAAAGTGACCATGAAAGGCATTTCAGGCGGCGTGCCCGACCATTCCGGAATCACGGTGGCGGAGCCCGCTTCACCGCTGCCGCGCGGGGATTACCTCTATGCAATCAAGCTTGCCGAGGCCGAAGCCGCGTCGCGCCTTGGCGGCCGCATGCCTTGTCGTGGCATGACCGCGACCGGGACTTCGAATCGCCCCAGCATTATTCGCCCCTGGATTGACAGCTCGGACCTACGCCTGACCGGGCCTGGGAACGCTCGATATCCGGATATCGGCCTCAGCGGCCGGACAACGAAAATGCCCAGTCCATGTCAGTGTCCGCTGCTGGGATGAGGGAAAATGTTGTAGGTCAGTTGCTCAAAGTTGTCTGATACGAATGTTTAGTGAAGACCATGTCATAAACTAGCGCGCATTCGGAACAAGGTGATGCATGCATTCCAACAGGAGTCAGTAGATGAGCATCGCAGGCATACGCTCCAACCGGGGTGACGGCTATCAGACATTGGTGGCATTTGATTGGGCATTGACAGTCCTGTCCGATCCGGACTGTCTTTGGCTTGAAATCGATTCGATAACGTATTCGGTAGATGATGTGGTGGTCGGCAAAGCCGACGGCACACTGATTGCCTGTCAGTGCAAAAAGAATCAGACCGATTTCAGGGCATGGTCTATTGCCGACCTCGCGGACGAGCTGGACAAAGCCTCCAGCTTACTGGGCAAGAATCCGAATGCCGAGGTGCGCTTCTATTCACGCAACAACTTTGGCAACCTCGCGAAATTGAGAGAGCACAGCTCGACTCAGAATGATGAAGCCTGCTACCAAACAAGTTTAGGCAAGGAGCACCAAGCAACAGATGCGACTTTGGCGGCATGTCTTGCCACGTCCCCACCCAGTTTTTCAGCCTACGAATTCCTGCGCCGAACAAAGTTTGTGACCAGTGATGAACTGGATCGTATGATCGATCTGCTACGGGAACGCTTGCGGAACATGGCGACCAATCCTGATGCCGCATTCAATGCCATTTGGACACACCTCGATCAACTCGGGGCGCGCATGGCGGGCGATAACACATCCGCCATTCAGCACCGACTAACCAAAGACGACCTCAAGGCCATTCTTCATAAGACTGGAGCAATGCTGGTTCCCCCTATGGATCTTGCCGAGGTACGTTTGTCGTTTGCCGGTACCTCGGCTATCGGCAGATCATGGCGGCGAGACATTGCGGGGCATTGCATTTCAAACCCAGTCGTGAACGAGCTACTTGCCGCCATCGATGCAAAGAAGCGTGCCATCTTGCTCACCGGGCTGCCCGGCTCTGGGAAGACCTGCGTAATGCTCGCGTTGCAAGAGGCACTGGAGCAACGTGCGCAAAAAAGCCATTCAGACATTGCGCCGCTCTTCATTCAGTCGCGCGAATTCGCCGACTTGGCTACGGCGCAAGATCGACAGGTACAGGGACTGTCGACACAATGGGTCGAAAAAGCCGCCCGTCTGGCAGAAAACGCGCAGGTAATTGTTGTCATGGATTCGCTGGATGTGCTGTCCATTGCTCGCGACCATTGCGTGCTGACCTACTTTCTGGCACAGATAGACCGCTTGCTCTTGATTCCCAATGTCTCCGTGGTTACTGCCTGCCGCGACTTTGACAGGCATTACGACCGTCGAATTGCCGAAAGGAAATGGGATTGCGAATTGAAGTGCCAGCCTTTGGACTGGGATGCTGAAATTGCACCGCTGCTCAATAAGCTGGGGATTGCAATGGTCTCCATCGATGCGGTTACTCGTGAGCTGATACGGAATCCTCGCGAGCTGGCATTGTTCGTCGAATTGGCACAACGAGGGGGCAGCTTCAACGTAGTGACCAGTCAAGCATTGGCGCAACGCTATCTCGATACCATCGTGCGGGCCAACAAAGCATTGGGGGATGCGGCAATACAAGCGATAGAAGCCATTGCTTTAGATATGCTGAATTCACGCAGCCTATTCGTTCCGCATCAGCGTTTCGGCGCATCGCAGGAAATTCTCTGGGCGTTATGCAGCCTTAACGTTCTGCAAGAAACCCAGGATGTGAAGCTGATGTTCGGGCATCAAACCTTGCTGGACGTGCTGGTCATCAGCGGGGCCGTGCGCAGTGGCGTTACGCTGAATGAATTCCTTCAGGGTCTGCCGCCTGTTCCTTTCGTCCGTCCCAGCATCCGCAGTTTTGTCGCTCAGTTGGCGTTGGGTGAGCGTCGCGAATTCAGGAAGCAGCTACGCACCGTATTGACGGGTAGCGCGGCCTTCCACATCAGGCGATTGGTTGCCGAATCATTTGCGGAGCAGAAGCCCCAGGACGAGGACTGGCCATTGATACGCGACTTGCGCGAAAAACACCGCGACGTCTTTCAGGTGATCTATGGTGCAGGGGTAATTGAGTGGCACTACTTCTGGATAAGGCATCTGGTTCCCGACTTGAGGAGTGCACGGGATGCCGAGGGGATGACAAGGCATGTTTATCGAATAGCGCAGTGGGGAAACGAAGATGCCGCCAGCGTGCTCGCGTTATGGATGGAGGCGCTGTCACTGGATTGGCTGGACGGCAATGGTATTGCAGAGCAGCTTGGGTTCCATCTATCCGACTTAAAACCCGAGAATATTGCACTAATTGTTCCGTTGCTTGAGCGGTTGCTCGATCTGCCGCGCTCCACGCACAGTTCCCTCGGGAGAGCCATCGCGCATTGTTTGGCGGCAGGTGCAGCCAATGATGTCATGCTTTGGCGCTATATGGCGGGTGATATCAGCGACGAGGACCTGCTTGAGTTCAGATTCGACAATAAATTGCGTTGCAATGGCCATGAGTTCGGCGAGCGGAAGGAAAGTTTCATTCGTCAGCGCATGGAGCAATCCACAGCATTGCTGGATTTGGCCTTGAACTCGATTGAACGCTGGAGCAACGTTCGCTTATCGCGCTATGGCGAAACCCGCATCGGTTACCGATATGGGTTCTTGGGTGAAACCTCATACGACGATGCGCATAGCCAGAGAGATATTCGACATGCGGATAGTATGGATGTCCTGCTTGATGCGGTTGAAGCGGCAATTCTTTACCATGCAAGAACAAACTCGGACTGGTGGCGAAATTACCGCGAACGCCTGTGTTCCAGTCGCGAAGGGGCGTTGATCTACTTCGCCATTCTTGCGTGCACTGCATCTCCTGAAGCCAACGTCGACTTGATCGGGCGCATGTTGTGTGACAGAAATTTGCTGGAGTTTGAGCTTTCCTACGAACTGGGGACATTAATTCAATCGGCATTCACTTTCCTTGATCCCGCGACTCAGGACGCTGTGATGGAAAGCATTTTGCGCATGTGGGAGGAAAAAATTGCTGATGAACATCGCCACTTCTGGATATTGAAGGAACAAGCGCAACTGATTGTTACGATTCCGAGCTATCTTCGTTCGCCCGCAGCCCAAGCGGTGGTGGATGAATATGAGAAAAAGGCAGGGGCATTGATTCGGCAGCCGAGTATTCGTTCGAGTGGCGGCATAGTAAGAGCGCCGTTTTCATATGAGGTATTCCTCAACTCAGGCAATGGCGAAGTGTTGCGCTTGTTGTCGCACTACGCCGGATATGAAAGCCATTTTGATGACTTTCTGGTTGGCGGCGAGCGCGAAGTGGGCAGGCAACTGCAAGAGGCCTCCTCTCGTCACCCCACGCGATTCCTAGGCTTGTTGCCCATCTATTGGGCGGACATCCCAGACAGATTTCGTGATGACATCATGGATGGTGTCGCTACTTACCTGGCTCATCGTTATGGCAACCTTCAAATCAACGGCACATGGGAACCCGTCGAAGAACCCGATGCTTCTGTCTTGGTAGGTCTGGTTCTTGACGAGTTGGAATGGCATACGAAGCATTGGCAACGCCGACGTTCTGCGGCCAAAGCGCTGGAAACCTGTTCCAACGTCATATACGATGCACAAAACGCTGAGCGGTTGATTTTTCTTGCCATAGGCTTTGCAGGCCTTCATGAAGACGATCCCATCAGGGGAGATAACGTTGGGTTGATCTCCATGGGCATCAATATGGTGAAGGGCGATGTTGCTGAAGCCTTGATGATCCTGGCGAATAACCTACATGAGCGAGGTAGTGAATTTCCTGAGTTGCTGGCACCCACCTTACGTC
The DNA here is from genome assembly GCA_034376265.1 of Sulfuritalea sp. Taxonomy (GTDB): domain Bacteria; phylum Pseudomonadota; class Gammaproteobacteria; order Burkholderiales; family Rhodocyclaceae; genus Sulfuritalea. Next base: position 8,519 of record JAXMJU010000174.1, read on the forward strand.
GTTTTGCCGATGACGAACACCCTGCGGTTCGTTCGCTGATTCTGCGCCGCTTGCCGTATTTGCAGAGCAGAGCTTTTGATCTGGGATGGGATTTGTTTCATCTCGCCATGCAGGATGCGGACAGGCTTTGGGAAATCGCGGAGCCCAGCCTTTATTGCGCTTACCACAGTCATTTTGAAGTGGTGAGGCCTTTGCTGGCGCGTCTTCGTAGCGAGGGACGCGGCAAAGACCTGGAAACATGGGGGCGGATATCAGCGCTGGCAACCATGACTCGGCAAATCGACTTTGCCGAATTGTTGGAGGACTTGAAAGCGATGGATAAGACGGAGGCCTGGCAGGGGGCGGCCACCGTTTGGACAAACTTTGAAAACATCCAACAACACCGGGAACAATGCCTTTCCGGTTTGGATGCGGGTTTGAATGCTGGCGCTATTCATGCCGAAGCGGTTGCGGAGCAGTTAGGGCATCTCTTCCATGACAAGTCAGCGGTAATTCCTGTTCCGATAGAGCTGATTCGACGTTGTTTTGATGTATTCAAAAGCGATGGCGATAAAGAGAAGAAGCATCATCGTCTCTTCGGGTTTCACGAATGGCTCAATGCGACCTCGCAGCATGATCCCGAACAAGCCTTGGCTGCAACAGAGATTTATCTGGCCTATGTCAGCCATTGCAAACCATATCTATATGACCATGAGGATAGCCTTACCCAGCTAATGACCCGTCTCTTTGCTGAAGCAGAAGAACGAGAGGAATCCGACTATGGCGCGATGCTGCGACGTGTGGTCGTCGCACAGGACACCCTACTTTCGCTGGGAGTCAATGGCGTAGCCGATTGGCTGAAGGCCGCCGAGAGACCGTGAGCCCAAACAAGTTATCGCTACTGAACTTAATACACGCAATGCGACATGACGAGTCATGCGACGTCTGGGGACATTCATGCAGATGCGTACTACTAAGAAGCTGACATTCAAAATTGAGAATGTGTTGATTCAGCGACAGGCCGCATTGGCCGACAAGCACTCATCCAGCGCACGATGCCCAGCGGCAGCACTACCGCACATGGCGGACAATCAAAACCGCGAAAGCTGAACGGCTCTTGCGGGTCGATCCCCGCCGTCCTGCCAGCGCCAACTCTTGCGGCACAATTCAGGCACTTACATCCTTGCCTGGGAGCTGTTATGTTTTTCGCCATGAAGTCCTGCAGCGCGCGTGCGTGCTTGTGGTTTGTCGCGCTCGCACTCTTCGGCATGGCTGCCGCTTGGACTCTGCCGGTGGCGGCCGCGGCCGCGGCGGCGCCGGGGGCGACGCCTGTCTATACAATGAGCCCGGTCGGCTGGGTGCGGAAGTCCGGCGCCAGGACATTCATCGAAATTGACAAGCGCTACCAGCCGGCGTTGATGGGTGTCGCGGAGCTGAAGTCGATCTGGGTGCTCTACTGGTTCGACCGCAACGACAGTCCCGAAAAGCGTGCCGTCCTGCAAGTGCATCCGCGCGGCGACCCGGAGCGGCCGTTGCGCGGGGTGTTCGCCACGCGCTCGCCCTTGCGGCCCACCCTGATCGCCTTGAGCGACGTCGGCGTGCTCGCCGTGCGGGACAACGTCATCGAGATCGATGACATCGACGCTTTCGCCGATACCCCGGTGCTGGATCTGAAGCCTTGAGCGGCGCCGCCCGCACTCGGGGCGGCGCGACGCCTGCTCAGTAGGTCTTGTAGGGCAGGAATTTGCCCGACATCACGATGTTCACGCGGTCGCCGGCGGGATTCGGTTCGCGTTTGAGATCCATTTTGAAGTCGATGGCGCTCATGATGCCGTCGCCGAATTCTTCGTGGATCAGTTCCTTGAAAGTCGTGCCGTAGACGTTGATCAGCTCGTAGAAGCGGTAGATCAGCGGATCGGTGGGCACGGCGGTCGGCAGCGAACCCTTGTAGGGCACCACCTGCAGCAGGGCCACCGCTTCCGGCGGCAGGCCGAAGACCTTGCCCAGGGTGGTCGCCTGCTTCTTGTCGAAGGTCATCTGGCCGAGGCAGCCGGCGGTGACCCATTCCTTCGAGAGGCCGATTTTCTTTGCCACGTCTTCCCACTTGAGGCCTTTCTTGATCTTGGCTTCGATGATGAGTTCGGTGACGTCGTTGCGATTCATGTCTGTCTCCTGTCAGTGATTGATGACTTGCTTGAGATGGGGGGTGCGCTCTTCGTCCAGGCCGGGTCGGACCACGGGCGGGTTCTTTGCGTCATGGAGCATTTCGGCTTCGGCGCCGGCATAGGTCTTCGAGCGATTGACGAGGAAGTCCACCAGGTGGTTGCGGATTCTGTAGTACTGCGGGTCGTGGTGGATGCCGGCGCGGGTGCGGTCGCGCGGCATGGTGACTTCGACGATCTCGGCGATCTTGGCGTGCGGGCCGTTGCTCATCAGCAGGATCTTGTCGGCGAGCAGGATGGCTTCGTCGACGTCGTGGGTGATCATGAACACGGTCTGGTGCGTGGCCTGCACGATTTTCAGCAACTCGTCTTGGATGGTGCCCCGAGTCAGTGCATCGAGCGCGCCGAAAGGTTCGTCGAGCAGCAGCATCTTGGGCTGGATGGCGAAGGCGCGGGCGATGCCGACGCGCTGCTTCATGCCCCCCGAAAGTTCGGCCGGCTTCTTGTGGAGCGCCGCGCCGAGGCCGACCATTTCCAGGTAGCGGGTGCAGTGTTCGGCGATCTTGTCCTTCGGCCATTGTGGCCACTTCGATTTCACCGCGAAGGCGACGTTGCCGAGCACGCTCATCCAGGGCATCAGCGCGTGGCTTTGGAATACCACGCCGCGGTCGAGGCTGGGTCCCTTGACCTCACGCCCGTCCATGAAGGCATCGCCCGCCGTCGCTTCTTCGAGGCCGGCCAGCACGTTGAGGATGGTCGTCTTGCCGCAGCCGGAGTGGCCGATGATGCAGACGAACTCGCCGCGGTCGATGTGGAAGTGGATGTCCTCGAACACCGGCGCATTGGTCCCGCCGCCTTGCGCGGGATAGACCTTCTGCAGCGCCTCGACCAGGAGAAAATGTCCGCTCATGCTGTCCCTATTCCCTGTAAGTGACCAGCTTCTGCAGCCGGCCGAAGACCATGTCGAGCAGCATCCCGACC
>JAXMJU010000175.1:0-8020 GCA_034376265.1 Sulfuritalea sp.
CGCGGCGAGCCGATTGGCGCCGATTTCGCCGCGGCGACAGGGGGCGGGCGCCGGCTTGCCAGGGAAAGCTTGAAAACTCCTGATTAGCCACATAGTTCAGCAAGCGGCGATCTCTCTCTCCCTTGATGGGAGAGGGCTGGGGAGAGGGTGGCGTGGCGGTGTGAGCGACTTCTCGACGCCCCCTCCATCTCCCCCCATGAAGGGGGAGAGCCGCGTTGAGAGACGCTCCGGCGGATCGGCTGAACTTTGTGGCTAATCAAGACAAAGGAAGACATGATGCAAGCAATCGCCTGGCAGCTTTCCCTGGTACTGATGACGCTGGTCGCGTTCGGCTTCGGCTTCGTCGCCATCAACTCCGGCGTCCGCGTGGAAGACTACCCGCCGCTGCAAAAGCGCGGCTACCGGATCCGCAGCAAGCTGTTCTGGGCGCTGGTGGTGGTGCTGGGGCCGGCGATGATCTACACCCTGCTCGACCTGCCCTATGGCGCCGCCCGCGCCGGCAACCAGGCCGGCCCGGCGCAGGTGGTCGAGGCCATCGGCCACCAGTGGCGCTGGGAACTGAGCCGCGACCGCGTCGTCAAGGATCAGCCGGTGGAGTTCCGCGTCACCAGCGCCGACATCAACCACGGCTTCGGCATCTACGACGCCGACATGCACCTGGTGGCGCAGACCCAGGCCATGCCCGGCTACACCAACACGCTGCGCCATACCTTCACCGCGGACGGCACCTACCGCATCCTGTGCATGGAGTACTGCGGCATCGCGCACCACAACATGATGTCCGAAATCAAAGTCGGCAGCCTGTAAACGAGGAAACCAACATGGCGAACACCTCCTACGAGCACACTCCCGATCGCGGGGCCATGGCCGGCGTGCTGGCCTACCTCGGCGCCGCCGGCGCCGTGCTGCTGCTGATGATGCTGGTCGGCCTGCTGATGCGGCTGGAACAGGCGCAGATCATCGACCTCGGCGCCAACTGGTTCTACGAACTGATGACCCTGCACGGCGCCGGCATGGTCGGCATCGCCGGCATCGCCGGGGCCGCCGTGATGTGGCATTTCCTGCGCCAGTACGTGGATTTGTCGCCCGGCATCTTCATGGCCAACCTGGCGCTGTTCCTGGTCGGCGTGGCGATGATCATCGGCAGCATCGTGTTCGGGCATTTCCACGCCGCGTGGACCTTCCTCTACCCGATGCCGTCCCAGGCGATGGGCATGTGGAGCCAGGAAGCGGCCGCCCTGTTCATGGGCGGGCTGCTGGTGATCGGCGTCGGCTTCCTCTTGATGCACCTCGACATCGCGCGCGCCATCATCGCCCGCTACGGCAATTTCGCCCGCGCCCTGGGCTGGCCGCAGCTCTTCGGCCATGACGACGGCAATGCGCCGCCGCCGACCGTGGTGGCGAGCACCATGGTCACCATCGTCAACATCGTCGGCCTGGTGGTCGGCGCCAGCATCCTGACCATGATGCTGGTGAACCTCTACCTGCCCGAGTTCACCATCGACCCGATGCTGGCCAAGGGCATGATCTATTTCTTCGGCCATGTCTTCATCAACGCCACGATCTACATGGCGGTGATCGCGGTCTACGAAATCCTGCCGCGCTACACCCAGCGTCCGTGGAAAGCCAACAAGGTCTTCCTCGCTTCATGGACCGCATCGACGCTGATGGTGATGTTCATTTTCCCGCACCACCTGCTGATGGATTTCGCCTTCCCGCAATGGATGCTGATCATGGGCCACATCATCGGCTACCTGAACACGGTGCCGATCCTGGTGGTCACCGGCTACGGCGCGCTGATGATCGTGTTCCGCTCCGGCATCCGCTGGGACATGGCTTCGCGCCTGCTGTTCCTCTCGCTGTTCGGCTGGGCCGCGGGCGCCATGCCGGCCTTCATCGACGGCACCATCACGGTCAATTACGTGATGCACAACACGCTGTGGGTGCCGGGGCATTTCCACACCTACCTGCTGCTGGGCATGGTGGCGATGGTCTTCGGCTTCATGTACTACCTCGGCAAGCCGGCGCAGCACGCTCGCGAGAGCTGGCTCGACCGCGCTGCCTTCTGGGGCTTTAGCAGCGGCGCGCTCGGCTTCAGCCTGAGCTTCCTCTACGCCGGCAAGGAAAGCGTGGCGCGCCGCTATGCGGTGCATCTGCCCGAGTGGCTGCCCTACGACCGCATCGGCTCGCTCTGCGCGGTGCTGGTGGTCGCCTCCTCACTGCTCTTCGTGCTGCGTTTCTTCAGCCGCCTCGGCGCGGCCGGCCGCGACTATGCGCGGGCCCCGCTGGCGCAGGGCGCGGCGGCATGAAAACGGGCAGGGCCGGCCTGGTCGCCAGCGGCCTGGTGGCCCTGCTCGGCAGCGGCGTGTTCTGGTCGGCCACCGACGGCTTCACCGCCTTCACCGCCGAAACCGCACGCCGCGCCGACGTCCTGCGCAGCCCGCGCAGCCTGCCCGCCACCGCGCTGGAAGACCAGGACGGCCGCCGCTTCAGCCTGCAGGATTACCGGGGCCGGCTGCTTGCGGTGGAGTTCATCTACACCCGCTGCACCACCATTTGCCGCAGCCTCGGCATGGCCTTCCGCCAGGTCCGCGAGCGCCTGCCGGCGCAGGCCCTGGGGCGCGACGTGGTCCTGCTCAGCATCAGCTTCGACGCCGCGCGCGACGACCCGGCCAGCCTCAAGGCCTATTGCCAGGCCTTCGGCGCCGACGGCGCGCACTGGCGCATCGCGCGCATCCACCGCCCGGCCGACGTCGCGCCGCTGCTGGCGGCCTTCGGCGTGGTGGTGATTGCCGACGGCCGCGGCGGCTTCGAACACAACGCCGCGATCCACCTGCTCGGCCGCGACGGCAAGCTGGCGCAGATCAGCGACATCGACCAGCCCCTCGCCTTCGCCGACAACATCGCGAGATCGCTATGAATCTGCACCCCGCATGGCCATCGCCTGAAGCACCGACCCAGCGCCCGTTGAGAGGAAGACTTCAGCTTCACCGACCCCCTCCCTTTCAAGGGGAGGGTTGGGGTGGGGATGGGGATGGGGCAAGCCGGCGATGACACGCCTATGGCACTCTTGTGTTCGCCCCCATCCCCCTCCCGGCCTCCCCCTTGAAGGGGGAGGAGATACAGTTTCCAGCGTTCATGCGCTTGCCCTGCGGCACACCCCTATCGGCCTCGGCGCCTGCTATCTGTTCCTCGCCACGCCCGTGGCGCGCAGCGCGCTGGAAGCCGCGATGAGCACCCACATGCTGCTGCAGATTCCGCTGCTGGCGACGGCCGGCGTGCTGCTCGCGCGCCTGCTGCCGGCGCGCCGCCGGGAGGCGCTGCTGGCCGCCTGCGGCGGCACGCTGCCCCTGGTCGTGCTGGCGCTGTTCGCCTCCAGCTACTGGATGCTGCCGCGCGCGCTGGATGCCGCGCTCGGCGACCCGCTGACCGAGGCCGCCAAATTCATCAGCCTGCCGCTCTTGGTCGGCCTGCCGCTGGCGCTGGCCTGGCGCCGGCTCACGGCCCTCGGCCGCGGCTTCGTCTGGACCAATTTCATCAGCATGCTGGCCGTGCTCGGCTGGCTCTACATCGCCGCGCCGGTGCGGGTCTGCAACAACTACCTGGTCGACGAACAGGGCAGCACCGGCTGGCTCATGGTAAAGCTCGCGCTGCTGCTGTTCGCCGGCTGGCTGGGCACCCTGTTCGTCGGCGGCAACCCCGCGCCAGCGCTTGTGCCAGCGCTCGTGCCGGCCGCCACCAGCGGCGACCCGCGGCAAGCCAATCCGGCCTGAAGGAGAGACAGATGGACTACGTCGCACCCACTCAACTGATGGAAGAAATCGGCGCCGCCGCCGCGAAGAAAGCCGGGCTCGGCATCCAGGCCATGCTGCTCAAGGGCTTTCTTTCCGGCGCGCTGCTGGCCTATGCCACCGCCTTCGCCTTCAAGGCCGCCGACGGCTTCTCCGGCGGCGCCGCGGCGCTGATCGCCGGCGCGGTGTTCCCGGTCGGCTTCGCGATGATCGTGCTGCTCGGCCTGGAACTCGCCACCGGCAACTTCGCCGTGCTGCCGGTCGGCATCGCGCGCGGCAAGGTCAGCTGGGAGCAAACGCTACGCAACTGGGGCTGGGTCTATCTGGGAAATTTTCTCGGCTGCGTGTTCACCGGCTTCCTCATCGCGCTGGCCCTGACCGAGGCCTTCATGCAGGGGCCGGGACCGCTCGGCGCCAAGATCATCGCCGTCGCCGAAGCGAAAACGCTCGCCTACCAGCACGCCGGCAGCAACGGCTGGCTGACCGCCTTCGTCAAGGGCGTGCTGTGCAACTGGATGGTCGCGCTGGGCACCGTGCTGGCGCTGAGTTCCACCGCCAGCACCGGCAAGATCGCCTCGATCTGGCTGCCGGTGTCGACTTTCTTCGCCCTCGCGCTGGAACATTCCATCGTCAATATGTTCGTCATCCCCACCGCCATGATGCTCGGCGCCGACATCACGGTGACGCAATGGCTGGTCTGGAACCAGGTGCCGGTGACGCTGGGCAACATCGTCGGCGGCGCGGTGCTGACCGGCCTGCTGCTGCATTGTTGCAACCCGGCCGGCGCGCCGGCCCGGATCAAACCGCAGCACCCGGGAGCGGCCGCGGCCGACGCCGCCATCAACCCCGCTGCGCTGCCTTGAAGGCCGAGAAATCCAACTTGCGGTAATGCTTTCCGGAAACGAAGCGATCGAGCAGCAGCGCGTCTTCGGTGGTCTTCAGCCCCCCTGAAAGCCGCGCCACCTCCTTGCCCTGAGCATCGAGGAAGACCAGCACCGGCCGCAGCTTGTGCGGGTTGTAGCGTTTGACCGTGGCATGACGCGGATCGTCGTCATCCATGTCCAGTTCGACGAAATCGGCGTGGACGCCGACGTAGTTCTTGATGAATCGGGCACTGACCTCGGGCCTGCGCAGCACACTCACGGTGTAGCGGCACGTCCCTCAGTTCAGGTGATCGCCGAAGTAAAGCAGCGCGTGGCGCTCGGGCATCGCCTTCAACTTCGCCACCGCGGCAATGTCGTCAGCCACCAGCGGCACCACGCCATCGAGGCGGTCCGCCGCTGCCGCCGGCAGGCTGAATGCGGCGGCAAGCAAGAAGCTGAACAGGTAAAACAGGCGTCTCATCGGGTTCTCCCAGGTTTGTCTGCGGCGATTGCGCGTAACAGCAGACAGTGTAGTTCGGGATTTGGTTCCGGAGAACGGCGCCCCGCCGAGCGGAATCAGGCCGCAGGCGGCATGCCCCATCAGCCAAGAGTTGACGCTGGCGGGACGGCGACACACCCGAACTCCAGACCCGGTTCGCCGTCTTCAAGAAGCATGGCGATAAGCTCCTGCAGGTTGCCGTTCAGTTCGTCGAGCGTCGCGCCTTGCGAGTGGGCGCCAGGGAAGCCAGGGACAAACCCCACATAAAGTTTCGTTTGTGCACAGCGTTCGATGACTGCGGAATAGGTTTTCATGCTTGACTCCAGCTTGGCCCATTTGATTGATTCGCTGTGGGACACGCCTGAAACCTGCGGCAGTTTAGGCATGCGCAGGAACGCTGAACGTTGTTACCAGCGGATGTCCTGGTGCGGAAATGGGAAACTCAGACAGATAGAGTGCCGTAGCCTCTTGCAGGTTGGCAATAGCCGCTTCAACGGTTTCACCTTGCGTGGTGGTACCGGTCTCTGGATTCAGGGCAACGTAGCCGCCTTCTTCGGCGGGGGTAAGTACCGCGGTCAGTTCCATGGCTTGACTCCAGTGGGAAAAATACAACTGTCGCTCATTCCGGATAGTGGCGCCCAACGCTGGCTGCGCACGATCTAACCTTGTTCGTTAAATTCAGCCGCTCGATTTCGACCGCCCACACTTCTTCAATTTCGGCGCCCTCGTCAAGACCGGCAATCCGTACCGGTTACCGACGCCCTGGCAGTCGTTAAAGATTCCTTAATAACTGAATTCCCTGCCAGCCCGGCCGCCGCCTGAACTGTCAAGGAATCCTTGACAGTTGCCGCTGGAGCCAGTCGGCCGCTCACGCCCTTGCGTCCTTTAGCGTGGCCAGTTTGATTTGGTCCCGCTTCAGGAAACCGTGGTCTGTCCCCAATTTTTCCTGTTGCTGCGCAGCTTTATCGCGCAGCGTCCCCTGCACCGAAAGGTTAGCCATCGCGGTGATTGACGACGCCGTCATGGCTATTGCTTCCAGGCATACTGTTGAACCCAGGGGCTATTAGTTGAGCAGTTGAACTGTGCTTGCAACAACGCCAAATCCGCTTCGGTTAGTCTATGACGATACCGTCCGATAATGCCCCCGTTATATCCGATTGATGTCACTTCGCCGACAAAGGTGTCCCTCGATGCGGGAGCATCGCGTACGTCGATTATGCTACCGACCTCCGAAGGAACGATAGTACGGAGCTTGGAAATGACCGCATAATAGTTCCCTCTCATGTCCTCAAACGAAATACATGGGATATTGGCAACCCCAGACCAATAATTGACATGGGACAACCAATATTCCATCGGCGTCATTCCAAACCTGGCCGGCATCCTAATGTATTCAGTGAGTGATAGGGTGGGGTCGATTTCTCCGAATGCGTGCAAATGGTCAAAATGAGACACGATTACGTCCCGCGGATCACGAACGACATAGATGCAAGTTGATTTCCTCTTGAATTGATCAAACAGGTCGTTTGCTACGTTCCCTGTCCCGTAATAATCAGGATGAAATCCGGGGGAGTGCGACTTCAAAACAACCGGCTGGTCGAAGCGCGGCAGTTCTTCCTCGCCAAGTTCGAGTGGCGATTCGTAGCGCTTGGCTAAGTACTTAAATGACACATATCGCCGAAGGGAATAGGCAATGAAGTTGTTTCGGATGATATCGATTGCAATATGCGTTCCAGATCGCTCGTGAGAGATTATGCAGATCGGCGTGCTCATTTTTTAAGTTTGGCGGTTTGATAAGCTACAACGCCACGCATGCTTTCGGAACAGGCCGTTGTAGCCATAGCGTCAAGAACGAGATTGACGCAAAGGGTTCCATTGGAAAAATCAAGAGCGTATTCCGAAATCAAGGCCGCAGCTTCTCCGGAAATAGAATATGGGAGGCTTCGCAGAAACTTGGCAATGTCTTGCTGAAAGAACTGCTTCAACACCGGGTCGCCAGCGCAACCGATCCCAAGCTTAATATGATATGCGGCTGCCAATAAAGGCAGACCTAAAGGGCCGGAGAATACTCGATTTATTTGCATATATGACTTGGGAAAGTCGCCTCTGATAAACGCTACATTGCGTAGCAGTGCATATAGACTTTTCGCTAGAGAATAGTGCAGGGTTGCGATACAGCGGCCTTCTCGTCGCTCGAGTGCGATTGCTTCCGTGCACGAAACAAGAAACCAAAACGCGAGAAACGCAGAATGGTTAGGGTCGCTGCGTATTGGCGCGGTGCAGATCCAAGTCGCCCCATGGGGAATCAATTTATAGTCGTCGATAGACCTTAAAGAAACCTTCCTGATGCCAGCAATATTGGCAATTTGTTCAAACTGCTCTAACAGTTCATCACGTTCCGATTGCGCTAAAGATTCCTCATGGACCAAGTCGAGGTCTGAATATGAGGCGTATGAAACAGTCGTTCCTTGAGTTCGGATGATGAGATGCGGCTCTTTGGTGGCCCATGATCCGACGATAGCAATCCCATATCTGTCGATTGGCGAGCAATTTGATAGTCTGCGAAGATCGTTGCTAACGCGATCAATCAGCTTATTCCGAAAATGCTTGTCCTTGCTGCCATCAAATCGCATTCTTTGATCTCGTATTCCACAACTCGCGAATGTGGGATTCGAAGGCTTGATAGATCGTGCTCTTGTCCTTATCGTGTGATTTCTTTAGCTCCAATACCGGAGTCTCAATTCCCTGTTTGCCTCCAGTGAAATAGGAGACGTGCATAGTTCCACCGAATACGAGAATTCTCCAAAGCGGCAGTTCGTCATACACATGAACCTGCATCTTCGTGCCATACGTAGTATTCAAGGCTC
>JAXMJU010000176.1:0-6118 GCA_034376265.1 Sulfuritalea sp.
CGGGGACGATCAGTTGTTCGTCGCCCTCGGCGAACGAAGCGGGGTGGCCGGCGGCGGGTCGCGCGGACTCTACCGCTTCGACATCAATCCGTTGTCGAGCACCTATGGCAAACCCGAGGGTGTTCGGCAGATTCGGTCGCCGGAAATCGATGCGGCGCCTTATGGGCTTTACGATCTTGCTGTCGCCGGCGATGGCCGCTTCCTCGTCGCGACCGCGCCAAAGCGGCGCTACGAGCTGTTCGACCTGGCCGACAAGACACCGGGCGATCTCTTGGTCATCGATTTGACCACGGTCAGCACAAAACCCGGTAGCCCACCACCTGCGGTTAGTAAGGTCGAAAACTTCGACGGCATGACGCCGCTCTACATCGAATCCACCAGCGATCCGAAGAAGCTGATCTTCTCGAACCAGCGGAATTTCTCGCGCGGCGTGTCAATACTCACGCTTGAAACCGACGCAAAGACCGGCAAGCTCAGCAAAGCCATCGTGACCAAACAGCCGCGCCTGGTGGCCGACGACAGCTACACTTACAACACCTTCTGGCAAGTGATCGATCAGGCGGCCGGCGTTGTCGTCACGCCCGATCTCAAGTACGCCTTCGTCGCCGACTTCAACCTGCAGCGCTACAAGGAGACGGCCGGAAGGACTGTCGACGACATCTTGTTCATGGAAGCCAAGCGTGTCGGCGCCAAGATCGGCGTCATCAAGGATCCATTCGGCACACCGCAGTTCCTCGGCGCCACCATGCCGATCGAAGACGGCTGGTTCGACGATATTTCGATTACCCCGGATGGCAAGAACCTCCTGGTCGGGCTCACCAAGGTGGGTGGCACGTCCGGCTTGATGATCTACGACATCGAGGCGCTGATCAGACACGCCGAAGCCGATTCGCTAGCCGGCACCTCGGGTCGTTTGCCGATCGATGGCGAAGGGATACCCGGCCGCGCGAATCGGGAAGTGCCGACTCGAGTCGGTTACGGCTGGGTTTATGGCATCGAGAGCCAGAACGCCGCCAGTATCAGGATTACGGGTGTGGGAGGTATTGATCCCGACAAGTACAACGATCCAACGAAGGCCATTCTTCCTACCATCAAATGGGAAGTCGAAGATCCGGGCAGTGGTGTGCAGAACGGGGAGGGAGAGTCAGAGCTCTATATCAGTGTTTTTGATCGTGAGGAGGGGCTCTTCCCCGGCAGCTATGGCGATAGGTTCGGACAGCAGGGGAACACGCAAAGCCTTCCCGGCGATTTGTACTATGCCTTGCCTCAGGTTGATGGCGATTCAAGTAGGCGAGACAGTCACATCGGTCGTGTGCTCACCGTCAAAGTGACGAGCAACGAGTATTCGAACGGCAAATTGTATTTTGAATATGCCCTGCCACCAGCTTATGCACTGACAGCTTCCCAAGACTACTACGTCGGGGTGAGGTATCGCTTCGCTTCCGGCGACACCATGGATGACGTCTATCAGATTACGACACCGACGCTGACGACACCGGGTAGGTTCCCGGCGGTGACCTTGTTGCTGCATGGCTTCCAGCCGCCCATAGCGAAAGGATCTGCGGTAGAAACAACGATGTACACAACCGCCAAGAATATGGCTGAGCGGACCGATGGCGGACTCTTCATTTTTGACCGTCTGTCAGGACAGTGGAAAGCGGATTCAAACTTCGGGCACTATCCGGAACCAAAAGACTGTCAGGCTGCAGGCAAGCCGATTTTCCTGGTAGGCGATTGGTATTCAGAGTCCGGCATAAGCACGACCGGCTTTGCCGAAGCCGCTGCTGACGCGATATATGCCAGTTTGGTCAAGTTGAATAGTGACACTCAAGGTGGCCTCAAAGACGTGCCACTGCACATCATTGGCCATAGTCGTGGGACTGTTGTAAGTTCTGAAATTGCTCAGCGTGTGGGGCTGTTCGAAGGTCAGTTCTTCAAGCCGAGCGATCTGCAACTTACCCTGCTGGATGTGCACGACTTCAACCAGCCGTCCTTGAATCTCCTGAAACTGAAGAACGACGATTTTGCCGATCCGGACGTTGCAGCCTGGAGCAACGTGAACTTCGTCGACAACTATTACGAACGACTAGCGGATGAAACAGCGACGACTCTTTTCAATATCGGGGATGTGTCGCTCAACCCGAACGGCAGATCGCTGTGGAAGGCTAATGCGCAGCCCGAAACATCAGGTCTTTACCGTGCTACTAAGAGCCCGAATGCGAGACTGAGTGGCGCCAACATCGACCGATCACTGGACGTACTACCCGGCTTCCTCGGCGCGGACATTCTGACGGCCGGCCCCCATGGACGAGTCCAGGACTGGTATGCCGGCACTGCAGTATTGAATGTGCCGACAGTCGACGGGACTGATAAGGAGGTGCCTATCTGGCGGCATTTCACAGCGTCCGTCACATACAAGGATCTGTTTGGGGGACTCAACTGGAACCCTTGGTACGTCTCGCGCCAAGGAGACACTCCGCTTACCGGGACGACGGAAGAATTGAAAGCCAATCTGAAGCGCTCCGTTTCGTTTGAGGGCGTCGGCGAGGGCTGGTTCTATTCAGTCCTCGGGGGCGGCTACAGTTTCCGACCAACGAAGTTCACGGGAACGCGGGCCTCACTAACCGACGACCAGTCGGAGCGCCCAACTAAGGGGGATGTAGGACTTCAGGTCTACGGCGGAACCTTTGAGGAAAGCGTGAACCCGTTTGATGGGCGCTACTTGCAAACCTACGATCTGCCAGGATGGAGTATCGATAACGGCAATAGCTACGACAACTCATCTAATCCTTCCCCAATTCAGAGTCCGGATGCCCGACCGTCCCGCGCTCAATTCCTGGACTTGCGACTGCACCTTTCGGCGACGACGTTCGAGTCCCGCCTCGGCGATGTACTGCAGAATTTTAAATCGCAGGCAGGCAAGGATTTGATCTCCGAGTTGTACGCGACACTCACGTATTTCGTTGCTCCAGTCCTTGACACAGCGCTTGACGCCAATGCGAAAGCGATCAGGGATGAGATCGATCAATGGTCGCTGAAAAGAGATTTGGTGACGGCTGCCATTCCTTTCGCATTGGTTGGAACATCCACGTCCGTTAAGCTGAATGTCGCCTTGAGCGAAGCTCAAATGAAGCTTGTTGAAAAGGGGATAACAAGCCAGTATCTATCTGGTTTGGTCGATCGTATTCGAGCCCTCGCTGGCGGCACGAACAGTCAAGTAAGATCGAGCATCATGGCCGCGACTGGTATTGATCTTGGCTCCACCAGCAACTTGGTGAGCTCGATGCAGAAGCAATATATCAACGGCGACCAGGATCTTGCGTACTCACTCGCCGCGCGCAATGAGTACACGCTTGTTCACAACCGGATGGTGATTCCGTCGGTCGCGACTGAGCTTGTCTTTGACTTGGCAATCGCAAAGCAAGCTCAGGATCCCAATTCCGTCCTCAAGATTTTTTGGCTCGGAATGGATGGTGCGTCAAAGGGAGCTGGTGACCCGTCGCCGTGGACGATCAATCTGCAAAGTCTCGCGAATCAGAACTACGTCGAACAGCGCCTGCCGAGTATCTCGTCCTGGCTAAGTGAGCATCCCGAAGGACGGCTGCAGTTTGTTGTTGACGTTGGTGATGATGACAAAGCCACGGGACTAGACGTCCGCCTCGACAATATCCGCTTCGTTGCCATTCCTTTGCCGCTTCTTGTCACTACATCCGGTGACGCTCAACCGCTCGGCCTCTCCGCCGTTGACGCGGCCCCGGTCCTGGCAACCGCCAAGCTGCTATGGGTAGCCGCCGGCGCCGACCCCGAACTTCTGAATGGCATTACGCTCAGTTTCGACGATATCGACGGCAATGCGGTGGCAATGACCCAAGAGTCGACGATCACTCTCGACCCGACCGCAGCCGGCCATGGCTGGTTTGTCGATGGCACGCCGGACATCTCGGAAGAATTCACGGCTTCCGCTGACACGGGAAATTTTGTAGCTGGCGCCGACTCGGCAGCTACTGGAAAGGTCGATTTGCTGACCACGTTGATTCACGAAATCGGTCATGCCTTGGGGTTGCCGCATGCGGGTGATGCCAGCGACCTTATGTCAGCGACCTTGCAGCCGGGTGAGCGTCGTTTGGTTTCGGTTGAGGATATTGCCGCCCTGCGGACACGCAACGGCTTGCCGCAAACCCAAGACACGCAGACCGATCTCGGGACGGCCGTACGGATTACACCGCTGCATCTGGCATCACAGGGAGCAGTTGCGATTCCGCAATATGAAGTTGCCGCCAACCCGCAACTGCAGAACGAAGCGTTCGACGGTGGCACAGGGTGGGACACTACCGGCGATGTCGTTTTCGAGAACGGCGCCGCTGTCCTCGCCGAGTCCGCAAGCGCCCAAACCCGCCTGAACCAGGTCTTCGTGCTGGGCGAGCACGACCGTTTCCTTTCCTTCACGCTGGACGGTCATGGGCTTGGCGATCAGGCGGCTGGTCCGGACGACGCCTTCGAAGTCGCACTGATCGATGCCAACACTGGCGCCATGCTCATGGGTGGCACGGGCCTGTCGCGCAATGACGCCTTCCTCAACGTGCAGGCCAACAGCAACGAACGTAAGGCCGTGGGCGTCTCGCGCATTCAGAATGTCGACGGCAGCCGCACCTATCTGGTCGACCTGGCCGGGATTGCGGCGGGTACCGTGGTCAATCTGTCCTTCGACCTGATCGGCTTTGGCAAGGGACTCGAGGCCGCGAACAGCCAGATTAGCGTCCGCGATCTGCGCCTCGGTGTGCCACAAACCACCGACGATACCGCGACACTGGCCGAAGACACCCAGGCCGACATCGATGCCTTGGGTAACGATCTCAACGCGCGCCAACCGGGCTTCAGTCCGACGCTCGTCGCCGGGCCGGCAAACGGCGAAGTGACGATCAATACCGACGGCAGCTTCCACTACACGCCTAGCCGGGATTGGTACGGCGAAGACCGCTTCACCTACAAGCTCAGTGACGGAGTGGTGGACTCCAACCTCGCCACCGTCACGTTGACTGTGACGCCGGTCAACGATGCACCGGTCATCGCGCCGCGTACGGTGCAGCTCGACGAAGATACGCAGCTCGTCGTCGATCTACGCGAAGGTGCCAGCGACGTGGATGGCGATACACTCACCATCACCATCACCGGCCAGCCACAACACGGCACGCTGACGCAGGACGCTGGGGGCACTTGGACTTACGCGCCGAATGCCAATTGGAACGGCACGGACGTTATCGACTACCTGGTGGGTGACGGCCAAGCCAGCACGGCTACCCAACTGACTTTCGTGGTCAGCGCCATCAACGACGCCCCGACACTCGCCGACCAGGCGTTCGTGACAGCCGAAGACACCATCCTGGCCGGCAACCTGCTCGCCACGGCGGCAGATGTGGAAGGCGACTCGCTGACCGTGACGCTGGTCGCTGGCCCGGCGAATGGCACGCTGGCGCTCGATGCTGACGGCGGCTTTGTCTACACGCCGAATATCAACTTCAACGGCAGTGACGCTTTTACCTATCGCGTGAATGACGGCGAGCTCGATTCGGGTCTCGCTACTGTCGCGCTGACCGTGATGCCGGTCAACGACGCCCCCGTTATCGCGCCGCGTACCGTCACGCTGGACGAAGATACCCAATTCGTCATCGATCTGCTCAACGGCGCCACCGACGTCGATGGCGACGCGCTGGCGGTACTGATCACCGCCCAACCGCAGCACGGCACGCTGATGCCGAATACCGGCGGCACGTTTACTTACGTTCCCGATGCCGACTGGAACGGCAGTGATGTTGTCGAGTACGTGGTCACCGACGGGCAGGCGAGCACGGCAACGCAACTGACCTTCGTGGTCAACGCGATCAACGACGCCCCGACGCTTAGCGACCAGACGCTGGTCACCGATGAAGACATTGCTTTTGCCGGCAATCTGCTCGCCACGGCGGCAGACATCGAAGGCGATGCGCTGAGTGCGACGTTGGTCGCTGGTCCGGCGCATGGCGCGCTGGCGCTAACTATCGACGGCGGCTTTACCTACACGCCGGATGCCGACTTCAACGGTAGCGATGCCTTCACCTATCGCGTGAATGACAGCGAACAC
>JAXMJU010000177.1:0-9223 GCA_034376265.1 Sulfuritalea sp.
GTCGGTCACCCTTTTCGAGAAGATGCCCTTGCAGCAAGCCTTTCCGGGCAGCGACTCCAGTTCCGACAACATCACCATCAACAACCAATTGAATCTGTTCGCGTTTTAGCCGGACAGCAGTGATCCCTCCTCTAGGTTGTCAAAACCCGGTTGCCATATTGCACCTGCCATATGACAGCCTATTGACGGTGGTCAAGGCTTTTGCGGCTTATGCGTGGCAGAGCGCCATATGCAGCGCCCCCTGGAGTCCCAGCAGCGGATCGGTGGCAACGTGGAGCGGCATGCGCGCGGCGATCTCGGCGTGCTCGGCCTTGGCCTTGAAGGCGGCGAGAAAGCCGCTCTGGCGTAGCAGCGGCAGCAGCTTGGCGGCGATGCCGCCGGCCAGAAAAACCCCGCCGCGCGCCAGGCAGGCCAGCGCCATGTCGCCGGCAAAGGCGCCATAGGCGGCGAGAAACAGTTCCAGCGAGCGGCGCTCGGCGCCCTCCGGGTGGACCGATGCCTGCGCGGCGATCTCCTCGGGGGACAGATTCACGCCGGCGACGAACTCGTGGATGGCGGCCAGCCCCGGACCCGAAACCACCCTTTCCCAGGTGACGCGGCCGTGCCGCGCCTGGAGAAAAGCCCACAAGGCCATCTGCTGCCCGTCGGCCGGGGCGAAGGCGACATGGCCGCCTTCGCCGGCAAGAATGCGCCAGTTGCCGTCCTGCGGCAGGACGATGGCCATGCCGAGGCCGGTGCCGGCACCGACCACGAGGCAGGGAGCGCCCGGCAGCACTTCGCCCTGCTGCAGCGTGACACGTTGCGCCGGCGGGGAAAGCACGGCGCCCATGGCCGCGGCGGCGAAGTCATTCACCAGGCGCAAACCGGGCAAGCCGAAGCGGGATGACAAGGCCTCGCTGGCGATGTTCCAGGGTAGATTGGTCAGCCGCGCGGAGCGGCCGTCATCGGCGATCGGGCCGGCCACGGCGAGGCAGCCGCCGTCGATCCGCGCGGCCTCGGTTCGCGTGTCGGCGAGGAAGCTTGCGAGCAGGCTGGCGAAATCCTGAAAGTTGGCGTTGGCGTAGCGGCGATCGACAAGCAGTTTGCCGTCCTGCGCCAGACCCAGCAGTGTCTTGGTGCCGCCGACGTCGCCGCAAAGGAGAAAGGGGTTTTCCCCCAGCCCCCTTTCCCGGAACGGGGGTGACGATGCTTCGTCGGCTTTGCCTCCTCCGGAGATGGATGGTCCCGCCTTGGGGCGGCCCGGCGGCGGGACGTTCACACCGCCACCGGTGCCGCGATGTGCGGATGCGGGTCGTAGCCTTGCAACGTGAAGTCCTCGTAGCGGAAGCCGAAGATATCCTTCACTGCCGGGTTGAGTTGCATGGTCGGCCGTTGGCGCGGCTCGCGCGAAAGCTGCAGTCGGGCCTGTTCGAGATGATTCGAGTAGAGGTGGCAGTCGCCGCCGGTCCACACGAAATCGCCCGGCGCCAGCTCGCAGACCTGCGCCACCATCAGAGTAAACAAGGCGTAGGAGGCGATGTTGAAGGGCACGCCGAGGAAGATGTCGGCGCTGCGCTGGTAGAGCTGGCAGGACAGCTTTCCGTCGGCGACATAGAACTGGAACAGGGCGTGGCAGGGCGGCAGCTTCATCTGCGGGATGTCGGCCGGGTTCCAGGCCGAAACGATGTGCCGGCGCGAATCCGGATTCTTCCTCAGGCCCTCGATCAGATCGGCGATCTGGTCGATCTCGCCGCCGGGGTTGTCAACCGAGCCGGCCGGCCAGTGCCGCCACTGGTGGCCGTAAACCGGGCCGAGGTCGCCGTTGGCAGCGGCCCAGTCGTCCCAGATCGAGACGCCGTTTTCCTTGAGGTAACGGATGTTGGTGTCGCCCTGGAGGAACCACAGCAGTTCGTGGATGATCGAGCGCAGATGCAGCTTCTTGGTGGTCAGCAGGGGGAAACCCGCGGCCAGATCGAAGCGCATCTGCCAGCCGAACACGGAGCGGGTGCCGGTGCCGGTCCGGTCGGATTTCTCGTGGCCGTGTTCGAGGACGTGGCGCATCAGGTCGAGGTAGGGACGCATGGCTATTGGCGGCAGGACTTATAATCGACTGCTCATTTTAGAGGCTATTCCACCAGGAAACATCCATGACGCGTCCTCGCAGCGCATTGCAGCAGGCACACGGGCCGACGCGGGAATGACACCGCCAATGCGACCGGCTATCCTATAGGCCCTACTAACGAAGTACCGAAGACCCAACTCCATGCTCGGATTCTTCTCCAACAAGCAGCCCGCCCATCCCTTGATCGACCCGCGCGAAGCCAAGAACGTCCTGGCCGAGATCGCCAGTCGCGAGCCGCTCGATGCCGTGGAAGACGCCAGCGCCTGGCTGGAGTCGATCGCCGCCGACGAGAGTTTCAAGCTGGCGCAACGCCTGGACATCATCTTCAAGCTCGACGAAGCCGCGGCAGCGCAGGCGCGTCGTCTCGGCCGCGACTACCCGTCCCTGAGCGTTGCCAGCCGCGCCCAGGAAACACGGCAGTGGGAGGCCGGCCACGGCTACTGGGAGTTGCTGGTCGACGCCTATGGCGACTGCGTGGCCCGCTATCGTGCTGGGGGAAAGGACGGCGATGCCATCCGGCCCCAGCTGCCCTTGCTCTACGCCCACCTGATCGATGCACTGGCGGCCCAGTTCAAGTGGAAACAGTTTCGCTACGGGCCCGTCGATGCCCAATTCTGGGCGACGCTGGGCGGCATCTATCTCGCCGCGGTCGAGGCGAAACTGGAACAGAAGTCGCTGCAGTTGCATGCCGGCAGCCCGGAAACCACGATCGAGGCGGAATACCTCAAGGTGCTGGTATTCCAGGCGACCTCGATGGACAAGCTGCAGCCCCTGGAGATAGAGATCGGCGAGCGCCTCGTCGCACACTTCCTGCCCCACTTTTCGCTGATTCGCGAACTGCGGCCGGAAAACGTGTATTGGGTCGATGCCGCCAAACCGCTGCCGCCGACGCGGCTCGCAAAATTACCGGAAGTGACGCCGACCCTGCGCTTCTTCAACGGCGTACGCGCCATGGAAGCGGTGGAAAAGACCATGGCGCGGATTCGCGCCGAGGGCCGCGTGCCGCCCAACATCAATCTGGGGGCGCAATACGCCGCCGACACCGTGCTGCCGGTGCTGCAACACCTGGCGCTGTGCTGGGCGCCCAAGCCGCCGATGCGCAGCACGGCCCGGCGCCGCATCAGTTCGCCGCTGAAAGCCGTGAATGGGCTGGCCGCCGTGCACAAGCGGCTTTCGGGACGCGCCAACGGCAGCGAGGGAATCGAATCATGGGCGGTCGACGATGTCAGCCTGGGCGGCCTCGGCGCCAGCGTGAGCATTTCACGCAATGACTGGATCCGCGTCGGCTGCCTGGTCGGCATGCAGCCCGACGGCGGCGAGAACTGGCTGGTCGGCATCGTGCGCCGCTACGTGCGCTCCGCAGCGAACCAGGGTTCGGTCGGCGTCGAAACCATCTCGAAAACACCGCGCGCCGTGCTTGCCGATGCCGGCGGACTGTGGACCGAGGCACTGCTGCTGGATGTGCCCCAGGTCGGTGAATACGCGCGCATGGCCCTGCCGCCCGACGCGCTCGAAGACAAGGTGGCGCTGGTGTTCTCGCTCGACGACAAGACCGCGCGCCTGCACCCGCGCGAGACGCTGGCCAAGGGCGCCGACTATGTCATCGCCAACTTCTTCGTGCAGTCCTTCAGCTGAGCCGCCGGGCAGCAGAGCCTGATACTGCAGCCTGGACAGCCCCCAGCCCGCAACGGATGGACACCTCGGAGCACGCCGACGAATGGGCGCGGATTGCCGGGAACACCCAGGTACTGATCCGGTCCCGCATCGAGATTGCCGCTGTCCTCCAGTGGCTGGTCGATGGCGACAAGCCGCTGGTATCCCACCACCAGGTTCGCGATCAGCTTTTCATCGCCAAACTGCACCGGGTTTGCGCCGATCAGAATTTCATCGTCGTTGGCTATAGCTACAACAAGACCGCCAATTCCGACGTGTTTGCCGCGGGCACCATACTGTTCCGCGCCAACCATCCGCGGGGCTGCGTCGGCTTCATGGCGGGCAATCCGGTCGAATACCATGATCCGGTCCAGGGCATCCGTTTCGACTTTCCCGAGGTCCTGTCCATTGAACAGCGGCGCGTGCACCAGCGCATCCGGGTCGTTCCCGAAACCAAGCTGAACTGTCTTGCCGATGCCGGCGGCATCACACCGTTTGATGCCAGTATTGTCGATATCGGCTTGTCGGGCCTGGGCTTCATGGTCTATGACCCGACCATCAACCTGCAGCCGGGCACGGTGCTCACCGGTTGCCGCATCGATCTGCCGGATGGCGGCGTGACCTGCGTAGACATACAGGTCATGAATTCGGTCCGGCTCGGCCTGCAGGATGGCAGATCGGCCTGTCGCGCGGGATGCCGCTTCATCGGCGAGCCGGACAAGATCGACAAGCTGCTGAAGATTTTCGTGCTTGACCTCGAACGGCACGACGGGGAAACGGGCGCCTGAAGCCTGCCGCCGAGCCGACGCAAGGCGGCGGCGCCGAACCTGGCTCGGGCGTAGCTGCCGGCGCCCGGGCCTAGGCGGCGCCCAGCGCGCGTTCGATCCGCGTATCGGCTTCGCGCGCCAGCGCGGTCAGTTGCTCGTCGCCGAGGATGCGCATCATGCCGGTGGGCGCGGCGAACTCCAGCGAAATCTTCCCCGGCGCGACCTCGCGCACTACCGCGTTGCAGGGCAGCAGGCTCGCCACGTCGGTATTGGCCTGATAGGCCTCGTAGGCGAGACTCGGATTGCAGGCGCCGAGGATCACCGTGGGCACGATGTCCTTGCCGGTCTTCTCCTTGATCTTGCTGTGCATGTCGATGCGCGTCAGGATGCCAAAGCCCTCGGCCGCAAGAGCCTTGGTCGCGCGTTCGATGGCGTGGTCGAGGGTGTCCGCGATTTCGCGTTTGAAGTTGATGGCGTTCATGAGATTCCTCCGTGGAAAGCGTAGTGGAAGTTCAACCGGGTCGAATGACGGGGCTGCTGTTGCTGCGGAATTGACATCATTTGGCGGCGCGGATCGCCGACTTCGGGCGGAAGGCCCTGACCACGGATTCATTGGTCTCGACGTAGGGGCCGCCGATCAGGTCGAGGCAGTAGGGTACCGCAGCGAAGATGCCGGGCACCCTTTGCGTACCGTCGGCCTCCTTGACGCCTTCGAGGGTTTCCCTGATCGACTTCGGCTGGCCGGGAAGGTTGAGGATCAGGGATTTTCCCCGGATTACGCCGACCTGCCGCGACAGGATTGCGGTCGGCACGAAGGCCAGCGAGATCTGCCGCATCTGCTCGCCGAAGCCGGGCATGAGCTTGTGCGCCACGGCCAGCGTGGCTTCCGGGGTCACGTCGCGCAGCGCGGGGCCGGTGCCGCCGGTGGTCAGCACCAGGTGGCAGCCGGCGCTGTCGCAAAGTTCGATCAGGGTTTGTTCGATCCCCGCCTGCTCGTCGGGGATCAGCCGCGTCTCCATGCGCCAGGGCGAGCTCAGTGCCTGGCCGAACCACTCCTGCAACGCGGGTATGCCCTTGTCTTCATAGACACCGCTGGAGGCGCGGTCGGAAATCGATACGAGGCCGATCAGGAGTTCATCAGTCATGGCTATTCCTTGAGAAGGTTATAGAGCCGGCCGAGGTATTCGTTGAGCGCCCAGCGGCTGCGCACCAGTGCGCTGGGCAGCAGGTTCTCGACCAGCGAGGGCGATCCGGTGCTGAAGGCCGTCGGCGCCGGTATGACCTGCAGCCCCTGTTGCTCGAACAGCGCGATCGCGCGCGGCAGATGCCAGCCGTGGCTGACCAGGGCGATGCGCGTGACGCCCGCGGCTTTCAGCATGGGCGCAGAGAGGTTGGCGTTCTCCGCGGTGTCGCGCGAGGCGGTTTCGGCCCAGCGCACCTTGACGCCGAAGTCCTGTTGCAGCGCTTCGCGCATGGATTCGGCCTCGGGGCGGCTGCCGAACGGGGCGCCGCCGCTGACCAGCAGCGGCAGGCCGGATTGCCGCGCCAGCCGCGCGCCGTAGCGCAGGCGCTCCAGTGTGGTGTAGCCGACCGTGTCGCCGCCGTATTCGGGCGCCGCGTGATACGAGCCGCCGCCGAGTATCACGATGGCCTGGGCGCGCTGCAACTGCTCCGGCGCGATCGGCGGATGGGGTTCCAGCGGCGCCATCAGCGCATTGCCGACAAAGGGCAGCGACAGCAGCAGCAGACCCAGCAGCGAGAGCGTCGCCAGCCAGCGGCCGCCGCGCTGCCAGCGCCAACTCTTGGCGCGCGTCAGCCACAGGCCGCATAGCGCCAGCAGCAGCGGCCCGGCGGGTGGCAGGATCAGGGCGGCGAGGATTTTCTTCAGCAGAAACATGGCTGGGAGCGGGGCTTGATCGCGTATTATGCGAGACGGCAGAGCCGCTATTATCGACGCAAATTACCCTGATCACGAATCATGACGGATCGCCAATTCGGTATCGAAACACTCTGCCTGCATGCCGGCGCCCAGCCGGACGCAGCGACCGGCGCACGCGCGCTGCCGATCCACCAGACCACGTCCTTCGTCTTCGATTCGGCCGAGCATGCGGCCAGCCTGTTCAACCTGCAAACCTTCGGCAACGTCTATTCGCGCATCGGCAACCCGACCGTCGCCGCCTTCGAGGAGCGCATGGCGGCGCTCGAAGGCGGCCGTGCCGCCGTGGCAGCCGCCACCGGCCTGGCGGCGCAGATCGTCGTGCTACTGACCCTGTGCGAGGCCGGCGACCACATCGTCGCGGCACGCTCGCTGTACGGCGGCAGTTTTTCGCAGCTCGACGTCAGCCTGCGCAAGCTGGGCATCGAGACCTCGTTCGTCGATTCCGACGATCCCGAAAACTTCCGCGCCGCGCTGACCGCCAAGACCCGCTGCGTGTTCGCCGAGACCGTCGCCAATCCGCGGCTCAACGTGCTCGACATCGCCGCGGTGGCGGCCATCGCCCACGCCCATGGCGTGCCGCTGATCATCGACAACACGGTGCCCTCGCCCTACCTGTGCCGGCCCTTCGAGCACGGCGCCGACATCATCGTGCACTCGGCGACCAAATTCCTCGGCGGCCACGGCACCACGCTGGGCGGCGTGGTGATCGAGTCCGGGCATTTCGACTGGGGCAACGGCAAGTTTCCCGGCATGACCGAGCCCTCGGCCGGCTATCACGGCGTCAAGTTCTTTGAAACCTTCGGCGATTTCGGTTTCACCATGAAGGCGCGCATGGAAACCCTGCGCACCTTCGGTCCCGCGCTGTCGCCGTTTTCGGCCTGGCAGTTGATGCAGGGCATCGAGACCCTGCCGCTGCGCATGGAAAGGCATTGCGAAAATGCGCTGGCCGTGGCGCGGCACCTCGAACACCATCCGCGCGTGGCCTGGGTCAATTATCCGGGCCTGCCCGCCAGCCCCGGCTACGCGCTGGCGCAGCGCTATCTCGGCTCGCCCCGCAATCCCGGCGCCGGCGCGCTGCTCTGCTTCGGCGTGAATGGTGGCAACGGCGGAGGCCAGGCCGCCGGCGAGCGCTTCATCGACGCCCTGCAGTTCTGCTCGCACCTGGCCAATATCGGCGACGCCAAAACGCTGGTGATCCATCCCGCCTCGACCACCCATCGCCAGCTCTCCGAAGCCGACCAGCGCGCCTCCGGGGTAACGCCCGACCTGGTGCGCCTGTCGGTCGGGCTGGAAACCCTGGACGACATCCTCTGGGACATCGACCAGGCGCTGGAGCGCTGCGCATGATGGCCGGCCGACAATGAACCAAACACCGCTCCCCGACGCCGAGGCTGCGCCCGACGATTCCCGCCGCAAGGGCCTGGTGAACAGCGTCATCGTCATCGCCCTGCTGGTGGTGGGCGTGCTGGGCAGCGTTGTGATGCTGTATCAGCTCTACGGCACGGGCGACCAGGCCAAGGCCACTCAGCCGGCAAGGCCCGCCAGCGCCGCGGTCGAGTCCGCAGCGCTTGCTGCGGCGGGCGGCGCAGGCCGCTTCGCCCTGCGGCTGCATGCCTTCAGGGATGTCGCAACAGCCGAAGATTTGCGCGCGAAGCTGGACGCATTGCAGATCCCCTCGACCCTCAGCGTCGAGGCGAAGGTCCAGGTCGGCCCCTTCAAATCCAAGCAAGAAGCCGAAGCCGCCCGGGCCAAGCTGAAGGAACTGGGCATCTACGGCGGCGAGCTGGTCACCCTCAAATAGGACAAAATCATGAGTCGCAAAATCATTTCCACCCCTGCCGCACCGGCCGCGATCGGCACCTACTCGCAGGCCGTGCAGGTCGGCAATACGGTCTATATGTCGGGCCAGATCGGCCTCGACCCGGCGACCATGCAAATGGTCGAGGGTATCGACGCGCAGATCGTGCGCGTGTTCGAGAACCTCAAGGCCGTCGCCGAGGCGGCCGACGCCACGTTGAACGATGCGGTCAAGCTCAACATCTACCTGACCGACCTGGCCAACTTCGCCAAGGTGAACGAAACCATGGAGAAGTATCTGCGCGAGCCCTTCCCGGCGCGCGCCGCGGTGGGCGTCAAGGAACTGCCGCGCGGCGCCCTGGTCGAGGCGGACGCCGTGCTTGTCCTTGGCTGACACGCCGGCCGCCAACACCCTCGCGGCCCGGCTGGCCCGGCTCGGCTTGCGCACCGACGCCGATTTCGTCCTGCACCTGCCGCTGCGCTACGAAGACGAAACCCGCATCACGCCGCTCGCCGACGCGCGGCCCGGCGTCGCGGCGCAGTTCGAGGTTGCGGTGGTCGCCAGCGAAATCGCCTACCGGCCGCGCCGCCAGCTGCTGGCGCGGGTCAGGGACGGCAGCGCGGCGCTGTCGCTGAGGTTCCTGAATTTCTATCCGAGCCAGCAGAAAGTGCTGCAGCCCGGCGCGCGCCTGCGGATATTCGGCGAGGTGCACGAGGGTTATCTCGGCCCCGAGATCATCCATCCGCGTTTTCATCTGGTCGGCGCCGGCGAGCCGCTGCCGGAATGCCTGACGCCGGTCTATCCGACCACGGCCGGGCTCGGTCAGGCGACGCTGCGGCGCCTGATCGACCGCGCCCTGGCGCGCGCCGACTTGGCCGACACGCTGGCGCCGGAACTGCGCCGGCGCCTGGACCTGCCCGAATTCGCCGCCGCGATCCACTTGCTGCATACGCCGCCGCCCGAGA
>JAXMJU010000178.1:0-17157 GCA_034376265.1 Sulfuritalea sp.
GTGTCGTAATAGATGCTGACCAGATGGTGTTTCTCGCGCCGGGTTGCCCTGGACAGGGCCGGATGGCGCTGCAGAACGCCGTGGCGATCTGCGGCGACTTCCAGCTTCAATACGATTTGCTGAGCCATGGACGCGATGCCGGCAGAAAATGACGCCGCAGTGTAGCCCCCGCAACGTTGAACAATTATTACAGCCGTATTGCGTTCCCGTTACAGGAGATGGCTGCCTGCCGCGCTTCGTCAAGAGTTGGCGCTGGCGACACGGCGGCGCGGCGATCCAGCCGCGCACGAATGCATTTAGAATTGCCTTGGGCCGACGGCGTCGGCATCCGATACGGCGCCCGTATTGCAGCAATCACAGGTTAATTACGCGAGACGAAGTGCAAACAAGGATTCTGATCGTCGACGACGAACCGAGCATTGCCGACACCCTGGATTACGCGCTGCGCACCGAGGGTTTCCTGACCCTTTGCGTCGGCCTGGGCCGGCAGGCTTTGCAGGCCTTGCACGACAACGACATTGCGCTGGTCATCCTCGATGTCGGCTTGCCGGACATGAATGGTTTCGACGTTTGCCGCGCACTGCGGCGCGATTCGGATGTGCCGGTCATTTTCCTCACCGCGCGCGCCGACGAGGTCGATCGTATCGTCGGGCTGGAACTCGGTGCCGACGACTACGTAGCGAAGCCCTTCAGTCCGCGCGAAGTGGCCTCGCGGGTGCGCGCCATCCTGCGCCGGGCACGCCAGCCGGCACCGGTCACGGTTACGGCAGGGCCGCGCTTCAGGATCGATGCCCGCTTTCAGATTGATACCGAAGGGGCGCGCATCGCCTGCGACGGCGCCTGGCTGACGCTGACGCGCTACGAATACGGGCTGCTGTGCGCCTTGCTGGAGCGCCCCGGCCGGGTGCTGAGTCGCGCGCGCCTGATGGAACTGGTCTGGAGCGATGCCGAAGAAAGCCTGGAGCGCACGGTCGATGCGCACGTCAAGACCTTGCGCGCCAAGCTGCGCGCGATCCGCGACGACGACCCGATCGAGACGCACCGCGGACTCGGCTACAGCATCCGCGGCGGCGCCTCGTGAACATCGCGATCCGGCTGTTCCTCGGCTATTTCCTGATCGTCGGCTTGGCGGCTTGGTTTGTCGTCAATATCTTCGCTCGCGAAGTCGAGCCCGGCGTGCGCCAGGCCACCGAGGACACCCTGGTCGATACCGCCAACCTGCTGGCCGAACTGGCGGTCGAGGAACTTGCGGCCGGCAAGATCGGCCAGGGCGGATTTGCCGCCGCCGTGCGCAACGCGCAGGAGCGCGAACCGCAGGCGTCGATTTGGGGCGTCAGCAAGGAGTCGGTGGATTTCCGGGTCTATCTGACCGATGCCCGTGGCATCGTGGTGTACGACTCCGAAGGCATCGCGGTAAATGCCGACTACAGCCAGTGGCGCGACGTGGCCCGTGTCCTGCACGGCGAATACGGCGCCCGCAGCACGCGCGAAGACCCTGCCGATCCGGAGAGTTCGGTGATGTACGTGGCAGCGCCGGTGCTGCGCCAGGGTGCGCTGATCGGCGTGCTCAGCGTGGCCAAGCCGATGACGGCGCTGGCGCCCTATGTCGATCGCGCCCGCGACCGGGTCCGACGCGCGGGTTTTGTCCTGCTCGGAGTTTCGGCCGTGATCGGCCTGCTGTTCACGCTCTGGCTGACCTGGTCGTTGAACCGGCTGCGCGACTATGCGCGGTCGGTCGCCAACGGCGACAAGGTGCTGCCGCCGACGGTCGGCGGGCGCCAGTTGTCGGAGTTGGCGCGGGCGCTGGCGTTGATGCGGGAACGCCTGGATGGCAAGCAGTACGTCGAGAATTACGTGCAGAGTCTCGCCCACGAAATGAAGAGCCCACTGACGGCCGTGCGCGGTGCCGCCGAGTTGCTGCAGGAAGACCCCTCTGCGACGGATCGGCAACGCTTTGCCCGCAGCATAGCCGAGCAGACCGAGCGCATGCATCTGATCATTGAACGTCTGCTGGCGCTGGCCCGCGTCGAACAATTGCAGGCGCCCGAAGAGATTCGCGACATCGCGCTGGGCGACCTGGCGTGCGCGGCGCTGGCCAGCCGGGCCGAGCTAATGGCGGCGCGCGGAATCACGGCGCGGGTCGAAGGCGAACTGGCGGCCCAGGTGCGCGGCGATCCCTTTCTGCTGCAGCAGGCCATCGGCAACCTGCTCGACAATGCCATCGAGTTTTCTTCCGATGACGGCGAGATTGCGATCGACATCGCCCGCGATGCAGGCCAGTGCATTCTTGCGGTGCGCGACCACGGTCCCGGCGCACCGGATTTCGCCCTGCCGCATTTGTTCGAGCGTTTCTATTCGCTGCCGCGTCCGGCCACCGGCCGCAAGAGCACCGGTCTGGGCCTCGCCTTCGTGCGCGAAGTGGCCAAGCTTCACGGCGGCAGCGTCGAGTTCGCCAATGCGGCTGACGGCGGCGCCGTGGTCCGGCTTACGCTCCCTCGCTGAGGATTCACGCGACTTCACACTCGCTTCATCTTCGCTTCACCGCTGCTTCACTGCCGGCCCTTAGCCTCACTCCACCGAATCCATCCGAGGGGAGTGCCATGCAGAAGAAACTGTTCCAGAAGCTCGCGGCGATTGCCGTCCTGTCGTTGCTGCTGCTGATTCCGCTGTCCCTGATCGAGGGACAGATCGCCGGGCGCAGTGCGCGCCAGGCCGAGGTCAAGCGCAATATCGCCGAATCGGCGGCCGGCGCCCAGACGCTGATCGGGCCGGTGCTTGCGGTCCGCTACCGCGAGCGGGTGGAACGTCGCGGGAAAGACGAGGCCAGCCGCGAGACCGTTCACCATGAGATCGTTTCGCGCACCGAGATCCTTCCGCCGCAGCGCCTGGACATCGGCGGCGAAGCGCGGGTCGAAACCCGCAGTCGCGGTCTCTACCGTGCACGCCTGTACCACCTGGCGCTGCAGATCGCGGGCAAGGCGGTCGTGCCGCCTCGCATCGGTTTCGATACGGCGCGCAACATCGTCGATGCCCACGCGATTCTGGTGCTCGGCATTGCCGATCCGCGCGGCGTCGACAACGATCCGGAAGTGAGCGTCAACGGACGTACCCATCGCTTTGCCACCGGCACCGCCGGCGTCGCCGCCGGGCAGGGCGTGCATGTGCCGCTGGGTCCGATCGACCTCGCCGCGGGCGGCAGCTTCGACTTTGCCATGCCGCTCAACCTTACCGGGTCCGAACGCCTGGCGATCGCCCCCGCCGGCAATGCGACGACGGTGACGCTGAAATCCGATTGGCCGCACCCTAGTTTCCAGGGCCGCTTCCTGCCGACGACGCGCACGGTCGGCGCCGCCGGATTCGAGGCGCGCTGGCAGGTGTCGCATCTCGCGCGCAGCTTCGATCGCGTGCTCAAGAGCGGTGAGGCCAATCCATCCGGCGAGACGCTGGACATCAGCTTCATGGAGCCGGTGAATGTCTATCTGAAATCCGAACGCGCGGTGAAGTACGGGTTGCTCTTCGTCGTCCTCACCTTCGCCGCTTTCTTTTTGACCGAGGTGCTGCGCCGCCTGGCGATCCATCCGCTGCAGTACCTGCTGGTGGGCCTGGCCCTGGCGATCTTTTTCCTGCTGCTCATCGCGCTGTCGGAACATCTCAGTTTTGCCCTTGCCTACGGTATATCGGCGACGGCTTGCGTGACCCTGATCGGCACCTACCTGTCCGGCGCGTTGGGCAGCCGCTTGCGCGGTGCGGCCTTCGGCGCCGGCATTGCCGCGTTGTACGGCGTGCTCTATGGCGTCCTGCTGTCCGAAGACAATGCCTTGCTGATGGGAGCGCTGCTGCTCTTCGCCGCACTCGGCGCCAGCATGCTCGCGACCCGGCGCATCGACTGGTACGGGATTGGCGGCGGCGCTGTCGAAGGGGGGTTGTGAAGTGTGGCACTCGCATGCGATACGGGGCCTGCGCTCGATGCTGCGGTGGACGGTGCCGCTGCTGCTGCTCTACGTGGCGCTGCATCCGAAGAGTCCGTATCTCTTCGCCCTGCGCACGCTGGAAACGCCACTGCTGGTGGCGGTCAGCGGCCTCGTCTGGTGGCGCGCGAGAGGTCGCTGCGGGCGCAGGGAAGGCGGGATGCTCGGCGCTGTGTTGCTCGTCGTGGCGATCGTCGCGATCGGCAACGAAGCGATCTTCCGCCGCCAGCGCGCCGAGGTGCTGGCGGCCGACGCGGCGGCGCGGACGCTCGGCCAGCACTTCATCGTCGGCTATATCCGCTTCGATGAAGTCGCGATGCTGGCCGAACGCGGCTTGATCGGCGGCATCTATCTGGGACGCGGCAACGTTCGTGGCCGCACGTTGACTGCAATCCGCGCCGAAATCGATGCTTTGCAGGATTTGCGCCGTCGCGCCGGCCTGCCGCTGTTGATCGTTGCCGCCGATCAGGAAGGCGGCAGCGTGGCGCACCTGACGCCGCCCCTGACCGAGTTGCCATCGCTGGCGGCCCTGGTTGAGGCGGGCACCGACGCACGGCTCGAAGCTCGCGTGCGGGCCTATGGCGAGACGCAAGGGCGCGGTCTGGCGGCGCTCGGCGTCAATCTGAACCTGGGGCCGGTGGCGGATCTGCGTCCCCTTGACGGCGGGCCGGTGTTCGACACCCACACGCTGATTCGCCGCCGCGCCATCGCCGCCGATCCGGTGCTGGTGAACCGCGTCATCGGCAGTTATGGCGCGGCACTGATGGCGCAAGGTGTGCGGCCGACGCTGAAGCATTTTCCCGGACTGGGGCCGGTGATGAGCGACACGCACCACTTTCCGGCACGCCTGGAGAAGCCCGTCGAATTGCTTGCCGCCAGCGATTGGCAACCCTTTCGCGGTGCGGCGCAAAGCGGAGCGGCGATCATGTTGGCGCACGTGGTTCTGCCTGAAATTGATCCGGCATTGCCGGCATCGCTCTCCAAGGCGGTGGTGCAGGGCGTCTTGCGCCGGGGATGGGGCTACCAGGGCCTGCTGCTTACCGACGACCTGACTATGGGCGCCGTATATCGGCTTGGCATCGGCAATGCGACGGTGGCCGCGCTCGATGCCGGGGTCGATATGTTGCTGATTTCCTATGATCCCGATCAGTACTATCGCGCCATGTATGGCGCGGCGGATGCTTTGCGGCGGGGGACTCTCGATCCGGCGCAGCTTGCCGCGAGTCGGCGGCGCATCGCCGCAGCCGCGGACATGCCGCCAGGCGCCGTGCGTATGGCCGTGGCGCGGTCGCTATAGGCGCAGCCCATCCGGGTCGCAGACCATGCCTGCCTGCGGCAGTTCGTCAAGAGTTGGCGCTGGCGACACGGCGGCGCGCGGTGCTTCGGCCGGCAAAGCGGCGGCGATCGGCTGCCAGGCGTGCACCAGTTCCAGCCTGCCGTCATGGTGCTCGACAATGGCGGTGCAGCTATCGACCCAGTCGCCGCAATTGACATACATCGTGCCATCGACCGGACGGATCGCCGCGCTGTGGATGTGGCCGCAGATCACGCCGTCCAGCCCGCGTTCGCGCACGGCGTGGATCAGCGCATGCTCGAAGTCGAAAATGAAGGAAACGGCACGTTTGACGCGGCTCTTGGCGTAGCCGGCCAGTGACCAGTAGCCGGGACGCCGCAGCAGGCGGCGCAGGCGCGAGAGCCAGGCGTTCAAGCGCACCAGCAGGTTGTAGCCGACGTCGCCGAGCACCGCCAGCCAGCGGTGATAGCGCGTCACCTGATCGAATTCGTCGCCATGCAGCAGCAGGTAGCGGCGGCCGTCGGCGGCAAGGTGGATGTGTTCGCAGCGCACCAGGATGTCGCCGAAGGACACGCCGTCGTATTCGCGCATGGCCTCGTCGTGGTTGCCGGGAATCAGCATCACCTGCTGGCCGTGACGGGCGCGGCGCAGGATCTTCTGCACCACGGTGTTCTGCGCCGGGGTCCAGTGGATGCCGCGATTCATGGCCCAGAAGTCGATAATGTCGCCGATCAGGAACAGGTTCTCGCTTTCGTAGTCGCGCAGGAAGTCGAGTAGGCGCTCGGCCTGGCAGCCGCGGGTGCCGAGATGTACGTCGGAGATGAAAATGGAGCGGACCTTCATGGTTCGGCGATAAAGCGGCAGGCCGCTTCCCTGACCACCGGCGGCAGCGGCTGCGCGATGGCCTCGCGCAGCGCGGCCAGCAGTTGCTCGTGGATGCGCTCCCAGTCGAGTGCAGCGACGCTGCGGGGGGCCGCCATGGCGGCGCGGCGACGGGCGCCGGGGCGCGTGACGAGGTCGAGCGCGGCGCGCACGAACTGATCGCTGGCGCCCGGTTCGGCCAGCATGCCGTTGTTGCCGTGGCGGATCAATTCGGCGGCAGCCGCCATGCGGTAGGCCACTACCGGCAGGCCGCTGGCGAGCGCTTCGAGGGCGACGTTGCCATAGGTTTCAGTCAGGCTCGGAAACAGGAACAGGTCGGCCGAGGCGTAGTGGGCGGCGAGGTCTTCGCCGTGGCGCATGCCGGCATAGAGATGTTGCGGATGTTGCTGCTGCAGTTGCCGTCGTGACGGTCCGTCGCCGACCAGCAGCAGGCGCGCGCCGGGCGCATGGCGATGGATCGCGGCGAAGGTGGTGAGCAGCAGGGGCAGGTTCTTTTCCGGCGCCAGGCGGCCGACATGGGCCACCACGAGATCCTTGTCGTCGACCTGCCAAGCGGCGCGCAGGGCGGCGCTGCGGCGCGCCGGATTGAACAAGGCGGTATCGACGCCACGGGCGACCACGCGGAGGTTGCGGTAGCCGCGCCGCTGCAAATCGAGGCCGAGCCGGCGCGAGGGCACCAGGGTCATGCGGCTGCGATTGTGCAGGCGCTGCAGATGCTCGGCGATCAGGTCTTCCAGCCAGGCGAAGCCGTAATGTCGGCTGTAGGCGTGGAAATTGGTATGGAATTCCGAGACCACCGGAATGCCGAGTGCGCGCGCCGCGGCGATCGCCGAGCTGCCCAGAGGGCCTTCGGTGACCACCTGGACCACGTCCGGCCGCTCGGCGCGCCAGCAGCGGCGCAGCAAGCGCGGCGCCGGCAGGCCGAACTTGAGGCCGGCGTAACCCGGAATCGGCAGGCCGCGCACCAGCGTCGTGGTCAGCCCAGGTGTATTGGTCGGCGCGTCGCCGGCGTGCTGGCGCGGCCGCGTCAGGCTGACGCGATGGCCGCGTGCCAGCAGGCTCTGCACCATGCGGCCCAGCGTCATGGCCACGCCATTGACTTCCGGCGGGTAGGTTTCGGTGACCACGGCAACGTGGAGTGGCGCGGTCATGTCAAGCCAGCAACACCAGCGACCAGGTGGTCAGTACATTGATCAGCGCGACCAGCACCGCCGCGCTGCCGATGTCCTTGGCGCGCTTGGAGAGCCGGTGCCGGTCGAGGGAAATGCGATCGATGGCCGCTTCGATCGCCGAATTCAGCAATTCGACGATGAGCACGACGAGTACGCTGCCTATCATCAGTGCCTTGCCGAAGCCGGGCACCGACATGAACAGTGCCAGCGGAATCAACAGCGCCGCCAGCAGGCTTTCCTGGCGGAAGGCGTCTTCATTGCGGAAGGCGGCACGCAGGCCGGACAGCGAATAGCCGAAGGCGCTCAGGATGCGGCGCAAACCGGTCTGGCCCTTGAAGGGGCTTTCCTCGATGGCGGGCTCGGTATTCATTGGCCGGCGGACACGGGCTGCTTGCAGTCGACCGCGAGCGGGATGCGCAGCAGTTGGCGATACAGCGCGGCGAGCCGGGAGCCTTGTGCCGTGGCATCCCACTCGCGGGCGAAGGCGATCCCCTCGCTACTCATGGCGGCCAGCTGGGAGGTCCTTCCGAGCAGCGCAGCCAGTTGCGCGGCAAAGGCCTCGACCGTGTCGGCGGCGGCGATCGCGCCGCGTTGGGGGAGGATGATTTCGGCGGCGCCCAGAGCTGGAATGGCCAGTACCGGCAGGCCGCTGGCCATGGCTTCGAGCAGCACCAGGCCCTGGGTTTCCGTCAGCGAGGCGAAGGTGAATACGTCGGCGGCGGCGTAGCAGTCGCGCAGGCCGCCATCGCGCGGCAGATAGCCGACGAAACGTACATGGTCCTCGATGCGCAGCGCCGCCGCCTGGCGGCGCAAGGCCGGCAATGCCGGTCCTTCGCCGGCAATCACCAGCATCAGTTCAGGGCGCTGGCGGCGTGCGATGGCCAGCATTTCAAGCAGGAAGCCGATGTTCTTTTCGTGTGCGGCGCGACCGACGAAGAGCGCGAGCTTGCGCTCCGGCGCAATGACCCATTGCTGGCGAAAGCGCTGGCCGTCGCCGCGCAGGAACTGGGATTCCGGCAATCCGGTGGCAATCACATGCAGCGGTGCAGCAACGCCGTAGCCGCACAAGGTGGCGGCCATCGGCTGCGAGGGCACGACGACGGCGTCGAGCGCAGCGCACTGATGGCGGGCCAGGCTGCGGGCCGCGTAACGCAGCGCGCTGCGCGGCAGGAAACGGATGTAATGAAACAGATATTCCTCGAAGTGCGTGTGATAGGTCGCGATGCAGGGAATACCACGCGCCCGGGCCAGGCGCAGGCCGGCGTAATGCGCGGCGAACGGGGTCTGCACATGCACCAGGTCGACGTCGCAAAAGTTGGCGCTGGCGAGACGGCGATCCAGTTGCGCCAGGAGCCGCCACTGCATCAGGCGGTCTTCCGGATCCAGCGGCACCTGACGCGAAGCCAGGCGCAGGACATCCGCATTGGCATCGGCCTCGCTGTCGGTCCCCGGGTAGTCCGGCGCCACGATGGTGACTCGCACGCCGAGGCGCGCCAGGGTGGTGTGGAAGGTCTGGATCGAGGTGGAGACGCCGTTGATGCGCGGAAAATAGACGTCGCTGATCATCAGCACGTGCATTCGGCGCTGCGCGGCTGCGATGCCGCCGACGTTCATGCCGCGAGCGCTGCCGCGGGCTTGACGAAGTGCCGCAGGTAACGCGGGTTCATGCGCGACATCGGCAGCAGCAGGAGCAGGTCTGCGGTATTGAAGTCGGGGTCCCAGGCCGGTTCGCCGCAGATCCAGGCGCCGAGGCGCAGGTAACCCTTGATCAACGGCGGCACCAGGGCCGGCTGGCCATTCCAGAGCCGTTCGAAGGGCAGTCCGTGCTGGGGAAACACGTGGTATTCCGCCGGCGCCATGTAGTCGGGTGCGATCTGCATGAACAGGTTGGCGGCATTGTGTCCGCCGTCGGCCATGCCGATCGAGGCGCAGCCGATGAGGTAGTCGTAGTTGTTGCTCACCATGTAGCTGGCCAGACCGGCCCAGAGCAGGGTGATCACCGCGCCGCTGCGATGCTCGGGGTGGATGCAGGAGCGGCCGACTTCCACCATGCGTCCGCGCAGATTCTGCAGCCGGTTGATGTAGAACTCGTTCTCGGAGTAGTAGTTGCCGACCCGGCGCGCGGCCGTCGGCGAAAGGATGCGATAGGTGCCGACGATGCGCTCGGTCTGACTTTCGCGCACGATCAGGTGCTCGCAGAACGCGTCGTAGTGATCGATGTCGTGGTGGGGCAGGCGCGAGTGGATGCGGGCGCCGAGTTCCTCGACGAATACCTTGTAGCGCAGGCGCTGCGCCTCGCGGACTTCCTCTTCGCTGCGCGCCAGCGCAACCGTGTAAGCGGCGTGCTGGCCGGCTGCGGTGCCGGTTTCGATGCCTTGTTCTTGCATGGCGTTCTCCTGTATTTGCCTTGGGGTCGCCGGCATTGTCGGCAGCCTGGGTTACCGCTTGATTGCCGCCGTGTTACGGCGAGGTTGCGCGCCTTTCGGGATGCGCCAGGGCGGCCGCGACCGCCTGCTGGGCGCGCTGGGCAAGTGGGCGGCGCTCAGGCAGGGGTGGAGTGAAACTATCGGCCAGAGCGATGCGGGCGACCAGTCCCCGCGTCCGCAACACGGCCACCATGCAGGCCACCAGGCTGACGTCGTCGATGTAGGCCGGCGCTGAAGAGCGCAGGCCGTCGGCGTCGTGGTAGCTCAAGCAGATCGCGTGCACCGGCACGGCGGCGTCGATCGCACTCTGGAACAAGGCGGCGCGGAAAGGCAATAGGCGGTCGCCGGCGGTGGTGGTGCCTTCCGGGAAGACCACCAGGCGCTTGCCGGCGCCCAATGCGGTCAGCATGTAGCGTTGCGTGTCGTGGGCCGCCCTGCGGCTGCCGCGTTCGATGAATACGGTGTCGTTGCGGCGGCTGAGCCAGCCGATCAGCGGCCATTGCGCGACGTCGCTCTTGGCGACGAAGCCGGAGGGCAGCAGGGCATTGAGAACGAAAATATCGATGAAGGAAATATGGTTGCAGACCAGCAAGCCGTTCTCGATGCCGCCCAGGCCGCCATCGACTGCTTCGATACGGATGCCGAGCAGCGTCAGCAGATGCCGCGACCAGGCCTGCTTCAGCCGCTGACGCCATGGGTCGCCACCAAGGCGGAACAGCAGGACGACCTGCAGCGCGCCGAGCAGGAGATGAAGTCCGACCAGCAGCAGGCGTAAAACGATGACGACGGAATGCAGCATCCTTGCAGAGTAAGCGGCTCGCGTTACAGGGGCGTGACGCGGGCTGCGCAAGGTTTTCCGGTGGTCGCGAGCGATTTAACGGATCTGTAACATTCGCTGCCTAGACTACGCCGCGATGCAACAAGCAATGCCGGTGTTCCGGCCCGTTTGAACATTTCAACTCACAGGAGTTACAACATGCTGATTCGCACCCTCAGGACCACGGGGATCGCCGCCGTTTCAATGCTCGCCATTTCCTCGGCCGGCGCGGCCGACATCACCGGCGCTGGCGCCTCCTTTCCGGCCCCGATCTACGCCAAGTGGGCCGATGCCTACCAGAAGGCGACCGGCAACCGGATTAACTACCAGTCGATCGGTTCCGGTGGCGGCATCAAGCAGATCACCGCCAAGACCGTCGATTTCGGTGCCTCCGACATGCCGCTGAAGCCCGAAGTTCTCGACAAGGACGGGCTGATGCAATTCCCGACCGTGATCGGCGGCGTCGTGCCGGTGGTCAACCTGGCAGGTGTCAAGCCTGGCGAACTCAAGCTGACGGGTCCCGTGCTGGCCGATATCTACATTGGCAAGATCACCAAGTGGAACGACAAGGCTATCGTCGAACTCAACCCTGGCTTGACCCTGCCGGCCAGCGACATCGGCGTGGTGCGTCGCGCCGACGGTTCCGGCACCACCTTCATTTTCACCAACTACCTGTCCAAAGTCAGCCCTGACTGGAAAGCCAAGGTGGGCGAGGGCACCGCGGTGCAGTGGCCGGTCGGTCTGGGCGGCAAGGGCAACGAGGGCGTGTCCGCCTTCGTCCAGCGTCTGCCCGGCTCCATCGGCTATGTGGAATCGGCCTACGCCAAGCAGAACAAACTGGCGCATGCCATCATGAAAAATGCCGACGGCCATTTCGTCACGCCGGACGACAAGTCCTTCAAGGCCGCCGCGGCACACGCCGACTGGACCAGGTCGGCGTTTTACGAAATCCTCACCAACGAGCCGGGCAAGGACTCCTGGCCGATCACCGGCGCCACCTTCATCCTGATGCACAAGGTGCAGGCCAAGCCGGCACAGGCCGCCGAAGTCCTGAAATTCTTCGAGTGGTCGTACAAGAACGGCGACAAGATGGCCGACGATCTCGATTACGTGCCGCTGCCCGACAGCCTGGTTAAACTGATCGGTACTTCCTGGGCCAATATCAAGGATGCTTCCAGCAAGCCTGTGTTCGCCGCCAAGTAAAATAGCTGCACCCAGTTCCGCACCGCCTCGTGGCGGTGCGGGCTTTTCACTATCTTCTCCGACAAATCTGGCCATGACTGCGACACAGGAATCAACGGCTGCGGCCCACCCTGCCGGCGGAAAAATCGGCGACTGGTTGTTCTTCAATCTGACCCGTAGTTTCGCCGTACTGACCTTGGCCCTGTTGGCCGGAATTATCGTTTCGCTGGTTATAGGGTCCTGGGAGTCGATCCAGAAGTTCGGCTTCAGCTTTATCTGGCGCCAGGACTGGAACCCGCCGATGGACGACTTCGGC
Source organism: Sulfuritalea sp. (assembly GCA_034376265.1). GTDB lineage: Bacteria > Pseudomonadota > Gammaproteobacteria > Burkholderiales > Rhodocyclaceae > Sulfuritalea. Next base: position 12,058 of record JAXMJU010000178.1, read on the forward strand.
GCGCTGATCCCGATCTACGGCACGCTGGTGACGTCGCTGATCGCGCTCATCATCGCGGTGCCGGTGAGCTTCGGCATCGCCCTGTTCCTTACCGAGTTGTCGCCGGTGTGGCTGCGCCGACCGCTGGGTACTGCCATCGAACTGCTGGCAGCGATTCCTTCCATCGTCTATGGCATGTGGGGCCTGATGGTGTTTGTCCCGATCTTTGCCGAATACGTGCAGCCCCTGCTGGCCGGCACCCTGGGCAAGCTGCCGTTGGTCGGTGCGCTGTTTTCCGGTCCGACGCTCGGCATCGGCCTGCTCGCGGCGGGCATCATTCTCGCCATCATGATCATTCCCTTCATTGCCGCCGTCATGCGCGACGTGTTCGAAGTAACGCCGGCGATGCTCAAGGAGTCGGCCTACGGCGTTGGCAGCACCACTTGGGAAGTGATCTGGAACGTGGTGCTGCCCTACACCAAGGTGGGCGTCATCGGCGGCATCATGCTGGGCCTGGGGCGGGCGCTGGGCGAGACGATGGCCGTGACTTTCATCATCGGCAACACCAACTTTCTGTCAGGCATTTCGCTGTTTGCGCCGGGGAACAGCATCACCTCGACGCTGGCCAACGAATTCGGCGAAGCCACCCCCGGACTGTATACAGGGGCTCTGATCGAACTGGGCCTGATCCTGTTCCTCATCACACTGGCTGTGCTGGTGTCCTCAAAACTGCTCCTGCTGCGCCTGGCGAAGCATGAGGGCGTCAAGACCTGAGGCGGACATGAACCTGCTATCACGACGCAAGTTTATCAACAAGGTCGCGCTTTCCTTGTCGATGGGCGCCATGTTCTTCGGCCTGTTCTGGCTGGCCTGGATCCTGTTTACCACGCTGGAACTGGGTATTGCCGGCGTATCTATCGATTTGTTCACCAAGATGACGCCGCCGCCGGGCGCCGACGAACCGGGCGGCCTGCTCAACGCCATCGTCGGCAGTGCGATTCTGGTTTCGCTGGCTACCGCACTGGGTACGCCGATCGGCATCATGGCGGGCGTCTATCTCGCCGAATATGGGCGCTACACATGGCTCGGCAACGCGACGCGGTTCATCAACGACATCCTGTTATCGGCGCCCTCCATCGTCATCGGCCTGTTCATCTATGCCATATACGTCGCCAAGGTAGGAAATTTCTCCGGTATTTCGGGTGTTTTCGCTTTGGCGCTGATCGTCATCCCGGTGGTGGTGTCGACCACCGAGAACATGCTCAAACTGGTGCCCGACACGTTGCGCGAGGCGGCTTTCGCGCTCGGTGCGCCCAAAAGCGCCGTGATCATGAGGGTCACGTTGAAGGCATCGACCGCCGGTGTCATCACCGGTATCCTGCTGGCGGTCGCCCGGATTGCCGGCGAGACGGCGCCGCTGTTGTTTACCGCGCTGTCGAACCAGTTCTGGAGCCTGAACCTCAACGAACCGATGGCAAACCTGCCGGTCACCATTTTCAAGTTCGCCATGAGCCCCTTCAAGGAATGGCAGCAGATCGCCTGGGCAGGCGTGCTCCTGATCACGCTGGGCGTGCTCGGCCTGAACATCATGGCCCGCGTGCTGTTCCGCCAGAAACACAAGCACTGAATCCGGCCTAACCACGAACGATAGTAGCCAGAATATGACGACAAACGATGCGGCGGTGCAACTGGAGGCCCAGATGGCTTGCAAGAGCCTCGATTTCTACTATGGCAAGTATCACGCGCTGAAGAATATCAATCTGGAAATCTACAAGCGGAATGTCACCGCCTTCATTGGTCCCTCGGGCTGCGGCAAATCCACGCTGCTGCGGACGATGAACCGCATGTACGACCTCTATCCGGATCAGCGGGCGACCGGCGAACTGCTGCTCGACGGCAAAAACATGCTTGATCGGAAAGTCGATGTGACCGTGTTGCGCGCCAAGGTCGGCATGGTGTTCCAGAAGCCGACGCCATTCCCGATGTCGATCCACGAGAACATTGCTTTCGGCGTGCGCCTGCACGAGAAGCTGTCGAAGTCGGAAATGGAAGAGCGCGTCGAATGGGCGCTGCGCAAGGCGGCGCTGTGGGACGAGGTCAAGGACAAGCTCGGGCAGAGCGGCATGAGCCTTTCGGGAGGACAGCAGCAGCGCCTGTGCATCGCGCGCGGCATTGCGGTCAAGCCCGAAGTTCTGCTGCTGGACGAACCGACGTCGGCCCTGGATCCGATCTCGACCATGCGTATCGAGGAGCTGATCGGTGAACTCAAGAACGAATTCACCATCGCCATCGTTACCCACAACATGCAGCAGGCGGCGCGTATTTCGGATTTCACCGCCTACATGTACCTCGGCGAGATGATCGAATTCGGCGTTACCGACCAAGTCTTCATCAAGCCGAAGAAGAAGGCGACGGAAGATTACATCACCGGCCGCTTCGGCTGAGGCGACAAAGCACCGGCGCAAGGCGGCTTGACACCGATCTCAGGAGATATTCATGTCCGACCGGATTTATCAGGTTCTGTTTTTGTGCACCGGCAATTCGGCGCGATCGATCCTGGCTGAAGCCATTCTCACGCACGTTGGCAAGGGGCGGTTTCGCGCCTTCAGCGCCGGAAGTCATCCTGCCGGCAAGGTGAATCCCTGGGCGCTCGAATTGCTGGCGCGGCAGGGACTTGCGGTTGCCGATCTGCGCAGCAAAAGTTGGGATGAGTTTGCTGCAGAGGGGGCGCCACATTTCGACTTCGTGTTTACTGTGTGCGACAACGCGGCGGGTGAAGTCTGCCCGGTGTGGCCGGGGCAGCCGATGACGGCGCACTGGGGCATCGAGGATCCGGCGGCGGTGGAAGGCAGCGACGAGGAAAAGCGCCGTGCCTTTTCCAAGGCGTTTGCCGAAATGAATCGCCGCATCGCATTGTTCACCAGTCTGCCGTTCGCCAAGCTCGATGCGATCGCGATCAAGCGCGAAATCGACCAGATCGGGCAATTGCGCGAGAAGGGCGAGTGACGCCGGCCGCCTTCTAACCACGCTGGCGGGGAATGTGTGTTCCTTGCCTTGCCCTCGCCATGAGGGATGTTGCGTTTCGGTTTGTGATACGGTATCCGTGCAGGCGGGTCATTGGCGGCACCGCTTCAGGAGAAGGCAGCATGACAACATTGGAATTGAAGGTGAATCTGTCCGACCGGCTTGCGCGCGAGGCGCAGGCAGCGGGCTTGCTGACGCCGCAGGCGCTGGCCGATCTGCTCAAGGATGCGATGCGCCGCCATGCGGCGCAGACGCTGCTAGCCGGCGCGGCACGCGCCACGGCAGTGGGCAGCAAGCCGCTATCGATGGATGAGATTCAGGCGGAAGTCGATGCAGTGCGCAAGGCGCGTCGTGGCAGGCGGCAAGCCGCCGCATGAGGCTGGTGGTCGATACGAACGTGGTGGGGTCGGCCTTCTTGTGGCAAGGCACGCCAGGGCGTTTGCTGGAGATGGCCAGCGAGAAGCAAGTCCGGTTGTTCGTCAGTCGGGCGCTGCTCGACGAGTTGGCCGATGTGCTCGGCCGCAAAAAGCTGGCGAAGAGCGTAGCAGCGACCGGCCTGACGGTGCCGCAGATGCTGGCAGCCTATCGCAAGGTGATTACGCTGGTGACGGCACGACAATTGCCGCAAAGGGTTTCCCGGATGCCGACGATGATGCGGCGCTCGCCGCCGCCTAGGCAGCCAAGGCGGACTTGATCGTGTCGGGGGATCGCAAGCATCTGCTGATCCTCAAGCGCTTCGACGGCATTCCGATTGTGACGGTCGCTCGGGCCGTGGCAATGGCGGAGGCGGCATAGCGGCTGGGCACTGAGAGTTTTCCTGCGCCCCCAAGGCCACCGCCACCGCTTGGCCGGCGATGCTGCCGACGGCGGGCGGTGGCGTAGGCGCGGGAGCTGGTGAGGCTGCCGGCCTGTCAGTTCGTTGCGAACCTCGACGGTTAAGGCGACAATGTACGGATTGGCGATCTATCGGTAACAGATTACATGGGAAACATGGAACCTCAATTGCTTGACAACAGCTCGACCCTGAGCCGTTGGAACTCGGTCGTACAGGGTATCCGTGAAGAATATTTAGCTGAAAATCAACACTTCCCTTGGATTATCGGATTTTCGGGTGGCAAAGACAGCACTTTAGTAGCCCAAGGGGTGTTCGAGGCATTAATGTCGGTGCCACCGTCCCGCAGGACGCGACCTGTGCATATCGTCTCGAACGACACGTTAGTTGAAAGTCCGGTGGTGATCATCCATCTGGATAAGGTCACCAAACTGATTGAGCGGGCCGCAAACAATCTTGGGTTGCCGATTACGGTCGCACGAACCACACCCGAAATCGACAAGTCCTTTTGGGTGCTGCTGATCGGTAAAGGCTATCCAAGCCCCAACCTGACTATGCGCTGGTGTACTGATCGCTTGAAGATTCAGCCTACTAGCGGATACATCAAACGGCATATTTCGGAGTGTGGAGCCGCCATCGTTGTTCTCGGTGTGAGGCGGGATGAAAGCAACACACGACAGCGATCAATAGATAGGAGAAGGAATCAGCGAGGTTCCAATCTTACGGAGCACACCGACCTTCTGGGCGCGTACATATACCGCCCAATAGTTGATCTAACGACCGATGATGTTTGGGAAATTCTGGGAAGCTATCCCGCTCCTTGGGGTGGCACCCATGTCGATCTGTTCCAGCTTTACCGAGATGCTGAGGGTGGCGAATGTCCAGTCGTCTTGAGCAAGGACGAGGCTCCCGGTTGCGGTACTTCAAACAGTCGTTTTGGATGCTGGACCTGCACTGTCGTCGAGAAGGATAAGAGCCTTCAAGGCTTTATCGATGTCGGCAAGCACCAATATAAACCCTTGGTTGAGTTTCGAGATTGGCTCAAAGATATCCGCAACAAGTCTGAATATCGGCAGGCATATCGCCGCAATGGGCGTTTGACTTTCGATCTAGCTGGCAAGCATATCCCCGGACCTTTTACTATCCAAGCACGTAAAATGATCCTCGAGCGACTCCTTAGTATCCAGGATGAGTTCGGGGATCGTTTGATTTCCGAAGGAGAGCTTGACCTTATTTATCAACATTGGACGAACGAATTCCAACAG
>JAXMJU010000179.1:0-72049 GCA_034376265.1 Sulfuritalea sp.
CGCTGCCGAAGCTGCCGGCAGGGCGGCCGTCGATGCGGGCGCCGACGGCGTGGGCGCAATCCTCGATCAGCGGCAGCCCGTGCTGCGCCGCGACCGCGGCAATGCCGCGAATGTCGCAGGGCGCGCCGAACACGTGCAGGGCCACCACGGCGCGCGTGCGCGGACCGATGGCGCGCGCCACGCTTTGCGGCGTGACCGCGAACGAGTCCACGTCCACGTCGGCGGCCACCGGACGCAGGCCGCGGCCCTGCAGCCTGACGATCAACTCGCCGAGGGTGTAGGCGGGAACCACCAGCTCGTCACCGGCGCCGATGCCGAGCCCGTCGAGAATCAGGTCGAGCGCATCGCGTCCGCTGGCCGTGGCGCGCACCCATAGGCCGCCGAGCAGCGCCGCCGCCTGGTTCTCGAATGTGCGCACCCGCGCTGCCGCTGCGAGCGGGCTGTCGCCGACGCCGCCCAGCAGGTCGCCGAGGTCGGCCCAGCCGATGTCGATGCGCCGCCGCGGAATCATGCCGAATACATGGCCGTGAATGTTCAAGAGTTGGCGCTTGCCGGCCCGCGAAGCGGAATTCCCGGCAGACAGAGTCCGACACGGCGATCGAAATCGCCCGCGGCGTCGAGCATGACCTCGGCTTCGGCCAGCACCTTGTCGACGCTGATTGCCTGCATGCACAGGTTGTTCTTGCAACTGCTGCGCCGCTGGTTGGCGATGCGGATGCAGGGTGAACACGGCAGGCCGGCGTACAGCGCACGCGCCCGGCCCAGGGGCCGATACAGCAGCGGCGTCTCGGGCCCGAACAGGACCAGACTTGGTATCTGCGTCAGCGACGCGATATGGGCCGGTCCGGAATCGTTGCTCACCAGCAGACGCGCCCGGGCAAACAAGGCCGGCAGCTCGACCACAGACAGCGCGCCGGCCAGGCTGGCGCAGCGCGGCGAAGCCACCGCGGTCGCCATCGCCCGTACCGTCACGGCTTCGGCCGGCGCGCCGATGATGCCGATGCACAGCCGCGGATACCGCTCCAGCAGTCGGCGCGCCAGCTCGATGTAGCGCTGCAGCGGCCAGCGTCGCTGCGGCAGCAGATCGCCGGCATTGGGATTGAGCAGCAACAGGCCGTCGACACCGGCCGGAAAACATTCCGCCAGCAGCGCGCGCACCCGCTCGCCGCTCGCCACGGCAGTCGCGTCGGTCACCGTGGGCAGCCGCGCACGCCATGCCCGTTCGGCCGGTATCCGATCCGGCGGCACTTCGTGGGGTAACAGCACCGACGCCAGCGCCAGACAGTTTTCGCTCATGTGCCTGTCGCTGCGATAGGGCACGGGCAGGCTGTGCAGACGGCCGCGATAGGCGCCCGCGTGCGTGTAGCCGACCCGCAGGCGGGCGCCGGCGAGCCAGCCGAGCAATGCCGAGAATCGCGAACAGGGCTCGAAATCGATCGCTGCATCGAAGCGCTGGCGCCAAGCCCAGCGCAGGAAACGCAGGAAGTCCCAGGCAAATACCCATGCGCTTTGGGTGCGCCAGAGAAACATCCGGTCGCCGGGCGCCAGGCCCGCCACTGCCAGGCAGTCGCCGTTGCGCGCGAAGCTGACGAACCAGGGCTGCACGCCGCGCAGCTGCAACCAATGCACGGCGGGAGCGGCCAGCACTAGGCTGCCCATTTCGGCCAGCTGGATGCACAACACGCGCCGCGGCCGCGCCCCGGCAGCGACCGGTGCCCACCGGCTGCGCCAGCGCGCGCCCAGGGACAGCAGAAAGCACAGCGGAACGCCGAGCCAGCGGTCCAGCCAGCGCATGGTTTCGGTGCTCATCGCGCTGTTCCGCGCCGCAAATGGCCGCAGTCATCCACTGCTCGCCGTGGCGCCAGCGCCAACTCTTGAAGCCCGCGCCGCAAGCGACGAAGCGCCGCGGCGCGATGCCCTGAGGTAGCATCCGGCGTCATGGAAAAACTGCCGACAACTTCGCACACGCCCTCTCGACGCTGGATGCTGCTGCTGGGTCTGGCTATTTTCATGGGCTACCTGATTATCGTTGCCGTGATTCATCGTGATGGCCGACAAGCCGCCGCAGGCGGTGAAACCCCGCTGCTGACTGATTTCACCTCGCTTTACGCGGCCTCGATGCTGGTGCGCCAGCAACCCGCCGTCGATCTCTACCGCCCGCGGGAAATGTACCGCGCCAGCCTGCTCGCGGCACAGGCCGCCTACGACGGCAAGCTTAGCGAAAAACAGGCCAGGGCAATAGGTTTTCACCCCTGGATGTACCCGCCGACCTTCATTCTGGCGGCGATTCCGCTGGCCTACCTGCCCTATCTGCTCGCCTGGATTGCCTGGTTGGCGGTCACCGCGATCCCCTATCTGCTGGCCATGCGGTCGATCCTCAAGGACCAGAGCTTCTGGCTGATCGCGCTCGCCGCACCGCCGGTTTTCTACAACATCATGTACGGCCAGACTGGCTTTCTGACCGCCGGACTGATCGGCCTGGGCCTGGTCTGCCTGCACCCGCGTCCCGTGCTAGCTGGAATCTGCATCGGTCTGGCCAGCGTCAAGCCGCACTTCGGCCTGTTGATTCCGATTGCATTGATCTGCGGCGCGCACTGGAAGGCATTCTGGACTGCGGCGATGACGGTGATCGTAAGCGCGATAGCGGCTGCTCTGCTGTTCGGTGCCGACTCCTGGTTCGGCTTCATCGGTACGCTGTTGTCGAATATGCGCGGCTTCGAGCAGGGCGCCTACAACTGGCGCGTCATGCCCTCGGTGCTCGGCGCCTTGCACCAGATCGGGTTCGATCTGGACTGGGCCTGGCGCGGGCAGATACTGGCCGCCGCTGTGGCGCTGGCGGTAGTCGGCTGGGCATGGTGGTCGCAACCCGGGCGCACGTCCCTGCCCGGGCTCGATGCCGCGCTGCTGTGTGCGGCGACCCTGCTGGCCGTGCCCATGGTCTATCTTTACGACCTGATGCTGCTGGTGCCGGCGATCGCCTGGTTGTGGGCCGACATGCGCGATCGCGGTTATCGAACGTGGGAACTGCTGCTGCTGGCAGGCTGCAGCGCGGGCCTCATCGGCTTGCACGAAATTGGCGCAGCAGGCCCCATGGTCGGCGTTGCGCTGAACTTCGCGCTGCTGTGCCTGGCCGTGTCGCGACGGGTCGAGGCCGGACGCCGAGTCGGCGCTTGAACGATCACCGCTTACGGCGGGTTCGAACACATGTTGGTCATCCAGTTTTTGCCGCTTCCCGTGGTATTCGAAGTGCTGCCCTGGCTGTTGGGCTTGAGCAGGCCGTTCGCCGTGGTCTTCGCCGTGCTCGACGTCCCGCAATTGCCTTCATCCCATTGCCCGGCACGGGCAAAGCTGCGGATCTTGAGCTTGGCTTGCAGGTAGTAGGGGCCCTGCGTGTAATTGTTGCTATTGCCGCCGATCGCGATTTCAAAGCTGCTGCCTGCGGCAAAGCCCGCCTCCTCACCGACATCGTTGAGATTGACCAGCAAGGACTTGTTCTTCCAGCCGTGGGGCACGGCGACGTGGCACCAGGTGCACTCCAACGGCGAGGTGCCTCGATCGATGTGATAACTATGCAGGTTGCCGTCACCCGAACCGCAGCAGAATCCGGAAGAACTGGTCGGATTATGGCACTTGGTGCAGAGAGGCCCGTTGCTGGACGAGCTTTCCTGGGTCCAGTCCCCTTTTAGTATGAAGGGCTTGGCCGATCCGTGCGGCCCCCAGGGACTTCCAGTGCCCGTCGAGGTGCCGGCGCCGGCGAGAGTGCTGTTCGGCACGACGGAGGTCGCCGAGGTGACATTCGATCCGTGACAGTCGGAGCAATACATGGTCTGGCTGCCGACAGAATTGCTCCACGGCAAGCGGAAAGCGCTGGTGGCCGTCAGCGCGCGCAAGGTCGCAGTACGACCGGTAGGCTTCATCACTGGATGCCAGGATCGATGGTTGTTGTTGTCATAGCCGATGGCTCCGCCCTCGTCGCCCAGATTGACGGCAACCGTCGATGTCGACTCGGTGTCGTGCCCGACCGGCGCATGAAACTCGCGCGCCTGATCGGTGTATTGGTTCAGACCGTTGATGCCGATCGACGTGCCGGCCGTCGGCGGACTGGCGCCGTAGGCGTAGGAGGAATGGCATTTGAGACAGACCTGGTATTCGCGGGTGACGTAGCCCTTGGTGTCCGGATAGGTGGTCACGTCGGTCGCCGACAGGCTGTCGCTGCCAGGGTCGCCGCGGCGCACGGTGTAGTAGCTCTGGGGGATCGCCGTATTGAACTTGCTGGCATCGGAGTAGCTGTAGAGCGGCTCGACGCCCCAGGCTCCGCGCAAGACGCCTGACGCCACGTTGTTGTGCGTAAAGCCGCTGATGTCCTTGTGGAAATGGCTGCCTTCCTTGTCGTCCTGCGGCGCCGCCGGATTGATCCCTACGGTAAATGCGCCGGTGGTGCTGACCTTGCCGTCGAGGCGATGCAGCCGCACCACGCGATGCGGGTTGTGGCAGTCGGTACATTCCGCATGGCGGTTGGCCAAGAGGGTCTGGCGCTCGACCATGTCCGCGCCGCACTTGGCGACCCCGCCGGGGCAGTCGGTGGCGTTGCCGCCGCCGATGTCATGTATCTCGGAGGCGTTGGTGAGCGGCATCTTGTAGGTCAACTGAAAATCGGTATAGATGTCCGGCACGGAATCGACATTGCCGAGAATCGAGGTGGCCAGGGGCCGATGGCACTGATAGCAGGTTTCTTCGAGCTTGGAGACTCCGCTGGTTGCTCCCTGGCGGGTCAGGCGGCGCGCGCCGCTCACGGTATGGGTGTCGTGGCAGTTCAGGCAGGCGACCTTCCAGACCGGCATGCCCTGGGGAAACTGCCGGGTGTCGGCCGCGCCGGAGGTGTAGGCCTGCGTCGCGATGTTCGAATTGGCATGCGAGGAATAGGCCCAGCTGAAGGAATTGGCTGCAGTGCCGTCGTTGCCTTTTTGATGGCAGGACAGGCACACCATGTCATTCGCATCGCTGTAGACTTCGCTGGGCTGCGCCATCTGGAAGCGGCTACGACGCAGGAACTTGATGTTGCGCTCCTTGGTGATGACGGCGGCGTCGGCCGCATCGGTGGTGAGCGTGGTCTCGCGGATGTGCGGATCATGGCAAGTGGTGCATTGCACCTGGCCGGTGCCGCCGCCGCTGCCCGAGGTGGTCTCCAGCGGCAGCACCGGGCGCGTCGATGTACTGCCGAACAGCCCGGTCCCCGCAGTGCTGCTGCCGAGGCCGCTGCCCTGGCCGCCGCCGCGCGTGCCCACCAGGGGATGGGTGCCATTGATCAACGGCATCGATGCCGGGGGACGCAGTTCGCCGTCCTGACTGGTCAGCGCCGCGCTGTAGGTGATCGAAATCGGATGGTCGTTGGCCAGGTTCTGCCCAAGATTGCGCGTATAGCCCTCGCTGCCTGCCGGCATGGCGGTCGACGTACTGCCGCCGACTTCGATCGCGCTGCCGAATCCCGAGCCTGGAGCGTTGATGACATTGCCCAGCGCTATGGTGCCGTCATGACAAGAAAGGCACAGCTTGGAACTCCCCAGCGGCTGTCCGCTCCAGCCGGCCTGAATCGATGCCAGACGGGCATCCAGGGATTCGCTGTTGTACGGCGTATAGGTGGCGGTGTACGTCGCCGCCGTGTCCGCGCTGCCGCCGATCTTGCGATTCCATAGCGGCGCCACCGCCGAGGCGTTGGCAGCATGCGGTGTATGGCAAAAGACACAGACCTGGGATTCGCTCGATGATTTTGTATTGCCGGCGGCGCCGCTGGTGGAAAGATTGTGCTTGGTGTTGCGCACATCGGACTGGCGTGCGGCGTGGACCGCCGGCACGGCCAGAATGCCGCAAGCCGCCAGCAGGATCAGCGCCCGCAGGAAGCTATTCACTTTCCGCACCTCCACCGAGAAACTGGAACACCGACACGCGGCTGTTCAGGGTGTCGGCCACATAGACACGATTGTGCGCATCGATCCAGACGCCCGCAGGGAGATGAAACTTGCCCGGTTCGCTGCCGACACCGCCGATCGACATCAGGAATTCACCTTTAGGGTTATAAATCAACAGGTGGTCGTAAAAGGATTCAATGACATAAATATTGCCTTCGCTATCCGCCGCCACGCCCTTGGGCCTCACCATGTTGCCGACGAACATACCCAGCTTCCCCACCGTAGCAAGATGCTTGCCGGTCTCGGTCGACAGGGTCTGGATCCGTGCATTGATCGTATCCGCAACATAGAGTTTCTGGTGGCCGACAGCGATATAAGTCGGATAGTTGAATTCTCCCGGCCCGTCGCCGCGCTCTCCCCACACATCCAGAAGCACACCCTGCAGGTCAAACAGCTTGACCTGATGGTCGGCGGTATCCACCACGTAAATCCGCCGCGTCGACGGGTCGTAAGCGATACCCGTCGGCCGGGTCAAATGACCCTTGCCGATTGCTTTGAGCGCATTACCCTCGCTGTCCAGGTGGGCCACCAGCCCAAGTTCGCTGTCGGTGACAAACACCGTGCCGTCGGGGCCCAGGGCGATCCCTATCGGACTGATGAAATTGCGCGAACCTTCAGCCTGCTGCCAAAGTTTCAGCGTGCCTTCCATCTCGTTGAAGACGAATACCGAGGGCGTTCCGCGATCCGTGACCAGGACGCGCCCTGCTTCGTCGACCACCCCGGATTGCGGCCGGTAAAGTTCCCGCGGGGGCGCTTCGCCCTTGATGAACTGGAGAACCCGCCCGATCGCGTCGAACAGGCCGCTGCCATCGGATTCGGGCTTTGTAAAATTGCGGTCGCCGTAGAGGTGCCCCAGATAGACATAGCGTGGCACCACACCATCGCTTTCCGGCGGGAACATCAGGTGCGTGGCCTGGATCCGGTCGACATCCAGCGCAAAAACGGCTTTGCTCGGCGCACCCGCGCAACCGGACAGGGCACCGACCAGGAATACCGCGAGCAGTAGGGATTGCAGATGCATCAGCGTCGGCGCCGTCGTATGCGAAAAACCGCAGCCGTCCGGCTGGCGCCGTCGGCTACATACATCAAGCCACCATATACTGAAATCTGTTCCGGTGAGATGAGATTGAGTTGCCGCGGCAGCAGCTTTTCCACTCCGCCATCGAAAACCCGCGAAATGCTGCGGTCGAATCCGTCAAGCACGTAGATTTCGCCGTTGTCTGCCACGAGGGCTTTGGGCTGACGAATCTGCCCGAGGGCAAGCTTGCGTACCAGACGCCGGTCACGCCACTCATTCACGCACTGACACTGCGCGTCAGCCGTCAGCAGCCTGGCGCCGTCAAGGGCCACCGGCCCTGCCGCATGGAGTTGCAGATGCGCGATCGCCAGCCGCCCCACGGGTTCTATTTGGTCCAGATAGCGGGTCAGCGAATCCACGGCGAATACCCGTCCGCTCATTGGGTCGACATCGAAATCCAGGTAGTGGCTGGCGGGCAACCGCGGTTGCAACGGAGACTGCAGCTGACCCAGCATCGAGTAGCGCTGTATCTCGCCCAGAACCCCATCGAGGACATACAGCTCACCGCCGACACCCGCACGCAGCCGGCTGGAGGTGTTGATGCGAATCCCCCGCACTGCGGCCATCATGCCGCCAGCGTGCTGATAGCGAAACAATCGGCCATGTCCGGCATCGGCGATGAAAAGCGCCCCCAGGCTGGCCACCACGGCCACCGGAAACAGGAAGGATACATGGCGTTCATTGCCACCCGGCAGAGGCATGCCACTGGGATCGACTTTGTCGGTGAGGCGGCCACCGGTAACTCCGAACAAGGGGTCGAGCCAGGCATCGTTGCTGGCAGCAGCAGCCGATCGGGTCGGCGTCCCGCCACAACCAACTATCGCCAGGCCGCAAGCCAGCGCGATGCCACGGCGCAGCGCCTCGCGGCGGCTACCAGCGTCCAGGGCCGCCGGTTTCATGACCGCCAACAATTCCGGTCGGCAAGCCGCGCTTGCCGGAGTGACAGAGATCGCACTGGTCGGGCGGCCAGGCAATCTCGCCGTTGTGACATGCGCCGCAAAAACGCCCCTCGACAATATCCGACATCTTGAAATCATTGCTGCCGACGCGCATCTTGAATCCAAGCTCGGCATGGCACACCTTGCACCGGAAGCGGATGCGGTGAAACCAGTGCGGGAAAATCACCGGACGCACACCTTCCTTTTCGGCCCTACGATTCAGCACGACATCTCCATATTCGGCAGTGGCCGGCGGTGTTGTTGCGAGCAAACCCGGGACCAGCAACACAAGACACCAAAATTTCACGGTACCGCTCACTTGGGCGGTACCGCACCGGCAGGAATCGCGATCGGCAGCGAGGGCCGGGGTTTCCCGTCGCCCGGCCTGACCACGCTGTGGCAACGGAAGCACTCCGTCAAGGGGAACGCCACTGCGCCATGGCAAACGCCGCACTGTTCGCCCTCGAGAATTCTCAACATCGAGAACTTGGTGGCCCCTGCCTCGGCCTTGAACAGATGATCATGGCAATTGGTGCAATCCAGCCAGAGGGTATGCTGGCGATGCGGAAAGCGCACGATCGGCATGCCACCTTTTAGATTCAGCAGAACATCCGATTCGTAAACGCGAATCTTGGTATCCGGCCGGAGATTAGCGCGGGGGTTGATTTCGCCCTTTTCCAGGGATTGAACCCACCGCACCATGTTCCCGGCCGTGTCCGGTGTCAGCTTGGACAGCGCAACTCCGGGTTCTTGCAGAACTTTTACGGCGGGCCCGCGCGGGTCGTGAACACCATCCTTGCGCAGGGAAACCCATTCGTCACCCCATGCCACCGCGCTTGCTACAACCGCCAAAACGACGATAAGCCGCCGCTGTGCCGGCTTACCCGGGAATATAGATACCCGCATTGCGAATAGCGCGCACCAACTCCGCGGTGGATTCCTCCAGCAGTTTGACTGCCTCATCATAGGCTTTGCGCGACGCTGCCTCGTCTGCCTTGATGCGTAGTTCCTGGCCCTTCGAAAGATAGGCCTTGACCATTTCGCCGCTCGCCTTTTTTTCATCGACGAGAACTTTGATCAGCATCTGATGCGTATTGTTCCTATCGATTTCATAATGAAATTCTTCCTCCTTGGTCGCGAAGTTCAGCGAGCGCACCAGCGTATCGCCGCTACGCAGGCTGGTCAGCCCGGCCTTGGCGACCAGATAGCCGCGATCGATCTCGGCACGCGCCTCCTTGAACTTGCGCTCGTGCGCCAGTGCCGCAGCCCCAGCCATCGACTTCTCGATCTGCGCGACGGTTTCGTTTACTCCCTTGGCGGACTTCTCGTCGGAAACCCGCTTGTAGGCTCCCAGCAAGGCTTGCACGCTTTCCAGACGCAGCAGGTAATCGTTCTCGATTTTCTTCGCGCTAACTTCTTCCGGCGCGGCAAAGCGCACGGCATCGAAGAAGGTCGAACGCGATTCGGCCAGCAGCGCGGATGCCTTTTCCAGGTTGCCCTGATCGAGCGCCGCCTTGGCGGCGCCGTGCAGTTCGCGCGCACGATCGCGCCGCTGCAAGGCCTCCGGCGCCTTGCTGGAATCGATCTGGCGCGCAGCAGACGAGCTTTCCAGCAGTTTGCCTACCGAATCCAGATTGGACGCCAGTTGCGCCTTGTCGATCTTGTTGCCGGCCAGACGCGATGCGGCACTTTCCGGCGCATTGGCCGGCGGCGGGGTTTGAGCCAGAATACCCACACAGGCAAGCAGGGAAATCAGCAGGACCATCGGCTTGTTCATCGCAATACCTCGTTTACTTCGTCGCCGGCGCGGTTGCCTGGGCGGGACGGAATTCCTTCTTCTTCGAATGGCAAAGCCGGCATTCCGAAACCGGAAAGGCCACCTTGCCGTGACAGACACCACATTTCTCGCCCAGGAGAATTGCCGCCATGCTGATCGCATTGGCGCCTTTCTGCGGCACGAAAATCGCCGGATGACAATTCGAGCAGTCAAGCCATTCCGTGTGCTGTTTGTGCGGATACACCACGTCGGGCATCGAGCCTTTTACTTCGCGCACGATGTTGAGATCGATGACGACGGGGGCGGCATTGGCATCCTGCCGATCCCAGCGCGGGTTGATCTTTTTATCTTCGATCGCCTTTACCCAATTGACGCGATTCCCGGCCAGGCTTTTCGGCAAGGGACCATAGGCCGCTAGCGGTGCCATCAAGGCAACGGTACCGTCGTTGGTCGGATCATGGATGCCGTCCTCGGTGGGTGGCGGGTTGCGCTTGCCGATCGGCTTCAGGAGCCGATTGAAGGAGTTGATGTCGGCGGCCGATGCTCCCGAGGTGTTTGCCGTCGCATCGATCGATGCGGCCGGCGCGACCGCAGCGGCAGCCGGTACCGGCGCCGTCGCGACAGATGCAGCCGCCACTTTGGGATTTGCCACTTTGGGATTTGCCACCTTGGGAGTTGCCACCGCTGGGGCAGCAACCGGCGCCGCAGCAGCAGGCTTTGCCGGACTCGCGGTCTTTACCGATGCCAGCATGAAATCCACGGCCGCCTTGACGTCTCCATCCGATGCGGTCAGGTTGCCGCCCTTGGCCGGCATGCCCTTGGCCGTGCCCTTCAGGGCGCTGGCATACAGGCGAGCGGTTCCGCCTGCCAGACGGGGCTGCCAGTCGGCCGCATTGCCAAATCGAGGTGCACCGGCGATTCCCGCCGCATGGCAAACCACACAAGTCTTGGTGTACAAAACCTTGCCGGCATCGGCGGCGGCGGCCGCTCCAAAAAACGCCGACATCAGGACGGGAAGAATTACTCGTTCAATTTTCATGATCGCCCGTCCCTTATTTCTTCTGTAGTGCCGCGGGGGCTAGTTTCTGGATAGTGCTTTCGTGCACTTGCGTCGGCGTGCCCGGCTTTGCCGAATGGCACAGATTGCAGTTCTCCACCGACCAGGCGAGTTCGCCGTTGTGACAGGCTCCGCAAAACTGGCCGTCGATGATCTTCACCATGTTGATCTCGTTGCCTCCCGCCTTGAACTTGAAGCCGAGATCGGCGTGACACACCTTGCAGCGAAACCGGACGCGATGAAACCAGTGGGGAAATATCGCCGGCCGCATGCCGGCGGCATCGGAGTAATTGTTTATCACTACATCCCCGTACTCTGCGCGCGCGTCGTCGGTGTCGAATGCGACGATCGCGGCAAATGCGAGCAGGATCGCGAACCAGCGCTGCCGGGGAGCTCTTCCAATCATAATACCTTCCTCTAAAAGCATATTTTTGCTCGAATATTTCAGTTAGGAATTCTACCAGCGGCCATCGAAGATTCCGTCAAAATCACGACTGACCGAACCGAATATGGAAGCAGATTTCCTGCCAGCTTGGTCGATAGTCGTCAGTCTCAGGCTAAAAGCCAGCTTTCCGAGCCGGTAGTCCAGCAGATGCTGCATAGACACGCTCTGCTGGCTGTTCAGCGCCTCGGCAAGCGAGCCTTCCAGGCGCTGGTTCGAGAAACTGTTCACATACATCAGATTGCCCGTGTAGTTCAACAGGGGAACCGAAAACAGATTGCGATGCGTATAGCCGATGGTGAACGTGCCCATCGTCGTCGGCGCCGAGTTGTCGAAGGTCACGCCATTGATGGTTTCCTCAGCGGAAGCGCTGGCGATGGAGCGGCTCCAGTTCAGCCCTGCATTGGCGGTCAGGCTAGCGTTCCGCGAAAATTGATAGGCGCCGCCGCCCGTCAGGTTTGCGCTCTGAAAATGATGATTGCCGGTCGAGGCGTTCGATATCGAATCGGACAACGTCACGCTCGCATTTCCGCGCAGCGCCGCGCTCAGTGTCGAACTCCACGAAGCGGCCGCGGAATTGCTCATGGTGAGCGTCGGGCCCTGTTCGCTGGTGGACCGTGAAAGGCCCTGATTCGCGGAGAAATTGACTGCCTGGCTGCCACCGAAAAGAAAGTTGCGCCCAAGATTGTGATTGGCGCTGACGCTGGTGCCGACAAAATTCTGGCCGGCGCTGGATGCCATTCTCGATGCCCCGCCGCCAACGCCCCAGCCGTAGTTGAATCCCATCAGTTGCAAGGGGTCTCCGGTATAGGAGACTGCCGCCGATTGCGAGTTGAAGAAAGAGCGCGGACCGGACGACGTGCCGAGTATTCCCGCGGACGCCCCCCCCGACGCCGAGAGATTGTTGCTGAAACGGTAGGTGCCGGTGACGTTGCCGGCGACGTTCAACAGGCTGGACTTCGCGCCGTTGCTGGTTACCTGCGTGTGAATCAGGTTGCCGCCGCCGGTCAGCGTCAATGGCTGGTCTTCGTACGGCCTCCAGGTAAAGCTGGTGGTGCCCAGGAGCAGGTTTGCGGCATTTTCGATGGATGCATTTCCTTGAGCGGACGTCGTCTGGTTCCGCGTGTACTCCAGCGCGCTGTTGATGCTCAGATCCTCATGCACCCACCAGCCATGGCTGACCTTGCCGGTCAGGCGACGGTAATTTTCCGCCGACAGATCCGCAGCCGATGAAGTCAGTCCGAAATTGGCATTGAGCGCATGCCTGCCCTCCAGCGGATGATCGAAATCGAATTCCGCCCCGGTCGAGAAATCCCCGAGCAGGGATGTCGTCGCACTGGTACCGGTCGCGGTACTGAAGCTGTTGCGGTTAAACGATGCGCCATAGCGCTCGCGGCCTTCCTCGGGGCGGTACTGCTGTCGCACCGAAATATTGTTGAAGCGCGTCTCCTGCCCCACGTCGAAGGCCCTGGTCTCCGAACTTCCCTGAGTGAAATTGACGCTGAGCGGATAACGGCTGAGCGGCAGCACATCGGCGCCGAGCGAATAACTGAGCCCGCTGCTGACTCCTTTGACGTCCTGTCCGGCCGCGGACGAGTAGGTCGACTTGCCCAGGTTGTAGTTGAACGATCCGTTCCATTGCGCAACATAGGGGGCAACGACAAAACTGCTGGCCTGGAGTGCGACGGTATTTATGTCGTTGAGAAAACTCGTACCTTGTCCCAGCGTCGAATTCAGGCTCGACACCGTGTTTCCTGCCCAGCGAATTGGCGCCATGCCCCATCTGGTTTCGCCAACATCGGGAAGGCTGTCGCCTGGAGCATTCTGCACGCCGGCAGGCACAGCGGATCCAGCGATCGGGCGCCGCGGTGCTGGTGCCGGACGTGGATCGAAGGGTATGGGCTGTTCCGGTGCGTCCGGTCCATCGTCCGTCTTCGCGCGCGGCGGCGAACCTTCTCCAGCTCTGGCAGTTCCCTGTCCACCGGCCACAGGAGATCCAGCCGCGGCGGTCGCGCTGTCTGGCGCGGCGCGCGGCAAGCCCAGGTTCTGCGACAAGATCAGGCGAAGCCTTGGCTCGGGCCGCGCGGCGGGCACGGCCCGCTTCCGTGGCGGAGTTTTGCCAGAGTTGAGCGGAGTCAGAAGCAGGGAAAACCGCAGTGGCAACGGTTCGCCGGATCTGACCGCAGCCGTAATGTCAGCCCCTCGCGGCACGACCAGGGCAGCTTCCTGGCGGCCGCTGCCGGAACCGCTCTGGGACCACGCCACGCTTGAGCAAAATGCCCCTCCGACCAAACTCAACAGCAGACGATCGGATCGGACGCGATCACAGCCCCGCTTTGATTTCCTCACTGTGCCAAACCGTCACCGTGCTTGAAGCGCTTGATACAGGCTCTCCTCAGTCTATTGATTTGGCGTCTTGACCGCCGCCGGACGCCCTTCCGCAATGACCACGTCCGCATTCTTGCGCAGCGAGGCGACGAAGTCCTTCCAGACCTGATCCCGCTTTTCGCGCATTGCCAGTTGTTGCGCGCGCTCCTTGACCTGCTCATAGGCGCGCAGGGTCGCCGGTGTTCGCTCATCGACCCGGAATATTCCTATTCCCTCCAGAACCCGGACAGGCTCACCGACCTCGCCGTTCTTGTAGCTTCCCAATGCAGCCTGGACTGCATCCGGCAGCATTCCCATGTGTACGTAGCCCATGTCGCCGCCTTGTGCGGAACTGGGATCGGAGGAAACCATGCGGGCGATGTCCGCAAAGTTCGCCCCGCCCCGAATCCTGCGTACTATGGCTTCCGCCTCGGCGATCGCCGCATTCCAGACCGAAACCGACGACGAGGGATCCACGCCGAGGAGAATCGCATGCACCCGCAGGCGTTCGGGCTCGGTAAACAACTCGGGCTTCGCCAGATAGAAAGCCCTCACCTCGTCCGCCGACATGCTGACAGCATCACGGACCTGCGTTTCGAGTTGGGCGACCCGCACCTGCTCCTCGAGTTCACCGCGCAATTGCGGCAGGACGCGTTCCCGGTCCCGCTGCCATTCCGGCGACCGCGCATTCTGCTGCTCGAAGGCGTTTACCCGCCGATCGATTTCCTCGCGATTCGCCTGGATTCCGCGTCGCGTGGCTTCTTCGCTCAGCAGTATGCTATTGACAATATGATCGGTGACTACTTCCCGCGCCTTCAGCAAGTCTTCGTCGGGCACGCGGCCGTGATAGTACTTGGTTCGCAGGTAAGCGCCAAAGGCGGCGTGAAACTCCCCCTGGGTCACGCGCCGGGAATTCACCCGGGCGAAAAGGCCCGGTTCGATGGCCGGCGCAGGAGCAGACATGCTGGCCGCGGAAGCGGCCGTTCCCGGCGCCGCGATGGCGGAAGAAGCCTGTCCCGTCGCCTGCCCAAGTACCGGCGAGGAAAGGGCAAACATCACGAGCGCGCCGAATCCGGCAAGCGTTGGACCGGAAAGCCGTTTCATCAATAATTTCCTCCTGGTGGGCGCGCTTGAATTCCAAGCCGCGGGTAGACAATCTTAAAGCGAATGGGTTTCATGCACCATGCAGCGAAAAAAAAGCCCCACGAACTCGCGGGGCCTTGTGGTACTTGGTGAAGCCAGGGCGGTATGTCAGCCGGCCATCGCTATTTGACAATCCATACCGCTGCGATGGCCGATCTTTTGCCGCCGATTACTTGTTGTGACAGGTGAGGCAGACCGCGCTGGCAGCATTCGTCTTTCTCAGGAAGGTGCCGTTCGTCGTATTGTGCGGATCATGGCAGCTGCCGCATTCGACGAAATAGTCGCTGTCCCGGGAATACAACTGGATGTCGGCCTTGTCCCGCTTGCTGTTTGAGTTGCCGTCGAAGTAGGCGATCGTGTTGGCGGACATGGTTACCGGTGCATTGAAGTCCGCGTCGGCACAGGCGGTCAGGACACCTACGCCACCCGCAAGGCTCATGCCGCCACCACAATAAGGCACCTGGATCGGGTGATCGTTGGTCAGGTCTACGCCCAAGTTGGCGACCGAAGTCTGAACGATCTTGCCGTCAGCCGTGGCGCTCCAAGTGTAACCCGCGGCGCTATAAGCCCGAGTGCCGGTCGAAACGCCGCCGCTGCCCGGAATGTTGATCAGGACGTCCATCGCCTGCGAACCATCATGACAGGAAAGACAGGCGAGGGACACGCCGCCGGTCGTCACCGTACCATCCATGGTCGAGGAGTTGGTCTGGCTATACGTCGTCAGCGCGGAAGGGCTCACCGCCTTGTTCCACAGTGGCGCATTGACGTTGCTGTTCGATGCGTGCGGCGTATGACAGAACACGCAGATTTCCGGATCGCCGTTGGCGCCCGTACCGGAGACCTTGTTGCCCGCAAGGCCGCCTGATGTAAGGTCATGCTTGGAACCGGCGATCCCCGCTTGCACTCCCATGGACATCGCCGACAGCAGCAACGCCCCTCCCAAACCGAGCAGATATCTGCCCAAGAAACTACTCAAACGCTTGTCCATGACCATCCTCCTAAATTTGGGAACCAAGACCAGTGATTCAGTTCTACGCCCACTATCAAGCACTTTGTGTGCCAGCATTCGGTATCTAGAACTGAAGTAGTATCGGTCGGCAATTGATCACGAAACTTGTGCCTAGTCGTGACATTAGTCACACAGCCAGACGGCCTTGGCACGGCGACACCGGCCACCACGTCTATTTGCATTGAGTCTGCCGCCGGGCGCAACACCAGAATCGAGAAAATATTCCCGAAGGCAAGAAACCAAGTAATGCACTCGGCAATTATGTTTTGGCGGACCTCACTTGGTCTTTTTTGCGCTGCCAAGGAAGCCATCGGTGGGTTTCATGGCATAGGGCCGAAACACGTCGACCCGGGAGAACCATTGATCGACGAAGTAGATGCGATCATTCTCGTCGACCGTTATTCCTGAAGGCAGCATGTAGCCGGCGGGAACATCCTTTTCCGAGCGGTCGCCGACGAACATCAGCAATTCTCCGTCGGCGTTGAACACCTGAAAGTTGCCGAAGGCGGAATCGGCGACATACACGTTGCCGATGGAATCGACCGCAACTTCCTTGGGCCGCGCGAAATCACCGAGTTGTTTACCGGCCTGGCCGAAGCTCTTGATGAACTTGCCGTCCTTGTCGAATATCTGTACGCGGAAATTACCGCCATCGACGACATAAATCCGCCCATCCTTGCCGACCGCCACATCGCGCGGCAGATTGAACTCACCGGGATTGGAACCACGCTTGCCGATGTCAAAAAGGTGCTGCCCATTTCGCGTATCGAAGACCCTGACCCGATGCTGATCGGAAGACACGCCGCCGATATCGACCACGTAGATGCGGCTGCCGTCCGGGCTCACGGTAACGCTGGACAGACGCTTGAACATCTTCGCTTCCCCTATTCTGCGCAGGAACTTGCCTTCGATGTCAAATACCATGATTTGATTGCGGGTCGCATCGGCGACATATACGGTGCCGCTCCGATCCACATCGATGCCAAGCGGTTTCAGTACCGTGTTTTCCACGTCGGAGTCGCCGATCAGGTAATGCTTTTGGCCGGGAACATCGAACACGCGAACCATCCGGGCGGCAGAATCGGTTACCAAGACCTTGCCGCGATATACCGCTACCGCATAGGGCTTCACCAGAGGCTGGTTTTCGACGCTGGCCACTCCGGTCAACGCGCGCCTTAATGCACCTTCGTCGGTTTCCGGGGTGACATCGGCGCTGCCGCGTATGGTCCGCTCAAAAACAAACCTGGGTTCATCCGGGGGCTGTGGAAATACCAGGTTCCTCGCAGCCCGGCCCACCTGACTCATGTCGCGCTTTTGGATCGCCACGCAGCCCGCGAGCGAACCCAGCGTCGCCAGGATGAGAATCGAGCCGCCGAGCCGGGAAAAAGATGATTTCATTGATTTGCTCCGATGGTTGTTCATACGTTCAAGTTGCTGCACAGCGCCCCATGGTCATTTCGCCCTTGCTACTTGTCGTGACAGGTCAGGCAAAGTTTGCTGCCGTCATTGGCCACTCGCAGAAAAGTTCTCGCCTGGCTATGCGGATCATGGCAACTGCTGCATTCGATATAGGGAACGATCGGGCCACGGACATCAAGCTCGTCGTCCTCCTCGCTTGCACCCTCGCGACGCCCATAAAGTGGCAAATCAGCACGGGTGCGACGCGCCGTCACGCCGTCCCTCGAAACCCACCAAACCGCCCTGCCTTCAATCAAGCCTTGGCTGGCATCGCGAAAATCGTCCACCGCCGTGAGATGCTCCGCAGCCTTGAACGGTTGCGCCGAACTGCCTCGGTATGTTTGAGTGGAGCGGCCGGTATGCTTGATGGCTCCACGGTACGGCACTCCGTAGGGGTGATCCGCCGAGGTGCGGCCCAGCTCGAACGCCTGGTTGGAATCATGGCAGGACAGGCATGCGACCGATTGCGAACCAACCGATGGCTTGCCTAGCCCCAGACGGCCAATATCGTCATAGATCGCGAACACATGATCGGGGCCAAGCGACTGTTGCCATAACGGATGTCGGGAACCCGTGGTGCCGGTACTGCCGGCCGGAAGCTCTCCGATATCTATTGCCGGGGTGTGACAGAAGACGCATACCGCTCGTTCGTTAACTGTTTTATCCCGCGAGCGGATCAAATTGTGCGGCGTCGCCCGAATATCCGCCACGGCATCGATCGTCATCAGCCCGCCCAGAGCAATCAGCGCCCATGACAGGAGCCAATTTGCGCGCAGCGACAGCGGCCCAAGCTTCATACGGCTATTCGAACCCGATTGATGGAATCGCTAGGTACATATGGACGGCCACGAAAAACAGCATCTACCCCGCAACGGACCGAATAATCGGCCTCGGATAAGGGCAATACACCACTATCAGCCAATAAGACTAACTCTTTCATTGAATTCCGATGTATCTCATTGTAGATTCAATTTTCCCTTGCCTGCCATCGATCAATTATTTGCTCGATACCAATTCTGCTACTGCCCTTGCACCATTCGCGTCTGGCCTTCCAAACTCGCAACCTTTCCCAGCATGTAATCAAGACCCGCCGCAGCCTGCGCATCGGAGATCGAAGCGTTGCCGCCCTTCGGCGGCATTCCGCCCTTGCCGCGCAGCACCGAATTCAAAAGATTTTGTCGTCCGATGGACAAACGCGGCTCCCAGTCCGCCTGATTGTCAATACGCGGCGCCATTGCGACGCCGTTGACGTGGCACAAGGCACAGTTCTGCAGGAAGACTTCCTGTCCTGTTGCCCTGTCTTTGGCAACCGCGATCCCCTCCATGGGTACAAGCGATACCATCCACACGGCCAGCGGAGCCAGGACCAGCAAAATCCGGAAAATGGCCAAATCCATTTTAATATGCATTGCCCAGAATCTCCGCCAAGGACCACGGAGTACCGGCGGAGTAACGCAAGAATCACACCAAAGAATTTTTCAGGCGCGATACCTGCTTTCGCCATTGCCGCATCACATCGATTCGCTCTACCATGCACGCCTTGCGCAGACAATTCCACGGAGCACCCCAAAGGCCATGACCGCCATGCAATCTCGATTTTTTAGAATTTTTGCCATGCCGGCACTTGCCGCTATTGCATTGGGAACACTTGCTTCCTCGGAAGTGCTGGCAGGCAAGCATGATTCCAAAGGCGCCGACTCGAGGCCGGATGCGATTTACCATAATTACTGCTCGGTCTGCCACGGCGACCGAGGTGACGGCCGCAGTCGTGCGCGAAACAGCCTGACTCCGCCGCCGCGGGACTTCACGAGCGCCGGGGAACTGAGCCGGGAAACGATGATCATCATCACCACGCACGGCAAGCCCGGCACCGCGATGGTAGGTTGGAAAACCCAGCTCAGCATTGCCGAGATCGAGAGCGTCGTCGATTACATCCGCAAGACCTTCATGATCGTGGTATTAGATCCACGACTGCAGAAAGGTAAGGCAATCTACGCGCAGAACTGCATCGCCTGCCATGGCGCGCAGGGACAAGGCAGCAATTTGCCCATCGGCGGCTCGTTGCCGGCGCGTGACTTGGCCTCACCCCAGGCCCGTGCGGAGCTGACTCGAGAACGAATGGTCTCGTCGGTAACCAGCGGTAGACCTGGAACGGCGATGGCGGGATTTGGCGGTCGCCTTTCAGGACCGGACATCGAAGCCGTGGTTGACTATGTGCGTAGCGCCCTTATGGTCCCACAGACCAATATATCAGGCACCGATGCCCACGCCGGGCGCGAGGCTGGATCGAGGGCCCCGCTGCCAAAAGCGACAAAGGCATCCGGTGCGGACATGAAGCAACCGATGCCGAATGGACTGAAGGGTGATGCGGTTGCCGGCGGCCGCTTCTACATGGCGAACTGCGCGACCTGCCACGGAGTCACTGGCGACGGCAAGGGCCCACGCGCTTATTTCATCAACCCGAAGCCGCGCAATTTCCTCGAGCCCGGGTTCATCTCGGCATTCAACAGGCCAGCGGTTTATGCCGCGACGGCAACCGGCCGCCTTGGAACCGAAATGCCCGCCTGGAGCAAGGTTCTCAGCGAGCAGGAACTTGCCAATGTCTCGGAGTTCGTGTTTCGGCGCTTCATCCTGCCGGGGCAAAGATCAGCCAAGACCAAGTAGTCGAAGCCTACCTGCATGAGGGCGCTTGCTTTCGCCGCCATTTTGGCTGCGCTGCCATTTCAGGCGAGCGCAACGTCTTCGCGCGACTTGGTCGCGGAAGGCCGTCTGATCTATAACTTCCGCTGCTATTTTTGCCACGGATACTCGGGCAATGCCAAAACCGTGGCGGCAAGCTTTCTGGCGCCTCCTCCGGCTGATTTCACTGGCGCGTCCGAAACGACTCTGTCGGAATCAAAAATAGTCGCCACACTAAAGGATGGCAGACGCGGGACGGCGATGAAGTCCTTCGCTTCGGTGTTGTCCGGCGATGAAATTAGAGCGGTGGCACGTTTTGTATTTGACGAGTTCGTTGTCAGGAAGGCCGCAAATACGCGCTATCACACCGCGGAAAATGGATGGCCGGATCACGAGCGCTATCGCCCCGCCTTCCCGTTTGCGACCGGTGCGATTTCACTCAACCAAGCCTGGGAGACGCTGAGCCCCGAGCAAGCACGTGGCAAACGGCTGTTTCTGGATACCTGCATCACATGCCATGACAGGGGTGCTTCCACCGAT
Source organism: Sulfuritalea sp. (assembly GCA_034376265.1). Classification (GTDB taxonomy): domain Bacteria; phylum Pseudomonadota; class Gammaproteobacteria; order Burkholderiales; family Rhodocyclaceae; genus Sulfuritalea. The sequence continues at coordinate 20,455 of JAXMJU010000179.1, forward strand.
CAGGATATGGTTTGGGAAGCCCGGCCGCTGTCCTATCCACGCAACAATTTCTCCTATTCCACACCACAAAAAGTCGATGCGACGACCAGCGCCAGTCCCTACGCCCTGCACGATATTCCGCCCAAGCTCAAGCGCCTGACCCGATTGGAAAAAAAAGGGGAGAAGCTGTTTCAATCAAACTGCGCTTTCTGCCATGCCGCCGACGGAACCGGGAAGAACTGGATTGGAAGCTTTCTCGAGCCGCATCCGCGCAATCTTCGGGATACCGGATTCATGAGCCGGATCACCCGGCAGCGCTTCGTCGATGTCGTGCGCGAAGGCTTGCCCAATACTTCGATGCCGGCATGGAAAAGTGTCCTGTCCTCACAGGACATCAACGCCGTTGCAGATTACGTCAGTCGCGCTTTTCATCCCCTGCGGACCGTCCCGGCAGATCCGCAGAATGCTGGCCGTTAGGGCTTGGCGGCCTTCCCAGTAAATCTGGAACAAAGAAATACATTCCTGCGCGTCCACTGTTCTTGACCTTGTACATCGCTGCATCTGCGTGTTTCAGCAGCGTTTCTCCGTCCTTGGCATCGCGCGGAAACATACTGATGCCGATACTCGTGGTGATCGCAACTTCCTGCCCCCCGAGGACGATCGGCATCTGCATTGCATCCAGAATTTTTTGCGCAACCGCGCGCACATCGGCCTCCGCCGCTACTTTCGGCAGCAATAGTGTGAATTCGTCTCCACCCATGCGGGCAACTGTGTCGGAAGCACGCACGCATTGCCGCAACCGCCGGGCAACTTCCTTGAGGCAGGCATCACCCGCTTCATGCCCCATGGTGTCGTTGATTTCCTTGAAGTGATCGAGATCGAGGAACATGACGGCGACTGTGCCGGATTTGGAACGTCTAGCCTGCGCCAGCACCTGATCGAGCCGGTCGAGAAATAGCATGCGATTCGGCAACCCGGTCAGGGAATCGTGAAAGGCCTGAAAACTGATCCGCTCCTCGCGCTTTTTGCGTTCCGTAACATCCGAAAAGATTGCCACGTAATGCTCGACCTCGCCCTGTCCATTCTTCACCGCACCGATGCTGAGTCTTTCAGCATATACGGAGCCATTCTTGCGTCGGTTCCATATTTCGCCGCGCCATTCACCCTTCTCGCGCAGAACGCGCCAGAACTCGCGATAGAAAGCGTCATCCTGCCGACCTGACTTGAGTACAGCGGGAGTCAATCCGATCACTTCCTCCGCGCTGTAGCCGGTTGTCTCGACGAAAGCTGGATTGACCAGTTGAATCCGTGAGCCGGCATCCGTCACGACGATGCCCTCGAGAGAATTTTCGAACACAATCCGCGACATGCGCTGCTCCGAGAGCAGTTCCTTGGCCTTGTCCATGACCTGGTTGAAGGCTTCGGTCGCCTGGCCAATCTCATCATTGCCGCTACTGTGCAAATGTGCCGTGGCTTCCAGGTCGCCCTGGGAAATAAGCGTCAGACCTCGTGTCATTCGCCGCAGGGGTTGGGTCACCCAATGCGAGATGAAGTACCAGATGAATAGAGCCAACGGGATGCAAAGCAATGCCGCTACGCCAGAAGCACTGAAGGCAAACAAACGTGCGGTTTGATTGGCCCGGGCCAGGGATATCTCCATGCTGACTGCACCGAGCACGGTTCCCGCCTCCACTTTGTGGCAGTCCATGCAGTTCTTGCCCAGATAGTTTCTCAGGGCAACCGCAGGCAGAATGACCCGCAGTTTCTCACTTCCGTCAGCGCCGACAAATATCTCGTGATAAGCCTTCCCGGTATCCAGCACAGAGCGCTCCGCGGCGCTGTTGGGCAATTCGCCGGCATGCCCTTCCCCGAACTGAAGCACGACAGGGCGGCCGCGAAACACCTGTAGCGACTCAATATGGTTGCTGTCCCTGATCTGGTCGAGAAAAATGTTCCGCTGGGCGACCTGGCCGGTGATCATCATGCCGGTAAGTCCGGCCATGGTCATTTGATAAACGCTTTCGGCAAAATCCTGCGCCTGATCGACGGCAATCTTCTTTTGCTGCAAAGTACCCCAATAAATCAGCCCGACACCGGAGCAGATCGTTCCGGCAAGAATGACTGCTACCAGGCGAACCCATATCTTGAGGTTGTTTGACCAGCCGAACCAGCTCATGTCTTTGTTATGCTCAGCATGCGGATCTCCCAAGCCGGATCCCGACTCCAGTTTATTAAGTGTGCAATAAATGTTCCAGATATCAAAACTGTGCCAATCCAAGTGGAATCCTGGTGATGATTAGCTTGGGTCTTTCGACATGGGCTGCCGCAGGGGCAAGCTCGCTATGCATTCTTCTATCGGGTTGTGCAGCATCCGGCCCCCCATGGGGACAGGACAACTCCCGCCACCATGGCGGCGCCCCGACTCCACCTCGCGCCGAAATTACCGTATGGCGTTTGGACGACTTGGTGCGGCTTGATCAACCCATGGTCTTGTTGCGCGACTCGCAGGGGATCCAAGGGGCTATTGAAGGCGGACTCGTGAAGCGCGTTCATGCAACCAGTGAAAAGATGCTTCAAGCAGCCGGCGAGGGCCCCAAACCCGAATTTGTCTTGCTTGCTTCCGGATCGGTCAACGCATTCGCATTCTTCAATGGAAATCAACCAACGATCGCGTTCACCCTGGGCATGGTCCGCCTGCTCGCTGAGGACGATGATGCCTGGGCCGCCCTGCTGGGGCACGAACTGGCCCATCTTCGGCTCGATCATCATCGGAACATGAGCGCTCGGCGCGAGAAGACAGAAACGGCCAGCTCCTTCGCCGGATTGGTGCTGGCAACAATTGGCCTGCCGTTCGCCAGCCTGGCAGCCGATGCGACAGCGACATTGGCCGACCGCGCCTTCAGCCGCGACGATGAACGCCAGGCAGATAGCACCGGCGTGGGCTACATGCGCCGCGCCGGGTATGCGGCAAATGGCGCAGTCCGCCTGCAACAACTTTTGCTGACGACGCCCAGCCGGAACGCAATCCCATTTCTGAGCACCCATCCGGGCGGCGAGGAAAGAATAGCGAATCTTCGGGAATTTATAAAAGGCGAGAACTGAGACGCTGGAACTGGGAATGATTCTGATCCAGAATGGCATTTGAATTGGGAGAAGGAACAAGGAATGGGACTGGGGTTTGGACGGAAGCTGGCGATACTGATCCTCGCGACCGTGTGCGGCGTCGCCGGTGCAGCGACGACTAACGCCAAACGCATCCTTGACATCGCCGTTGAGCGTTGCAGCACCTGCCACGGTCCGACCGGACAAAGTTCGAATTCCCTATTCCCCAAACTGAGCGGGCAGAACGCTGCCTACCTCGTTCAGCAAATGTTCAATTTCAAGAGTAGGGGTCGCCGGAGCACGGTAATGGAGCCGCAACTGGCTGATCTGTCCGGCGACGATATCATGCAACTGGCGAGCCATTTCAGCGGCGAGAGACTGAATCCCAGGCCGGTGCCCGACAGGGCGCTTGCCGAAGCAGGACGCAAAGTGTATTTGCTGGGCAACCCCAAAAGCGGCGTTCCCGCATGCGCGGTCTGTCACGGCCCTACCGCAAGAGGAGGGCAAATGCTGCCGCGGCTTGCCGGACAACACGCCGAATACCTGGAATTGCAGTTGCGCCGCTTTATCGAGCGCTCACGAACCACGGACCAGACTCTGATGCATTCGGTAGCATCGAAATTAGCCGAGGACGAGATCCGCTCGGTAAGCTATTTTCTGTCCGGCCTGGATTAGGCCGTACGCGCCGCGATTCTGTTCTCCCGCAACTGAATGAAAACCTTGCTCGTCGTATACCACTCGATGACGGGCGGCACCGAACAGATGGCGCGTGCGCTGGCGGCCGGCGCCGCAACCGAAGACGACGTAAGGACACGCCTGCTGCATGCGTCGGAGGCTCAAGCGGCGGACATCCTCGATGCCGATGGCTATGTTTTCGCCACGCCGGAAAATCTTGCTGCGATCTCCGGACTGATGAAGGATTTCTTCGATCGCTGCTACTACCCGGCATTCGACCGGATCAATGGCCGCCCCTACGCCGCGCTGATTTGTGCCGGCAGCGATGGGCAAAATGCGGCACGGCAGATTGATCGCATCGCCACCGGATGGCGCCTGCGGAGGGTCGCAGACAGCCTGATCGTCTGCACCCATGCACAGACGCCCGAGGAAATACTTTCCCCGAAGACGATCAGCGGGGTGGACCTGGAGCGCTGCAAGGAACTGGGCGCCGCGCTTGCGGCCGGCCTGGTCCTGGGCGTGTTCTGACGAGGCATATCGACCCGAGGCGCGCCGCAAATTGCCGGGAACACAAAGACAAAACCCCGGCTCAAGGCCGGGGTTTTGTCCGAGCGGGCGCGAAGCGCCCTGCGGGCCGGCGTCAGGCCGGTTGGTCCAGTTCGAATGCCTTGTGCAGCACACGCACGGCCAGTTCGAGATACTTTTCATCGACCACCACCGAAATCTTGATCTCGGACGTCGATATCATTTGAATGTTGATCCCCTCTTCGGCCAGGATGCGGAACATCTTGCTGGCCACGCCGGGATGCGAGCGCATGCCGACGCCGACGGCGGATACCTTGCAGATCTTGTTGTCGCCCTCGACCGCACGCGCGCCGACATGCGGCTTGATCTGGTCTTCCAGCATCTTCTTGGCGCGGGCAAACTCACTGCGATTGACCGTGAAGGAAAAATCCGTCGTGCCGTCATGCCCTACGTTCTGGATGATCATGTCGACATCGATATTCGCGTCGGCAACCGGGCCAAGGATCTGGTAGGCGATGCCGGGACGGTCAGGCACACCGAGCACGGTGAGCTTGGCTTCGTCGCGGTTGAACGCTATGCCGGCGATGATCGGTTGTTCCATGGTGGTATCTTCCTCTAGAGTGATGAGCGTGCCGCTGGTCTCCTGGCCTTCTTCCTCGAAACTGGAAAGCACGCGCAGCTTGACTTTGTACTTGCCGGCGAACTCGACCGAGCGGATCTGCAGCACCTTGGAGCCGAGGCTGGCCATCTCCAGCATTTCCTCGAAAGTGATGCGATCCAGCTTGCGCGCCTCGGGCACGATGCGCGGATCGGTGGTGTAGACGCCGTCGACGTCGGTGTATATCTGGCATTCATCCGCCGTCAACGCGGCTGCCAGCGCCACCGCGGAGGTATCCGAACCGCCACGCCCCAGCGTCGTGATGTTGCCGTCGGCGTCAATTCCCTGGAATCCGGCAACGACGATCACTGCATCGTCGTCGAGATCGCGCCGGATGTTTGCGTCGTCGATCTCCAGAATTCGCGCCTTGGTGAAAGTGTTGTCGGTCAGCACCTTGACCTGGCCGCCGGTGTAACTCTTGGCCTTGAGGCCGAGATCCCGGATCGCCATTGCCAGCAGCGCGATCGTGACCTGCTCGCCGGTGGAAATCATCACGTCGAGTTCGCGTGCATCGGGCTGCGGGGAGACATCCTTGGCCAAGGCGATCAGGCGGTTGGTCTCGCCGCTCATGGCGGAAACCACTACCACCAGCTGATGCCCCTGCGCTTTCCAGCGTGCGACGCGCTTGGCGACATTGCGAATGCGGTCGGGCGAACCCATTGATGTACCGCCGTATTTCTGAACGATCAAAGCCATTGCCGTGGTTGGTCCGTTGGGAAGACGCGGATTTTACCCGATAGTTCGGTTGCCCAAGCGAGCCGGCGGGCAATAACCATTCCCTGCCTATATATACCTTCGTACTAATGCCGCTACGATTTTCTTGTATGGCGGACGAATTTATCATATAGTTCAATTTCTATTACTTCGGTAATAGCGCTTGGGATATCCAAATCCCAACGTATTTGCCTGATTACAATAAGTTCAAGGAGTAATTCAATGAAAGCCAATGACAAGGTTGATGCCCGCGAAATCCGCCGCAAGCTGGGAATGAACCAGCAGCAGTTCTGGTCCAAATTGGGCGTGACCCAGAGCGGCGGCTCACGCTACGAGAGTGGACGCAACATGCCGCGTCCGGTTCAGCAACTGCTGCGACTGGTTCACGTCGAGCAGATCGACATCCAGAAGATCCGGCGTGATGACTATGAAGTCGTCGAGTATCTGCGTTCGTCAAAGTCGGATCTGTTCAAGGAACTGAAAAAGGAAGCCAAGGCCGCAAGCAAGAGCAGAAAGAGCAATTGAGCGTTCTTTGCATCAGGGGCTGACGCGCACCGTCAGTCCGGTTTGGCGGACGCGTTGCGCCAGTTCCTCCAGCCATTCCGCTTCGATGCGCGCCAGCCGGGGTGCTTCTTTCTGCTGCGAGGCGCGCGCCAGGCTATAGAGATGCACACCGGCCAGTAGCGGTGCCAATGGCACCAGCAGCGCCAGCCAGGCATCCACCTCGTACGCGGCAGGTAATTCGTTGTCGAGGCGAAACAAGCAAGTCTGGACCCAGGTCGGAGCCAATCCGGCACAGCATGCCAGCCGTCGCGCCACAAGTTCAGGCCGGACGCGTGTGCCATTGATGCGGGTGAACCCGGCAGGGGTTCCCGCGTCGAGCTTGAACCAGACTTCACCTCCGGCTTTGCCAATGCGCGCAATGCCGGTTTGCACGGCTTTGCGATCGAGCAAGCTGCCATTGGTGATCAGGCGCACGAGAACTTGGTCTGTCAGGCCATGGATGGTCAGCACGCGCTGGACGACTGCGACCGCCTCGGCGAACTCGATGGCGCTGGTCGGTTCGCCATTCCCCGAAAATGCCACATCGACCAGCCGTCGCGCGCCGACCGGAACGCGCGTGACCATGAAATCACCGGCGCCGGCCCAGGCCAGGAAATCGTGCAATTCCCGCTCAAGCAGCGCCAGATCGATCGGCGGCGGTCCGCCGCGCTGCAAATCAGGAACCTGGCAGTAAATGCAACGCCAGTTGCAGGCATTGTTCGGATTCAGGTTGATACCGACCGAAACGCCGCCGGCGCGCCGTGAAATCACCGGATAGACATAGCGCATGCCGACACTGTCGCGGGAATGATCTTCGGTCTTGAGCAGGATGCGGGACATGGCAGGACGAGGGAATGAAAAGCTGCGGGGACTTCCAAGAGTTGGCGCTGGCGGGACGGCGCTGGCGCACGGCTATAATGCGCGCCTGCCCACCGGCAGCGCAGCTGCGAACACTTTGCCACAAACACGGCCACTCCGATCATGCGTATAACCCGCCGCCTCGAATTCGATGCGGGCCACCGTATCCCGAATCATCAAAGTCAGTGTCGCCACCTGCACGGCCATCGCTACGCCCTGGAGATCACGCTCGCCGGCGGCGTCATCGATGCAGCAGGACGTCCGGACGATGGCATGGTGATGGACTTTTCCGAGGTCAAGGCGATTGCCAAGCAGCATGTGGTCGATCGCTGGGACCATGCCTTTCTGGTCTGGCGCGGTGACACGGTCGTGGCGACCTTTCTGGCCAGCATGCCGGAGCACAAGACGGTCGTGCTCGACGCCGTCCCGACCGCGGAAAATCTCGCCCGCATCGCCTTCTCGATTCTCGATCCGCTCTATCGCGACAGTTACGGCAATCATCTGCACCTGGAGCGCATCCGGCTCTACGAGACCCCAAATTGCTGGGCCGACGCCAACCGCGACGACCTCACCTGATCCATCCTGAGGTTTGCGGCATTCAGTCGTCGTTCCGCTAGGCGGAATCTATTTCCGCTTGGTTCAATTCCCGATTGTCTCCCGCGTATTCCAATGCTATGGTTGCCGTCGAATTTGGCGCATGACCAGATCAACAGAGAGGAGTACAGCCCATGCTTGGCTTGATGATGAACCGTCCGCTGATGATTTCAGGGCTCCTGCAACACGCCGCCCAGAACCACAGCGATACTGAAATCGTATCCCGCCTGCCGGTTGGCGGAACGCATCGTTACACTTACAGCGATGCCCATCGCCGCTCGCGTCAACTGGCTCGCGTACTGCTGTCGCTCGGCGTAAAGGCCGAGGACCGCATCGGCACCCTGGCGTGGAACACGCACCGGCATTTCGAGATCTACTATGCGGTTTCCGGCATGGCCGCGATCTGCCACACCATCAACCCGCGCCTGTTCCCCGAACAGGTCGCCTATATCGTCAACCATGCCGACGACCGCTTCATTTTCTTCGATGTCAACTTCGCCGGCCTGATCGAGGCGCTGGTGCCGCATTGCCCCGGCGTCAAGGGCTGGATCGCCCTGTGCAGCCGGGATGAAATGCCGGGCAATGCGATTCCCCATCTGCTGTGCTACGAAGAACTGCTGGCGGCACAAAGCGACGATTACGAATGGCCGGAGTTCGACGAGAACACGGCGTCCTCGCTGTGCTACACCTCGGGCACCACGGGCAACCCCAAGGGCGTGCTCTATTCACACCGCTCCACGGTGCTGCACGCCTATGGAGCCAGCCAGCCAGATGCACTGGGCGCTTCGGCGCGCGACTGCATCCTGCCGGTGGTGCCGATGTTCCACGTCAATGCCTGGGGCCTGCCCTATGCCTGCGCGCTGAGCGGAGCCAAGCTGGTGATGCCGGGTCCGCATCTGGACGGCGCCAGCCTCTATTCGATGTTCGAGGAAGAAGACGTCACCATGTCGGCCGGCGTGCCGACGATCTGGCTCGGACTGCTGCATTACCTGCAAGCCAACAAACTCAAGCTGTCGACGGTCAAACGACTGGTGATCGGCGGCTCGGCGGCGCCGCCGGCCATGATCCGGACCTTCGACGAACAGTTCGACATCACCGTGCTGCATGCCTGGGGCATGACCGAAATGAGTCCGCTGGGTACGGTCAATACCTACAAGCACAAACACCTCGCGCTTTCGGCAGAGGAAAGAGACCGCATCCGGCTCAAGCAGGGGCGCAGCATATTCGGCGTCGAGTTGAAGATTGTCGATGGCAATGGCACCGCCCTCCCGCACGATGGCAAGGCCTTCGGCGACTTGCTGGTGCGCGGGCCCTGGATCACCAGCGGCTATTTCAAGGGCGAAGGCGGTGACGCATTGCGCGACGGCTGGTTTCCCACTGGCGATGTGGCGACCATCGACCCCGATGGCTACATGCAGATCACCGATCGTTCGAAGGATGTCATCAAATCGGGCGGGGAATGGATTTCCTCGATCGACCTTGAAAACATTGCCGTCGCCCATCCGGCGGTCACTGAGGCGGCGGTCATCGGCGCCGCCCATCCGAAGTGGGACGAGCGCCCGCTGCTGGTGGTCGTCAAGAAAGCCGGACAGGAAGTCAGTCGCGACGAACTGATCGCCTTCTACGAAGGCAAGGTGGCGAAATGGTGGATACCGGACGATGTGATATTCGTCGACGACCTGCCGCACACGGCCACCGGCAAGCTTTCCAAACTGCAGCTGCGCGAGCGCCTGAGCGATTATCGTTTTCCTGGAGCATGAATTGACTACACCGATCACCCTCTGCGGCTTCGCCGTCAGCAACTACTACAACAAGGTCAAACTCTCCCTGCTGGAGAAAGGCGTTCCTTTCACCGAAGCGGTGGTTTTCCCATCGCAGGCAGATGAGATGCTGGCGGAGTCACCAATGGGCAAAGTGCCATTTATGCGCACGCCCAAGGGAGTGCTCAGCGAATCGCAGGTGCTCACCGAGTTCATCGAGGACAGCTGGCCCGAGCCCTCGCTCTATCCGCACGACATTTACGCGCGCGCGCGCTGCCGCGAACTGATCGAACACATCGAGCTGCATCTTGAGTTGCCGGCACGCCGGCTTTACCTTGAAGCCTTTTTCGGCGGCACGGTATCCGAGGAAACCAAGAAGGAAGTCGCGCCCCTGCTCGAAAAAGGTCTCAGGAGCCTGACGCGGCTGGCCCGTTTCGCGCCCTTCATCGCGGGGGACAGCTTCACCCATGCCGATTGCGCGGCGTGGGTACATCTGCCGCTGATCAGCCAGTCCACGCGCAAGATCTACGGGCGTGATTTCATCGATGAGTTCCTGCCGCAAGCCAAGGCCTACCTAAAACTGATCGGCGAACGGCCTCATGCGCAGAAGGTGAATGACGATCGCAAGGCGGCCATGGAAGCCTACATGTCGCGTCCGAAGAAATGAGCGCCGCAGTCCGTCTGGGCCTTGCCGATGGCGTGTTCCACATTCAAATGGCGCGCCCGGAAAAGAAGAATGCGCTCACCGCCGAGATGTACCAGACCATGGCTGACGCCCTGGCTAGCGCCGACAGCGATCCTGCGGTACGCGTCATCCTGATTTCCGGTGCCGGCGGCAATTTCACCGCCGGCAACGACCTGGCCGATTTCCTGGCAACGCCGCCGATGGATGAGAGCGCTCCGGTATATCGCTTCATCGAGGGCTTTTCCAAACTGGAGAAGCCCTTTGTCGCCGCCGTCGAAGGCGTCGCAATAGGCGTCGGCACCACCATGCTGCTGCACTGCGACCTGGTCTATGCGGGCAGTAGCGCGCGCTTCGCCCTGCCTTTCGCCAATCTCGGCCTGACTCCAGAAGCCGCATCGAGCCTACTGTTGCCGTTGCGTACGGGGCACGCACGCGCCGCCGAAATGCTGATGCTGGGAGAAGTCTTCTCCGCGCAGACGGCATTCGAGGTCGGCATCGCCAACGCGGTACTGCCCGATGCACAGGTGCTCGATCATGCCATTGAGCGCTGCCGCAAACTGACCACCCAGCCCGCTGCGTCGTTGCGCCTGACCAAACAATTGATGAAGCGCGCGCAAAGCGCCCTGATCCAAGAAACCATGAACGCCGAGGCCGGGGTATTCAGGGAGCGCCTGGTGTCCTCCGAAGCCAAGGAGGCTTTCGCCGCCTTCTTCGAAAAGCGCAAGCCGGATTTCTCAAGTTTCAACTGAGACAAAGAACGAAGAACCGCAGTGCTAAAATCCGCGACCCGACGGATGGGTGGCAGAGCGGTTGAATGCACCGGTCTTGAAAACCGGCGAAGGTGCAAGCCTTCCGTGGGTTCGAATCCCACCCCATCCGCCAGCCAGCCAACAAGCTGCGCCTTTCGCGGCGCTTGGTATCGGCGTGCAAATGGCGTCGACCAAATCGTTGATTACCGTCCTGTCAGCGCCAACTCTTGGGCATCGCCGCAACTTGTCCGCAACTCAGCGCTGCCCTGGAACGCTCATGCCTCACTCCCCGCGCGCGGATGACCGGTGATTCCTTGCCTCGACGGATACAAAGTCATTCGGGAACGGTGCCGGGGAACGAACAACTTGTGCCCCCTCTTGGCTTTTGCCATCGCTTTCGAGAACTATCGTCCCGTCGCGAATCAGTATCCGACGGGCAGGCACGATGCCTTCACGGTTGAGTTCGCCGCGCGACAGGCCTTGTCTCATGGACGATCCGGCGGATGTCATTTCAGTCGCCAGATTCCGTTGCAGGCGGAGCCTCGGCGGCTCGCTGGCGGCGACCGGGCGCCGGGCGGATAGGGCAGCCGTTCCCGCCGGGGGCGGGCGGGCGGCGGCCCGCGACGTTCCCAGGGTCACCGCCGATCGCAGCCCCATCCACTCGTCGCTCGCGCCATCTCTTGGCATGATGAATACTTCTGTCGTTGAGGCGGCGAAGGTAGCAGGGGCGGCGACCAAATCGCCGGCGTGGGCGAATCGCATGGCGGCCGCACACAGCATTGCGACAACCAGCCTCGTGAGCAGTCGCAGCAATACCGGGATAGATCCTGAGTCCAGCCTTGCAGTCAGAACCATGTCTCAAAAATTATTGTTCAACATCCACTCGCGACCGCACTTCTTGCATTGCGCTCGCAGCCAAATGCCGCCACCGTGATTCTCCAATGCCGGATCGCCGCCATCCGGCAGCGGCGCCGGCCCCGAAGACATAACCGCAAACTTGGCGTAGGCGCTGCAACTGGGGCATACCGCCTGCTCGCCAAGCCGTTCCGCGACTTCAAGCATCAAACGATAACGTTTCCAGCTGTACAAGGTGACGGCCAGCCCGCCCAACAGCAAGAGCAGCCCCGGCGTGCGCGAGGCGGTTCTCTCTCCAAGCAGTTCCATTCCGCTGACCAGGACGATGACGCCAAGAAACCAGCTGATCAGCCAGGCGTGGCACTCGATCAGTTGCCGCTCGTACCAGCGCCGGAAGCCATCCGTACGTATCCGATCGAGCGACGCCACGATACCTCCCCTGATTTGGTGTGGTCAGCTTAGACTCCCCAAGTAACCTGTGCAACCGAATTCCGCTGACGACCAATGCTGCAGTGTTCAGCAGCGGCATGCCAATCAGCGCGCAACAATCCCCCGCGACAATTTTGCAGCGCATTGCCGCCGGGCCAGCATCTGGAACTCGGCCACCCCGCGGCTGTCCAATTCAACGGAATCATCTTCAAGGAGGGTTTCAAAGACCATGGAAAACGTACACAGCTATCCGCAAACCGCTACGCTGGACCGCGCACAGCATCGGGTCCTGCGTAATACCTATGCCTTGCTTGCCCTGTCTATGGTACCGACGATTGCCGGAGCCTTGCTCGGGGTGCAGTTGAAGTTCAGCTTCCTTGCCGGCAACCCATTTATCGCCTTCATGCTGTTCCTCGGCGTGGCCTTCGGTTTCATGTGGGGCATTGAGCGCACCAAGAACAGCGGCATGGGCGTCGCGCTGTTGCTGGGTTTCACTTTCTTTATGGGCCTGATGCTTTCGCGCATCCTGCAAGTCGCGCTTGGATTTTCCAACGGCGGCACGCTGATCGCCATGGCGGCCGGCGGGACTGGCGCGATCTTCGTTTCACTAGCGGGTGTTGCGGCCACCACCAAACGGGATTTTTCCAATCTCGGCAAGTTCCTGTTTTCCGGCGTGATCCTGTTGCTGGTCGCGATCGTGGCGAACATCTTCTTCCAGATTCCGGCACTGGCACTGGCAATTTCCGCTATTGCGGTAGTCCTCTTCTCCGCCTACATCCTTTACGACATCAACCGCATCGTGCAGGGCGGCGAGACCAACTACATCACGGCAACCCTGGCCGTATATCTGGATGTCTACAACGTCTTTGTCAGCCTGCTGAATCTGCTGATGGCGTTCACCGGGGACCGTGACTGAAGCAGAGTTGGCGCTGACGCAACGGCGATCCAGGTGTAAAAACGGCGACTTCGGTCGCCGTTTTCCATTCAACGACGGGTCATTTCCCGAATAAAGCGATCGACTCCAGATGCGAGGTATGCGGGAACATGTTGGCTATGCCGGCAGCCTGGAGACCATAGCCTTTTTCGTGTACCAGAACTGCCGCGTCGCGCGCAAGCGTGGCCGGGCTGCAGGATACGTAAACGATGCGGCGCGGGCCGCCTTCTGCGGGCAGCGCCTTGACCAGTGCTATCGCGCCTTCGCGCGGCGGATCGATCAGCAGTTTGTCGAAGGCGCCCAGCGCGGCAAAGCTTTGCTCGGTCGCCGCGAACAGGTTGGCAACGGCAAATTCGCAGCGCGACGCGAGGCCATTGTGGGTCGCGTTTTGCCGGGCTCGGCTGACCAGCGCGGCGCTGCCCTCGACGCCCAGCACAGTCGCCCCCATGCGCGCGACAGGCAGGGTGAAGTTGCCCAGACCGCAAAACAGATCCGCAATCCTCTCCCCGCCCTGCGGCTTCAACAGAGCCATGGCGCGGCGCACCAGCATGCGGTTCACGCCATGATTGACCTGGGTGAATTCGGTCGGATGGAACAGCAACTCGAGGCCGAAGTCGGGCAGTTCGTAGCTCAGCAAGCTCGCATCGGCCGGATGGAACAGCACCACGGTATCCGGGCCCCCTGCCTGCAAATACCAAATGATCCCGTGCTCGTCGGCAAACTGCCGCAATCGATCCAGATCGTCGGACGTCAATGGCTCCAGATGGCGCAACAACAGCACCGTGCGCGAACCGCCCACGGCTACCTCGATCTGCGGCATGCGGTCCGGTTGCGACATGCCCTCGACCAGGATCTTGAGCGCAGGGATCAATGCGGATACATTCGGCGGCAAGACGGGGCAGGAATCCATCAACGCCACATAGCTGCTGTGCTTTTCGCGAAAGCCGATCAGTGCGCCGCCTTTGCTTGCCACGTAGCGCACCGAGAGACGGGCGCGCAGCCGATAGCCCCAGCCGGTGCCAGCAATCGGCGGCAGGAGTTGTTCGGGCTTGAGGCGGGCGATATGCCAGAGGGCATCTTCCAGCACGCGCTGCTTGGCGGCGGTTTGGCCGGCCAGATGCAGGTGCTGCATCGAGCAGCCACCGCAGGTGCCGAAGTGCGGACAAGGCGGCGCCACCCGCTGGCTCGATCCGTGCAAGACGCGCAGGACATGAGCCTTTTCGTAACTCGGTTTGCGCCGGTAACTGGCGTAGTCGACCGCTTCGCCGGGTAGTGCGCCTTCGATGAAAATCGCCTTGCCATCAACGTGCGCGACGCCGCGTCCTTCGTGATCCAGGGATTCGATATCTGCTAGCGGCATGATGAAGTCGGAGCCTGTTCAGCAAAAGGGGGCGATTATAATCGGCGCCTGAATCCTGGTCTTGTCGCTTTGCCCGGCAGGAAGATGCCCGTGTCTGCCACCGCAACCCGCGACAGTCCAGGGCATTCCGAAATCGGCGATCAGGAGATTCGAGCAGCTTCGTCATGGTTCCCAACTATCAATTGCTGACCAGCGAAGCCGATTACCGCCAGGCCTGCGATACGATTCTGACCAGGGCGGAACGTGAAATCCTGATTTTCGACCGCGATCTTGTTGCTTTGAAGTTCGAAGACACGGCACGTCTTGCGGCGTTGACGGATTTTCTGCGAGGCGGCGGCATACACGGGATACGCATGGTGCTGCACGATCCTGGTCCGCTGGAGCGTAATTTGCCACGCCTGACGCGACTCATTTCCCGTTTTTCGCATGTAATCGACGTGCGTCAGAGCCCGGACAACCTTCGCCACCTGGCCGACACCCACATACTGGCGGACGAAAGCCATGGCGTCCGCCGGTTTCACGCCGATCAACCGCGTAGCGCGTTGATCCTCGACGCCCCCACCTACATCAATCCCTGGCGGCAACGCTTCGAGGAACTTTGGGAACTGTCCCATCCCTGCCTGCAGATCAATACGACCGGCCTTTGAGAGGACAAATTAATATTTCGCAGATTCCAGCAATTCTCAATTCAAAATCTGACTTTGCAAGACGGCGAGGAAGGCAGTGAACGTCGTGCATTACGCCAGAGAATAGGGGCGGCAATCGCTCTCTGTTCCGTGATGACAAAATAGTGCTTGTAAACAGTTTGTTATGATGTTAACGTCGCTCTGTCGGCCGTTCGACAGATCACGAGTTACCGCTATCAGTCCAGCTGTTCGCCCACCCTCTGCGCCATTGAGCGCCGCGATTCTGATTCAGCGGATTGGTGCGGTTTTTTCAGGTCTGCCGGACACGCGAGGTAAGAGCAACAACCAGCGCTATGTCATGCAAGATGCGGCGCTGTCTGCCTTCTCGATATTCATTACCCAAAGCCCGTCGTTCCTCGACAGCCAGGTGCGAATGCAAAAGCAGCAGGGCAAGAACAACGCCGCATCGCTCTTTGGGGTCCATGAGATTCCCAGCGACAACCAGATTCGTAATGTGCTTGATCCGGTGCCGCCGGAAACGCTGTTCCCGCTCATGGCCACAATCAGCGACGAGCTGTACCGTGATGGCTATCTCGACGACTTCCGCTCGATCAACGGCACTATGCGGCATGGGGCGTCACTTATCTGGGCGACGATCTGTATTGCCACCAGCGGCATTGCGAGCGGGTGCTTGGACAACACGCCAACTTCCTGTTTACCTGCAAGGAAGATCGAGAACGAGAATAACAACACGCTCAAAACCAAGGGCTACCACTTCGAACACAACTTCGGCCATGGCAAGCAGCATCTGTCGAACTTGTTTGCGACCATGATCCTGCTGGCCTTCCTGGTTCACACCACACTTGACTGAATCGATGCACCCTACCGCGCCGTTCGCGACTCGCTCCCGTCTCGACGGACATTCTTCGAGCATTTGCGCGCCTTGATCCACTACTTGCCGTTCAATGATTGGAATCATCGGATGCAGTTCATGATCAAACGCCCCAACCCCGAGCCGCGCGACACCGGCTAGACGACCCCCACCATCACCCAGTTACATCCATCCATACTTCAACCTGATTTAAAATTGAGAATTGCTGGCTGCAGGTGCCTTCTCGGCGGATGCATCCGGCGCCGGCGGGCTCTGCCGATCGAGCCATTCGAGTACCTGCCTGGCCTGGGCAACGCCATTGGCTTCGGCCTGAACAAGCAAGGCACGCGCCTTTGCAGGATCCTTCCGGTCGCCGACCCCGACGGCCCAAAGGCGGCCCGCGTTGAACTGGGCCGACCCCAGCCCGCGTGCCGCCGCACGTTCATACCAGGTCAAGGCTTCATCCAGATTCGCAGTCGTGCCACGGCCCATTTCATGAATTTCGCCGAGGTTGTTCTGCGCATCGGCATCCCCCTGCTCCGCTGCCAGTTTGTACAAGCGTGTTGCCCTGGACACATCGACGGGCCCTCCTTGACCGTTCATCAGCAGGTAGGCCAGCAGAGTTTGGGCGCGGGACCGGCCCTGGCTGGCAGATTGGGCCAAGTAAGCCCTGGCACAGGCAAAGTCCTTCTCTTTGGCCCCGAACTCGCCCAGGCAGCGACGTCCCATCCATTCCTGCGCGGTCGCATGTCCTCTCCCGGCGGCACGGTCCATTAGCACCCAGGCCTTGTCGGACGAGGTTTCCATCAGGCATTGGGCCGCGTGCCAGGCGGCTGGCGCGAACTGCTCCGCCGCCGCAAGAAATTCGGTGCAGGATTTTTCCGCATCCTTCTGCAACAGGATGCCGCGGCCCAGAAGAAAGCCACTGGCCTGACTGGCCCGCAGATCGCCTTTCTGCGACATTTTCTGTATGCGCCAACCCGTGTCATGCAGATCCTCGCGGAGTTTCCGCGACAGACGCTCGGCTTTGATCGAATTGCCCACCGCCTCCGCATCCAACAACAAGTCGATGAGTGCCACCGCAGCGCGCGCGAGGCGCACTCGTGCCCCGACATCGCGCGGGTTGGCGGCCAGAATCCGGCGCGAGACGGCGACCTCGGCATCCAGACTGCTTTCGTCCGGCGGGTAGAAACCGGAGGTACGTACGGAACTTATGGTGTGACTCGTCTGGGTCGCCTTGGACTTGGACTTGGACTTGGATTTCGCCTTGGATTTCGCCTTGGCCTTGAGCTTGGCCTTGGCTTTGGCGCTAGTGGTGACGCCAGGCTTGGCGTCTGCCTTGGCCTTGGTCGACACGGCAGAGTGCGCGGGTGCAAGCACCAGCCAGAACGTCAGAATAAAACAGATTAACTTTGCGATCGCCGTCATGCCAGGCCGGAGCCGGATCACACAGAGAGGGGCCGAATCAGGCGCCGGGTGATCGCCTGCAGGCCTTTCGGGTTCGCCAGTCCGACCACATAGCTGCCCCAGAGCCCGAGGAATCCGAAAAACATCACGGCTTCCGGAGCGCCATAACGTTCGGCCGCGATACCGATCGTGCCAAACATCAGTGAAAAGCCCATCTTGATCGCCACCACTTGATTCACCGAATAACCCGCCTTCAGCAGGATGTGGTGCATGTGCTGTTGATCCGCGTGAAAGGGACTTTTCCGTTGGGACAAGCGCAGCAGCATGACGCTGCCCATTTCGAGCAGCGGTACCGCCAGAATCCATACGGCAGTAATCGGATTGATTGCCGATGCAGGTGATCCGGCGAGCTTGACGGAATACCAGGCCAGCAGCATCCCGATCACCATGCCGCCGGTATCGCCCATGAAGACCAGCGCCTTGCGGCGTCCGGCCAGCCTGACATTGAGCGACAGGAAGCCGAGAATCGTTCCGGCAAACAGCAACAGCTCGAACAACATCCCCGTCGCATCTCCGGTCGCTGCCAGGAATGCCAGGAACATGACCGGAACCAGGGAGACACTGCCGGCAAGCCCATCCAGGCCGTCGATCATGTTGATCGCGTTCATAACGCCGACGAATGCGATGATCGTGACCAGCAGCGACCATTTGCCCAGATCGATGGCGCCGAGCCCCGCCAGGTCCCCAAGGTTCGTCACCCAGACCGATGTGCCGGAAACGATCACAACTGCACCCAGGGCCTGGGCCACGAATTTGGCGCGGTGGCTGAGTTCGTGCGCATCGTCAGCCACGCCGATGGCCGTAACCAGCAGCAAGGCAATCAGCAGGCTCCAGCTTTCGAAGGGCACGCGGCCGACCGCGACTTGAAGCACGATCAGCGTCAGCAACATGGCCAGTCCGCCCACCAGCGGGGTCGGATGGTCATGCACCTTGCGATGTCCCGGGTGATCGATCAGGCCCCAGCGCGCGGCCGGAACCATCAGTGCACGGGTCAACCCAGCCGCCAAAACCGGTGCCAGCACAACCGCGAGCCACTTTCCCTGTGCCAGGAAATCGAGCATGTCACCCCTTATCAAACCTATCGGTTACCGGAAGCGGTAGGCATCGAGTCGGGGCCGCTCGGAGCTCCCAACCGGCTGCAACCCAATTCAATTATTCTAGCCCAAAGCGCGGGCGCCCGATTCAAGTCTGCCTGTGCGGCGGCGGGCCGTGCACCCACCACTCGGCCATGCGCCGAACGAGGCCGCCGTGCCGGATGTCTGGTTGGATTTCTCCGGCGATCGTTCCATCCCGCGCCGCGCCGGACAGATACTAATCGACAAGCAGGCGTTCCGCGATCAGGAAGTTCGCGACGCGCGGTGCTCCAAGCAGACAGCTAATACCAAAGGAGTAGATGTCGGCAAGTTCGCCGGTGCGGGTCACAAGCAGGTCGCGCTGGAACAGATGGAATTGTCGCGACTGCGGGCGGCGCTCCGCGCGTAGACTGCTGCGTCCGCAGCAAGCGACGGAAGCAGCGGCGCCGGCCCGGCTTCCGATAGTCGGGTTGCCCCCCAGCGCCCTCAAGTGCAACCGCGAAATCTGCATTACCGCCGGAATGGATCACTACCTCGTCAAACCTTTCAGCGCGACACGCAATCTCGGCCGGCGCATGGCTGCGATCCGGCAGGAATATGCGGCGGTGCAGTTGGCTGTCGAGGCGGCGCGCTCCGGTGGTGAAGGGACGTCGGCCTGAACGAGCTTCGTCGCGCCGAATTCAGCCCCCGCTTCCCGGCGGCTGCGGACGCAGCAGATTCATGAAGTCTCCCGGTACCGGGAAGACGACGGTGTTGGTTTTGTCGCCGGCGATGCCAGCGAGCGTCTGCAAATAGCGCAGCTGCATGGCCTGCGGTTGTCGGGCGAGAATTTCCGCCGCTGCCAGCAACTTCTCCGCGGCCTGCAATTCGCCTTCCGCATGGATGACCTTGGCACGCCGCTCACGCTCCGCCTCTGCCTGCTTGGCGATGGCGCGTACCATGGACTCGTCGATGTCCACGTGCTTGATCTCGACATTGGAGACCTTGATGCCCCAGGCGTCGGTCTGCGTGTCCAGGGCCTGCTGGATATCGATGTTGAGGGTCTCGCGCTCGGCCAGCATCTGGTCCAGCTCGTGCTTGCCCAGCACCGAACGCAGGGTGGTCTGCGCGAGCTGGCTGGTGGCGTTCAGGTAGTCTTCCACCTGCAGGATGGACTTGGCCGGATCGATGACGCGGAAATACACCACCGCATTGACCTTTACCGATACATTGTCGCGCGAGATCACATCCTGGCTGGGCACGTCGAACACCACGGTGCGCAGGTCCACCCGCACCATCTGCTGTACGCCGGGAATCACCAGCACCAGGCCCGGCCCCTTGACTTTCCAGAAGCGTCCGAGCATGAACACGATGCCGCGCTGGTATTCGCGCAGTATGCGAAAGCTGGAGGCGACCAGCGCCGCCGCAGCCAACAAGGCCGTCAGGCCACCGATTTCAAACATGTTCGCTCTCCTTGCTCCGTGAGTCGATCGGCTCCACGTCCAGGGTCAGACCGTGTCGCGCCCCGACTCTTACCCTTGTCCCGCGCGCCAACGCAACGCGACTGCGTACCCGCCATCGCTCGCCGTGCACGCGCGCCCAACCTCCGCTTTCCCCAGGTTCGATGTCTTCCAGAACCTCGCCCTCGCTGCCCGCCATTGCCTCGGTGCCGGTCAGCACCGGCCGCCCGCGCGCGCGCAGCACCATGCCGCCGACGCCTATGCTGAGCAGGGCGGAAACCCCCGCCAGCGGCGCGATCAACATCCAGGAAACGCCAAATCCCGGCAGGTCGGTGTCGATCAGCATCACCGAGCCGAGCACAAACGCAACGATGCCGCCCAGGCCCAGCACGCCGAAGCTGGGCAGAAATGCCTCCGTCAGCATCATTGCGACGCCGAGTATGATCAACGCCAAACCGACGTAGCTGACAGGCATCAATTGCAGTGCGAACAGGGCCAGCAACAGGCAGATGCCGCCGACCACGCCGGGGAACAGCATGCCGGGGTTCATGAATTCATAAATCAAGCCGTAGATACCCAGCAACAACAAAACGTAGGCGATGCTGGGGTCGCCGATCACGGCGAGCAGGCGGCTGCGCCAATCGGGTTCGACGCGGGTGACGGCAAGCGCGACGGTATCCAGCGTGATCTCCCCAGTGGCCAGCTTTATCTTGCGGCCATGAACCTGCTTCAGCAGGTCGCCGAGGTCGGCCGCTACCACATCCACCACCTTCTGCTTCAGCGCCGCATCGGCCGAAAGGCTCACCCCCTCGCGCACCGCGCGTTCCGCCCAGTCCACGTTGCGTCCGCGCAATTCGGCCAGGCCCCGGATGTAGGCGCTGGCGTCATTGACCGCTTTCTTGGTCCTGGCATCCTGCGGCGGCGTAGCCGCGGGTTTCTCTCCTTTCTTCTCCGGCACGCCGCCGGGTGCGCTCCCCGGCATCAGTTCCACCGGCGTCGCCGCACCCAGGTTGGTGGCAGGAGCCATGGCGGCGATATGACTGGCATAAAGAATGTAGGTGCCGGCGCTGGCAGCGCGTGCACCCTGAGGCGCGACGTAAGTCGCCACCGGCACGCGGGAGGCAAGGATCGCCTTGATGATGTCGCGCATCGAGGTGTCCAGGCCCCCGGGCGTGTCCAGCTCGATCACCACCAGTTTGGCCTCCGCTGCGATGGCTTTTTCGATGCCGCGCGCCACAAAATCGGCGCTGGCGGGCCCGATGGCGCCCCGCACCGACAGTACGTGGACAGAGGCTGCCCATGAAGACGATGCAAACCAGAGGCCAAGGAGAAACAGCAACAGACGCATGGCACCTCCCATTGACTCGGGCCGCTGCTCCGGCAGGCCACCAAGCCAAGCCAAACACTGGACTGATTGAGGAATGTCGCCAACCAGGGAGTTTTGTCCCTGTCAATTTTTGATCTTAGCCTTAACGCCAAAAGTGACAAGTTCACCGCGATGCAGACGAACGCTATGTTCCCGTCCCGCGGGATGAAACCAAGCCGCTTGGCCTTGCGCCTGCTTTTCCATGCGCCCGACGGGGCGCGTCTATCAGTTGAGCCCGTCGGGGCCGGATGAGAAGTAGCGCGGGTCGTCCGGCGTGCTTTGGGTCCCGCTCACGACACCCTGTGGATTGAAATGCACACTAAACGCATAGTCATACCTGCTCGTCTCGTCGAAATAGCGGTAGTCCCAGACCTGCTCGTTCCTGCGCTCGAAGTAGAGTTCGCGTGCCGGTGCGCCCAGCAACTGGCGCACCTCCTCACGCGTCATGGTCCCGGAACGGATGCCGGCGAAGGTCTCCATATTCAGCACCTGGCGGATTTCGCGCAGGCGGCCATCGCTGCCCAGGCGCGCCATGTAGGTGTGCAGGCCTTGCGGTCCGCGCGGATATTCCCAAGTGGCGCCGCCGTCGGCTTCGTGCCAGATCGTGCCTGGTTCGCCCATGGCCGCGCGGACTTCGTCACCGCTGGCTCCGGGTCGCAATCCGGCGCCGTCATAGCCTGCGCACGCCGAGAGCGTCAGGCAAAAACCGTAAGCAATCCATTTCTTGCTCATGATCGTTCCTCCACGCCGACCACCATTCGACCGGCGGCGAACGCGGCGAGTTCCCATGGGCCTTGCCGTGGCCGCGTGGCGGAACAACCGAGGACGCCTGTGGCGCCTGCCGACAAGGCGACGGCCGACGGAATATCTTCACGGCAAACAAGCCGCAGGATCGACACAATATTGTCGCTACTGCCCGAACCGGATGGGGGCAGTATGAAGCCTGCTTTGGGATATTCCGAAGAATCCGGACCAAGCGGCCATGACTCTCATGTGATGACTGTAGGCGACAGTCGTATGCGATTGAATCCGTTGGTCGGGGTGGAGGGATTCGAACTCTCGACATCTTGCTCCCAAAGCAAGCGCGCTACCGGGCTGCGCCACACCCCGAACGGGCGCAATTCTACCGAAGCCGCTCCATGACGGTCAATCAAATACCGTGATGGGGTATACAAATACCCGACTTGCGGTCAGCCCCCGTTTCGTTTATAAAGCCGGTTCTCCGAAAAAACGGACATTCTGCAATGGCTGAAGATCTACTGCACAAGAAGCAATTTCCGCCCTACACCCCGAAGAAGGGTGAGGACTACATGAACGCCAAGCAACTTGGACACTTTCGCGACATCCTGGCCTCGCTGAAGGACGAATTGAGCGAGGATATCGAGCGCACCGTCCATACCATGCAGGACGAAGCGACGGTGTTTGCCGATCCCAACGATCGCGCCAGCCAGGAATCCGACATCGCGCTCGAGCTGCGGAACCGCGATCGCGAACGCAAGCTGATCAAGAAGATCGACGAGTCGATTGCCCGCATCGAAAGCGGCGAGTATGGCTATTGCGATTCCTGCGGCGTCGAGATCGGTCTCAAGCGTCTGGAGGCACGCCCCACCGCAACGCTTTGCATCGACTGCAAGACGCTCGAAGAGCACCGCGAAAAGCAGGTCGGCAAGTAATCCGCCAAGCCCGCCGATTACGCCCGCGGACGCAATGCCCGCCAACAAAAAAGGACGCCGAGGCGTCCTTTTTTGCTGCATGCAAGCCGAGTCTTACTCGCCGGCCGCAGGCGCCGCTATTTCTGCGGCGATGGCCTTCATCGACAGGCGCACACGGCCCTTGTCGTCGGTCTCGATGACCTTGACCTTTACGATCTGGCCTTCCTTGAGGTAGTCGGCGACGGCATTCACCCGTTCGCTGGCAATCTGCGAAATATGCAGCAGGCCATCCTTGCCCGGCAATAGGCTGACGATCGCACCGAAATCGAGCAGGCGCAGCACGGTGCCTTCGTAGATGCGTCCGACTTCGACTTCGGCCGTAATGTCCTCGATACGCTTCTTGGCGACCTGCGCAGCGTCGGCATTGACCGAAGAGATGGTGATCGAGCCATCGTCCTCGATATCGATCACGCAACCGGTTTCTTCCGTCAGCGCGCGAATCACGGCGCCACCCTTGCCGATCACATCGCGAATCTTTTCCGGGTTGATCTTGATGTGGATCATGCGCGGCGCGAAGGTGGAAACCTCCTCGCGATGACCCGACATCGAGCCCTGCATCTTTTCCAGGATCAGCAAACGCGCTTCCTTGGCCTGAGCCAGCGCGACCTGCATGATTTCCTTGGTGATGCCCTGGATCTTGATGTCCATCTGCAGCGCCGTGATGCCGCCTTCGGTACCCGCCACCTTGAAATCCATGTCGCCGAGGTGATCCTCGTCGCCGAGAATGTCGGTCAGCACGGCAAAGCGGGGACCGTCCTTGATCAAACCCATGGCGATGCCTGCGACATGCGCCTTGAGCGGCACGCCGGCATCCATCAGGGCGAGCGAACCGCCGCACACCGAAGCCATCGACGACGAACCGTTGGACTCGGTGATTTCGGAGACGACACGCATCGAATAACCAAATTCCTCCGGTGACGGCAGCACGGCGAGCAGCGCGCGCTTGGCCAGACGACCGTGGCCGATTTCGCGGCGCTTCGGCGTACCGACGCGGCCGGTTTCACCGGTGGCATAGGGAGGCATGTTGTAGTGGAGCATGAAGCGATCGCGATACTCGCCCTGCAGTGCGTCGATGATCTGCTCGTCGCGGCCGGTGCCCAGCGTGGCGATGACCAGCGCCTGCGTCTCGCCGCGGGTGAACAGCGCCGAACCGTGGGTGCGGGGCAGCACGCCGTTGCGGATCACGATCGGGCGCACGGTGCGCGTATCGCGGCCGTCGATGCGAGGCTCGCCGTTGAGAATCTGGCTGCGGACGATCTTTGCCTCCAGATCGAACACGGTGTTGCCGACCAGGTTCGAATCGGGCGGGTTGTCGACACCGTCGGTCAGGGCGGCAATGGTCTGCTTGGTGATTTCACGGGTCTTCTGCGTACGATCCTGCTTGCTGGTGATGCGATAGGCCTCGCGCAATTGGGCTTCGGCCAGTTCGGCGACGCGCGCGATCAGCGGCTCGTCCTTTGCCGGCGGCTGCCAATCCCATTCCGGCTTGCCGGCGACTTCCACCAGTTCATTGATGGCCTTGATCGCGGCCTGCATCTGCTCGTGACCAAACACCACGGCACCCAGCATGATCTCTTCGGAAAGCTGCTTGGCCTCGGATTCGACCATCAACACGGCGGCCTCGGTACCGGCGACCACCAGATCCAGTTGCGTGTTTTCCAATTGGGTCTTGGTCGGGCACAGGACGTACTTGCCATCGATGTAACCGACGCGGGCGGCGCCGATCGGGCCGCTGAACGGGATGCCGGAAATAGCCATGGCGGCCGACGCACCGAGCATCGCCGGAATATCCGGATCGATCTCGGGGTTGCACGACATCACGGTACACACAACCTGCACTTCGTTGTAGAACGCGTCGGGAAACAGCGGACGCAAGGGGCGATCGATGAGGCGGCAGGTCAGGATTTCCTTTTCCGACGGACGTCCCTCGCGCTTGAAGAAACCGCCGGGGATGCGGCCGGCGGCGTAGGTCCGCTCCTGGTAGTCGACGGTCAGGGGGAAGAAATCCTGTCCGGGTTTGGCGTTACGTGCGCCGACCACCGTCGCCAGAACGACGGTGTCATTCATGGTGACCATGACCGCGCCGCCAGCCTGGCGGGCGATTTCGGCAGTTTCCAGGGTTACGGTGTGTTCACCGTAAGCAAAACTCTTCTTGATTGGATTCAACACGACAATTCCTTTCAGCAAAAAATAAAAGCCGGCACAGCCTTCACGGCTGCACCGGCCTGATCAGCAAGCCTGCGCAGTAAGGGCGCACAGTGCATCGCGCGTGGCAATGTCCCGGACCGGCGCTTGGGCGAGAAAATTACTTGCGCAGACCAAGGCGCTCGATCAGCGAACGATAGCCGTCTGCGTTCTTGCGCTTCAGGTAATCCAGCAACTTGCGGCGCTGGCTGACCATCATGAGCAGGCCGCGACGTGAATGATGATCCTTGGTATGTGCCTTGAAATGACCCGTCAGGTCATTGATGCGCGCCGTGAGAAGCGCCACCTGAACTTCGGGAGAGCCGGTGTCACCCTGGGCACGCTGGTAGTCGGTGACGATCTTGGCTTTGTCGGTAGTAGAAATTGCCATTGTGGTTTCCTTGCTGATCCTGTGATGTTGGGCTCTTGGAGAACCGCGAATTATAGCGTTCTGAATGTATTCTGATCAAGCATTAAGCGCTATTTCCTTACCTAGGCACCCGCGACCAGCCGCTGCGCTTGCAGCCAGCCGTCGGCGGCTTGCCGGCAGATTCCGATAAAGCAGTGTTCCGCGTCATAAACGCGCAATCGGCTGCCCTCCTCGCCCGACCAGCGAACCGCCTGGCCGTGCCTCAATCGGGCCGCATCGGCCGCATCGAGTTGGGCTTCGGCCAGACTGGCCAGCAGGGCATCGGGCGGCAGCAGCAGGCCATCGCGTGCCTCGGCTGTCATTGCTTCGAGCGTTGGCAGCGAATACGCCTGGACGACGCCCAGCACGCCGATGCCGGTGCGGCGCAGGGCCGCCAGATGCGCGCCGCAGCCAAGGCGATCACCGATGTCGGCAGCCAGGGTTCGCACATAGGTTCCCTTGCTGCAATGAACTTCGAAGACAAAGCGGCCGTTGGCAAAATCAGCTTGCCCGGCCAGCAGGCGCAGTTCATGGATGCAGACGCGCCGCGCCGCGCGCTCGACTTCGATTCCGGCCCGGGCATACTCGTAAAGCGGCTTGCCGTCGCGCTTCAGCGCCGAATACATCGGCGGCACCTGGTCGAGTTCGCCGACAAAGGCCGCCAATGCAGCCTCCACGTCGGCCAGGCTGCTGGTTACCGGACGGCGCTGCAGCACGCTGCCTTCGGCATCCGCGGTGTCGGTGGTAAGCCCGAGTTGCACCGTCGCCACATAGCGCTTGTCGGCATTGAGCAACTCACCGGAAAATTTTGTCGCTTCGCCGAAACACAAGGGCAGCAGGCCGGTCGCCAGGGGATCGAGCGTTCCGGTATGGCCGGCCTTTTCGGCACGATAGAGGCGACGTGCCGCCTGCAGGGCGTGATTCGACGAAATGCCGATGGACTTGTCCAGCAGCAGCACGCCGTCGAGCTTGCGGCGCGGAACTTTGCCGGCCTTTGCCTGCACCGTGCTCAATCGTCGTGCAGCTTCTTGTCGGACTCCACCGCCTCGTCGATCAGCTTGGACAGACGCGAGCCCTCCTGCACCGAGGGGTCGAAGACGAAATGCAGCTCGGGTACATGATGAATGCGAATCCGGCGGCCCAGCTCGCGGCGCAGGAAGCTGGCAGAGTGCTGCAGGCCCTCGGCGATCATCTCGTTGTCCGCTGGATCGGTCAGGGATGTGTAGAACACCTTGGCATGGGCATAATCGGCAGTCACCTCGACCGCGGTCAGCGTAACCAGCGTCAGCTTGGGCGCGATGCGCAGATCCTTGAGATGGAAACGCAGCAGATCCGCCAGTTCGCGGCGGATCTGCTCGGCAACGCGGTCAGAGCGCGCATAACCGTGACCTGCGCCTTGACATGAGCCGCGTCGGGTGGCCATTGCGGATCAGGTCAGGGTGCGGGCGATTTCCTGAACCTCGAACACCTCGAGCTGATCGCCCTCGTTGATGTCATTGAAGTTCTTGAGGCTCAAACCGCACTCAAAACCTTCCTTGACTTCGCGGACATCATCCTTGAAGCGCTTGAGAGAATCCAGTTCGCCCGTGTGCACCACCGTGTTGTTGCGCAGCACCCGTACCGAGGCGTTTCGTTTGACGATGCCGGACAGCACCATGCAACCGGCGACGGCGCCGATGCGGGAAATCCGGAACACCTGGCGAATCTCGACCAGGCCGAGAACGACTTCCCGCTTTTCAGGCGCCAGCATGCCGGACAAGGCAGCCTTCACTTCGTCCACGGCGGCATAAATGATGTTGTAGTAGCGGATGTCGACGCCCAGGCTTTCGGCGGCCCTGCGCGCGCCGACGTCGGCACGTGTATTGAAGCCGATGACCACGGCCTTGGAGGCCGCCGCCAAGTTGATGTCGGATTCGCTGATGCCGCCGACACCGGCGTGTATCACGCTGACCTTGACTTCGGCCGTGGACAGTTTGTTCAAGGACTGCACCAGGGCTTCCTGCGAACCCTGTACGTCGGCCTTGATGATCAGGGGCAAGGTCCTGATTTCGCCTTCGGCCATCTGCTCGAACATGTTCTCCAGCTTGGCCGCCTGCTGTTTGGCCAGTTTGACGTCGCGGAACTTGCCCTGGCGGAACAAGGCGATTTCGCGCGCCTTGCGCTCGTCGAGGAGAACCATGCTTTCGTCGCCGGCCGCCGGCACATCGGTGAGGCCCTGAATCTCGACCGGGATCGAGGGGCCTGCCGCATCGATCGACTTGCCGTTCTCGTCGATCATGGCACGTACGCGTCCAAACACCGCCCCCGCCAGCAGCACATCGCCGCGACGCAGCGTGCCCGACAGCACCAGGATGGTCGCCACCGGGCCTTTGCCCTTGTCCAGGCGCGCTTCGATCACCAAACCCTTGGCCGGCGCATCCACCGGTGCCGTGAGTTCCAGCACCTCGGCCTGCAGCAGCACCTGTTCCAGCAAGGAGTCGATGCCTTCTCCGGTCTTGGCCGAGACGCCGACAAAAGGCGAGTCTCCACCGTATTCTTCCGGCACCACGCCTTCGGCAACCAGTTCCTGCTTGACTCGTTCCAGGTTCGCATCGGGCTTGTCGATCTTGGTCACGGCCACGATCAAGGGTACGTTGCCCGCCTTTGCATGATGAATGGCTTCCTTGGTCTGCGGCATGACGCCGTCGTCGGCGGCGACCACCAGGATGACCAGGTCGGTCGCCTTGGCGCCGCGCGCACGCATCGCCGTGAAGGCCTCGTGGCCCGGCGTGTCGAGAAAGGTGATCATGCCGCGCGGCGTTTCGACGTGATAGGCGCCGATATGCTGCGTAATGCCGCCCGCCTCGCCATGCGCGACACGGCTCTTGCGGATGTAGTCGAGCAGGGAGGTCTTGCCGTGGTCGACGTGACCCATGACGGTGACCACCGGTGCACGCGGCAACTGCTCGACATCCTTGTGCTCGCCTTCGTCGGCGAGGAATGCATCGGGATCGTCGAGCTTTGCGGCAAAGGCCTTATGCCCCATTTCCTCGACCAGGATCATGGCGGTTTCCTGATCGAGCACCTGGTTGATGGTGACCATGGAGCCCATTTTCATCAGTGTCTTGATGACCTCGGTGGCCTTGACGGTCATCTTGTGCGCGAGATCGGCGACGGAGATCGTTTCCGGGACATGCACATCGCGCACGATTGCCTCGACCGGCTGCTGCGGCTGCATTTCTTCGGCATGGCCGTGACGGCCATGGCGGCCACCGCCCTTGGAACCGCGCCAACCCGACGTGCCGGCGTCGCCGCGAGTCTTGATGGCGCGACGCTTGGCGGCATCGTCCTTCCAGGCGTCCTTCTTCGCGGGCTTGGCCTTGCCGTCTTCGGGCTTGGCGGCCGGCTTGTGTATGGTGCCGGAGACGCCTGCGGCGGCGGCGGCCTCCTTGGCCTTCTTGGCTTCTGCGGCGGCCAGCAGCGCCGCCTGCTCGGCCAGGCGCGCCTCGGCTTCGGCGCGTGCACGGGCTTCGCGTTCGTTCTTTTCCTTGAACTCTGCCGCCTGGATCGCGGAAAGCTTGCCCTGGCGCTTCGATTCCGCTTCACGCAAGGCGCGCTGGGCAGGGTCGATCACGGACCGGGTCACCGATGCCGGCTTGACGATCGGTGCTTCCGCCACAGGCGCTTCGACCACGGGAGCCTCGACCACGGGAGCCTCGGCCACCACGGGAACGGGAACCGGAATTTCGACAACCGGAACGATCTCGACCACCGGCGCTACGGGCTCCGGAGCTGCGACTGCGACAGGCTCCTGCGTCGCGACAACTTCGACGGGAGCCTCAACCGCGGCTTCTGCCGCCAGTTCGCTGGCATCGCGTTTGACGAATACGCGCTTCTTGCGCACCTCAACCTGAATCGTCCGCGCCTTGCCAGTGGAATCCGAGGCCCTGATCTCGCTGGTCTGCTTGCGGGTCAGGGTGATCTTGGCCTTGGGCGCGGTTTCGCCGTGCGACTTGCGCAAGTAATCGAGCAGTCGCGTCTTGTCCTGTTCCGACAGGGTGTCATTGGATGCCTGCTTGGTGACGCCGGCCTTGGCCAGCTGCTCAAGCAGGGCCGGCGCCGGCATTTTCAGCTCGGTCGCAAATTGGGAAACAGTCATCAAAGCCATGCCCTACCTCTCATTCTTCTTCGGCGAACCAGTGGGCACGCGCAACAGTAATCAGCGCCGTCGCCCGCTCGGCATCGATGCCGGTCATTTCCATCAACTCGTCGGTTGCCAGGTCCGCCAATGCATCGCGGTCGGTAACGCCGTTCTTTGCCAGCTTCGCCGCCAGCGGCTTGTCCATGCCCTCGAGCGACAGCAGGTCGTCGGCGACCTTCTCCATCTGCTCTTCGTCGACGATGGCTTCGGTCAGCAGCACGTTGCGTGCGCGCTCGCGCAGCTCGGTTACCGTGGCCTCGTCGAAGGCGTCGATTTCGAGCATTTCCGCCAGCGGCACGTAAGCGATTTCCTCGAGTGTCGAGAAACCTTCCTCGATCAGGATGTTGGCCACCTCCTCGTCGACGTCCAGCTTTTCGACGAACAGGGCGCGGATCGAGCTGTGTTCGGTTTCGGAGCGCTTCTGCGACTCTTCGATGGTCATCAGATTGATGGTCCAGCCGGTCAGTTCGGAGGCCAGACGCACGTTCTGTCCGCCGCGACCGATGGCGATCGCTAGGTTGTCCTCATCGACCACGACATCCATCGCATGCTTTTCTTCGTCGACCACGATGCTCTGCACTTCGGCCGGCGCCAGCGCACCGATAACGAACTGGGCCGGATCGGCCGACCAGAGGATGATGTCGACTCGCTCACCGGACAGCTCATTGGTCACCGCCGTGACGCGCGACCCGCGCATGCCGACGCAAGTGCCGATCGGATCGACCCGTGGATCGTTGGACTTGACGGCAATCTTGGCGCGCATGCCGGCATCGCGGGCGGCGGCCTTGATTTCGAGCAGTCCGTCTTCGATCTCGGGAACCTCGAGTTCGAACAGCTTCATGATGAACTCGGGTGCGGTGCGCGACAGGATCAGTTGCGGGCCCCGCGCCTGACGATCGATTTTCATCAGCCAGGCCCGCACGCGGTCGCCGGGACGCAGGTTTTCCTTGGGAATCATCTGGTCGCGCGGCAACAGCGCCTCGATGCGGCCGGCCTCGATGATCGCGCTGCCGCGCTCCATGCGCTTGACGGTACCGCTGACGAGGAATTCCTTGCGATCGAGGAAGTCATTGAGCAACTGCTCGCGCTCGGCATCGCGGATCTTCTGCAGGATCACCTGCTTGGCGGCCTGGGCGCCGATGCGGCCGAAATCGATGGGCTCAAGCCCTTCCTCGATGAAGTCTTCGAGCACGATGTCCGGAATCTGCTTTTGCGCGGCCGTCAGGCCGATCTGCAGTTCGGGATTCTCGACCATGTCGTCGGGCACCACCAGCCAGCGGCGGAAGGACTCGTATTCACCGGTTTCGCGATCGATATCGACGCGCACATCGGCTTCGTCGTTGGTACGCTTCTTCGTCGCGGACGCCAACGCCATTTCAAGGGCGCCAAAGACGATGTCCCGCGGAACATTCTTTTCGCGGGCCAGGGCATCGACCAACAGCAGCAATTCACGGCTCATGTGAGTCCTCCAGCATTAATCAGAACTTCGGCACCAGGCGCGCCCGATCGATATTCTCGAGCGCAAACCGATGCTGTGTTTCATTCACCCGCAGGCAGACCATTTCCACTCCGCCCTCTTCCTGCAATCCTTCAAGTGCACCGCTGAAATTGCGCTGATTGCCCAGCGGAACACGCAGCTTGATCTGCACCTCGTGCCCGGCGAAGCGGCGGTAGTCCGCCGGCTTGACCAGCGGACGATCAAGTCCGGGAGAGGAAACTTCGAGGCGGTCATAGTCGACGTTCTCGACCATGAACACGCGGCTGAGCTGGTTGCTCACGATGGAGCAGTCCTCGACGCTGATACCGCCCTTGTCCGCCGCGGCACCTTCCGGCCTGTCGATAAAGACGCGCAGCAGCCGAGCCCGCGGACTGGTTTCGAATTCAACCAGTTCGTAGCCCAAACCCGTAACAGTCGTCTCAATCAAATCAAGCAGTTGCATACAAACTCACACACTCGCCACACGAATACAGCGCACAAATAGAAAATGGGCCAAAAAGCCCATTCCTTCTCTCTCTCCCGAGAACGGTGCCAACCAAAGGCTAAAGATTATAGCAGAGGCCTCATTTCTCTGCCAAATCAATTCGATCGCCATCAAGGTCATCACCGTCTAACCCGTCTTCACCATCGAAGTCTCCGGCGAATTCGCCAGGTGCCGTGGTCTTGCGCTCGGCCGGCAGCAACTTCAATAATTCCTGCACCTCGCCCTGCTCCAGATCGCGGCACTGGCCGCGCTTGAGCCGCGGCGAAAGATGTACCGGGCCGTAACGGACGCGCATCAAACGACTGACCACCAGCCCTACCGCCTCGAACATGCGCCGCACTTCGCGATTGCGCCCCTCGGACAGAACCACGCGATACCAGCGATTGGCGCCTTCGCCGCCGCCTTCGGCGATCAGGCTGAAACTGGCGAGGCCGTCTTCGAGTTGAATGCCGCTGCGCAGGCGTTCGAGCATTTCGGGGGTCGCCTCGCCCAGCACGCGCACCGCGTATTCGCGCTCGATTTCATAGCGCGGATGCATCATGCGATTGGCGAGATTGCCGTCGTTGGTGAACAGCAGCAGCCCGCAGGAATTGAAATCCAGGCGGCCGATGGATATCCAGCGCCCGCTCTTGAGCCGCGGCAGCTTGGCAAACACGCTGGGGCGACCGTCCGGATCGTCCCTCGAAACGATCTCGCCCTCAGGCTTGTGATAGACCAGCACACGCGGCAGGCGCAACTGGAACTTGAGCTGCGCGAGCTTGCCATTGACGCGGATCTTGTCCTCCGGGCCGACGCGCTGGCCGACATGCGCCGGCAGGCCATTGACGCTGACACGGCCGGCGACGATCCACTGCTCGAGCTCGCGCCGCGAACCGAAGCCGGCATCGGCCAGCGCCTTGTGCAGTTTGGGCGGATCGATGAAGACGGCTTCGGTGCGCCGCCTGGCGTGAGCCGGCAAGGACGAACCGCCGCGAATGCGCGGCGCCGCTTCGGCCTGAAGCCGCGGCGAACCTTGCGGCGGCCGGAAGGGACTAGCCTTGCGCGATGGGCGGTTCGGCGAGCCCTTGCGGTTCCCGCTCGGAGAGGAGGAGTTGCCCGTCGGCGGGTTCGCCTGGTTGCCGTTCTGTTGCTTGCCCTGCGCCTGGGTGGCCGAGGTCCGGCTGTTCGGAGCCCGCTGCCGGGATCGGGGAGGCTTCGGCGATTGCGGTTTGTCCAAGATCGATCACCCTTTCAATTTCAGTCAATGGCGGCAGTTCGGTGAGACTGCGCAAGCCGAGGTCATCGAGAAACTTTCTTGTCGTTGCATACAGCGCCGGGCGCCCCGGCGCATCGCGATGCCCCACGGCATCGATCCAGCCACGCCCTTCCAGCACCTTCAGTATGTTCGGCGATACTGCCACGCCCCGCACATCTTCGATGTCGCCACGCGTCACCGGCTGGCGGTAGGCGATGATCGCCAGCGTTTCCATCACCGCCCGCGAATACTTGGGCGGCTTGTCGTTCTTCAGCCGATCGATGTAGGACTGATATTCGGGGCGGGTCTGGAAGCGCCAGCCGGATGCCAGTTGCACCAGCTCCGCGCCGCGATTGGCCCAGTCACGGCGCAAGTCATCAAGCAGTGTACGCCAGGTATCGTCGTCGAACTCTTCGTCGAACAGCTTTTTCAGCTCGGCCAGCGGCAAGGGTTCGGCCGCCACCAGCAGCGCGGTTTCCAGTACGCGCTTGTAGTCTTCTGGTTTATATAGCGGCAGCATCGGGCAACTTCACGTAGATGGGCGCCATGGCCTCGTTCTGGGTAATCTCGATCAGGGATTCGCGCGCCAGTTCCAGCATCGCCAGAAAGCTCACCACCAGCCCCTGCGCGCCCAGCGTCAGGTCGAACAACTGGTCGAACACCACGTAGCCGCTGCCCTGCAGGCGACGCAGGATGATGCTCATGTGCTCGCGCACCGACAGTTCCTCGCGATGGATCTTGTGGTGCTGATGCACGCGCGCCTGTTTCATCAGCGACAGCCAGGCCACCTGCAGGTCATGCAGGCTGACCTCGGGCTGGCGCTCGACGACCTTGTCGGCAATCCATACCGTGATCCATTCGTAGTCGCGCCCGGCTTGCGGCATCTCGTCCAGCCTTGCCGCCGAGGCCTTCATGCGCTCGTATTCGATCAGGCGGCGCACCAGTTCGGCGCGCGGATCTTCCGGCTCACCGTTCTCCGCCTTGGGCGGACGCGGCAGCAGCATGCGCGACTTGATCTCGATCAGCATGGCCGCCATCAGCAGATATTCGGCGGCGAGTTCCAGGTTGCCCTTGCGCATGGCCTCGACATAGACGAGGTATTGCGCCGTGAGCGGCGCCATCGGAATGTCCAGCACGCTGATGTTGGCGCGGCGAATCAGGTAGAGCAGCAAATCGAGCGGGCCCTCGAAGGAATCGAGGATGATCTCCAGCGCATCCGGCGGGATATACAGGTCGCGCGGCATTTCCGCCATGACCTCGCCATAGACTTTCGGCCAGTGATGCTCGAGCGTCTCGCCCGCGGCAAGAGTTGGCGCTGGGGACACGGCGACCTGAGCGGCGACCTGAGCGGCGAATGGAGCGGCAGTCGGCCCCTGTAACGCGTTGTCGATCACGAGTAATCGAGTCCGATCGCTTCGCGCACGTCGCGCATGGTTTCCTGCGCCAGCTTGCGCGCCTTTTCGCAGCCGTCGGCGATGATGTTCTTGACCAGTTGAGGATCCTCCTCGTACATCTTGGCCCGCTCGCGCATCGGCTCCTGCTCGCGCAGCACGCCCTCGATCACCGGCTGCTTGCATTCGATGCAGCCAATTCCGGCCGAGCGGCAGCCGCTTTGCACCCAGCTTCTGACGTCTTCGCCGGAATAGATCAGGTGAAACTGCCACACCGGGCATTTTTCGGGATCGCCCCGATCGGTGCGCCGCACCCGCGCCGGATCGGTCTGCATGGTGCGAATCTTCTTGCCGACCGTCTCGGCATCTTCGCGCAGCATGATGGTGTTGCCGTAGGACTTGGACATCTTCTGGCCGTCCAGACCGGGCATGCGCGAGGCATGGGTCAGCAGCGCATCGGGCTCGACCAGGATCATCTTGCGCGTGCCTTCGAGCCAGCCGAAGAGGCGCTCGCGATCGCCCAGGGAGAGGCTCTGCGCCTCGTTCAGCAACTCGTGGGCCTGTTCCAGCGCTTCACTCTCGCCCTTCTCCTGGTAGCGCGTGCGCAACTCGTCGTAGAGCTTGGCGCGCTTGCTGCCGAGTTTCTTCACAGCCTCGCGCGCCTTGTCCTCGAAACCGGGTTCGCGGCCATACAGGTGGTTGAAGCGGCGCGCGATTTCACGCGTGAATTCGACATGGGGCACCTGATCCTCGCCCACGGGAACCTGGTTGGCGCGGTAAATCAGGATGTCGGCCGCCTGCAGCAGCGGATAGCCGAGAAAGCCGTAGGTCGTCAGATCCTTGTGGGTCAGCTTTTCCTGCTGGTCCTTGTAGGTCGGCACGCGCTCCAGCCAGCTCAAGGGCGTCATCATCGACAGCAGCAGGTGCAGTTCGGCGTGCTCGGGCACCTTGGACTGGATGAAAATCGTCGCCTGCGACGGATCGACGCCCGCCGCCAGCCAGTCGATGACCATGTCGTTGGAGTTGGCGGTGATCGTGCCCGGTTCGTCGTAGGCCGTGGTCAGGGCATGCCAGTCGGCGACGAAGAAGAGGCAGGGGTACTCGTGCTGGAGCTTGATCCAGTTGGCAAGCACGCCGTGATAGTGGCCGAGATGGAGGCGCCCGGTCGGGCGCATGCCGGAAAGAACTTTTTCTGCGTACATGTCAAAAACCAAAAAGGATTCGAATCAGGGAGTTGAACAACCGCAACAAGGGCCGCAGGATGGTATTCAGCACCCCGAGGAACAACAATGCCAGCAGGATCGGAAAGCCCCAGCGTTCCAGCTGGGAAAATTTCCACGCGGCGCGCGGCGGCAAGAGGCTGACCGCTATGCGTCCGCCGTCCAGGGGCGGCAAGGGCAGCAAGTTCAACACCATCAACACGCCGTTGATACTGATGCCGACCCGCGCCATTTCCTTCAAGGCTTCGGCATAAATCATCTCGGGACTACCGATCGCCAGCTTCAATACCAGCGCCCAGAACAGCGCCATGAGCAGATTGGCGCCCGGTCCGGCCGCAGCAACCCAGAGCATGTCCTGCTTGGGGCGGCGCAGGTTGCCGAAATTCACCGGCACCGGCTTGGCCCAGCCGAACAGCAGCCCCCCCCCGAAACCAGCAGGATCAGCGCCGGAACCAGCAGGGTTCCCACCATGTCGACATGGCGCAAGGGATTCAGGCTGATGCGCCCCATCTGCCAGGCCGTCGGATCGCCGAAGTGCCTTGCCGCATAGCCGTGCGCCGCCTCGTGCAGCGTGATGGCAAAGATGATCGGCAGGGCGGAAATCGCCAGCGTCTGGATAACATTCATGGGAAGGGCGATTTTAGCAGACAGCGTCATTCGAGCCCGAAGGGCGCCAGCGGTCCCTGGCCGGCGCGCACCAGTTCCGGCTGGGCACCGGTCAGGTTGATCACCGTCGTCATCGCCGTGCCGCACCGGCCGGCATCGATCACCAGGTCGAGCAGTTTTTCCAGGTGTTCGCGGATCTCGTCGGCATCGGCCAGCGGCGACTCCGATCCCGGCAGGATCAGGGTCGAGGTCAACAGCGGCTCGTCGAGTTCCTCCAGCAGCGCCAATGCCAGCGGATGATTCGGCACGCGCAGGCCGATGGTCTTGCGCTTGGGGTGCAGGAGACGCCGCGGCAGTTCGCGCGTGCCTTCCAGAATGAAGGTGTAGCTGCCCGGCGTGGTGGCCTTCAGCAAACGATACTGGGCATTGTCCACCCGTGCATAGGTGGCGATCTCGGAGAGGTCGCGACACATCAGGGTGAAGTGATGCCGTTCATCCACCCCGCGGATGCGGCGGATGCGATCGAGCAGCGGCGCATAACCGGCAACCCCCGCCAGCGAGTAAGCGGCATCGGTAGGCAGGGCGATGAGTCCGCCGCTCCGGGCGATTTCCGCGGCCTGCTTGATCAGGCGCGGCTGCGGATGCTCGGGATGAATGTGGAATAGCTGGGCCATGCCGGGAACCGGGGACGGAAGACGAAGCGCGGGATTTTACCGGCCCTTTGCGCCGCCGGCATGAAGTCTTCGGTCCGCTGCGATCAGAGCTGGGTCCAGACCGGCGTCAGGCCCTCGGGCAAGTCGGGCATTTTCCCCAGGTCAATCCAGCTCTCGCCCGGTCCGTGAAAGTCCGAGGCCCGCGACGCAAGGAAGCCGAATTCGCGGGCGATACGCGAGAACTCCCGCACTTCGTCGTCCTTGTGCGAACCCGACAAGACTTCGATGCCGCGCCCACCGAGATCCTTGAAGACGCCGAACAATTCGTGCCGTTCCGCTCGCGACAGCCGGTAGCGTCCCGGATGGGCGATCACCGCAATGCCGCCGGCGCCGACTATCCAGCGCAGCGCGTCTTCGAGCGTCGCCCAGGCGTGCTCGACATAGCCCGGCTTGCCCTTGGCCAGCCAGTAGTCGAACACCGACTTGACGTCCTTGGCATGCCCCTGCTCGACGATGTAGCGGGCGAAATGCGAACGGCTGACCAGCGCCGGATTGCCGGCGTGACGCAACGCGCCTGCGTAGGCGCCGTGGATGCCCACCTTGTCCAGTTCCGCCGCCATGCGTCCGGCCCGCGCGTCGCGGCCGCTCCTGATCTGCTGCAGTCCGGCGCTCAACGCCGCATCGGCGGGATCGACAGCCAGGCCGACGATATGCACGGTCTGGTCGTCGCCCCAGGAAATGGAGATTTCGACACCATCGACGAAACGCAGGCCGACCTCGTCCGCCGTCGCGCGCGCCTCGGCCAGCCCGCCGAGTTCGTCGTGGTCGGTGAGCGCCAGCAGTTCGACGCCATTGGCATAGGCGCGGCGCACCAAGTCGGCCGGCGCCAGCAGGCCGTCGGAAACCGTCGAATGACAGTGGAGATCGGCGTTGAGCGGCTTCATGCGGCGCCGAACCCCTCGATCAGGCGCGCCACCTGCTGCGGCTGGTCGTGCTGCAGGTTGTGGCCGCAGTCCTCCAGCGTCACCTCGCGCACATCGCGGAAACAGGCGATGCGGCTGCGGTAATCGGCGGAATCGACGGCAAACAGCTGCTTGAAAATGAAGGAGTCCGCCGCCGTGACCCAGAGCACGGGCGCCGTCACCAAGCGCCAGATCGCCATGGCTTCTTCGATCCGATAGATGGTCGGATTGACCCAGCGATGGAACGGATCGGCGGCCAGGTGTATCCCGCCCGCCCCGTCGTCCTCGCCCATGTGCTGCGCCAGGAAAGCCGCCTTCTGGTCCGACAGGCGCGGGTTTTCCTTCCGCAGCCGCGCGGCAAACGCGGCACGATCGGGATAGGAACGGAAGCTCGGCGTGTCGCGCAGTTGGTCGAGCCAGTTCACGTAGCGCTCCGGCGCCTCGTCGGGGACATAGCGACGCAGGCCCAGCCCCTCCAGATTGATCAGCCGGCGGATACGCTCAGGGCGCAGACCGGCATACAGACAGGCCGCGTTGCCGCCCAGGCTGTGCCCGACCAGACGCACCGGTTCCTGCGGCGAATAGTGCAGCAGCAGGGCATCGAGATCGGCGATGTAGTCGGGAAACCAATAGACGTCGTTGTTCCACTGCGACAGGCCGAAGCCGCGCCAGTCGGGCGCCACCACGCGCCAGTCGTTTTGCAGGGCATCGACCACGAACTGCCAGGAAGCAGAGACATCGCACCAGCCGTGCAGCATCACCAGCAGGGGCGCCGACTCGCTGCCCCAGAGACGCACATGCAGGCGGCGGCCGCGAATCTGCAGGAATTCGGAATGACAGGATTTCATACTGCCATTCTAGCCCGGCCGCACCGCGCAATCAGTCGGGAATGATGGCGGTGGCCTCGATCTCGACGCGGGCCGCGTCTTCCATCAGGCCCGCCACCTGCACCGCCGTCATCGCCGGAAAATTGCGCCCGATGACTTCGCGATAGGCGCGGCCAAGCTGCGGATAGGCCGCCAGGTACTCGCGCTTGTCGATCACATACCAAGTCATGCGGATGATGTGCTCGGGCCTGCCGCCGGCCTCGGCGAGCACGGCGACGATGTTCTGCAGCGCCTGCCTGGCCTGCTCGGCAAAATCGCTGCTGTGAAAGCGGCACTGGCTGTCCCAGCCGATCTGCCCGCCGATGACCACGCTGCGGCCGCGCGCCGCAATACCGTTGGAATAGCCTTTGGGGGCGGCCCAGCCGGCGGGCTGCAGTATCTGGATACCCGACTCGGGTATGACTTCCTGCTGGCTCATCTTCAATGGAGTCTCCTTGGGACGATTCATGGGTCTGCGTTCGCGGCGACTTCTTTGAGCAGCTCGCGGGCGATGATCAGTTTCTGCACTTCGGTGGCACCCTCATAGATGCGCAGGGCGCGGATGTCGCGGTAAAGGCGCTCCACCGGCACTTCGCTGACGACACCGAGGCCGCCGAAGATCTGCACCGCGGCATCGATCACCTGCTGCGCCGATTCGGTGGCGACCATCTTGGCCATCGCCGCCTCCCTGGTGACCGTGCGCCCCTGGTCGCGCAGCCAGGCCGCGCGATACACCAGCAGGGCCGAGGCATCGATGGCGGCAGCCATGTCGGCCAGCTTGGCCTGCGTCAGTTGGAAATCGGCCAGGCGGTGATCGAACATCTTGCGCGTGGTGGCGCGCTGCACGGCTTCATCCAGCGCACGGCGGGCAAAGCCCAGCGCCGCCGCGGCGACCGAGGTGCGGAAGATGTCGAGGGTGCGCATCGCCAGCTTGAAACCCTGACCGGGCTCGCCCAGGAGCTGGCCGGCCGGGATGCGGCAGTGGCTGAAGTGCAGGCGCGCCAGCGGATGCGGCGCGATGACTTCGATGCGTTCGGCGATCTTCAGTCCCGCCGCATCGGCATCGACGATGAAGGCGCTGATGCCGCGCGTGCCGGGCGCCTCGCCGGTACGCGCGAACACCACGTAGAAATCCGCGATGCCGCCATTGGAAATCCAGGTCTTCTCGCCGTTGAGGACATAGCTGTCGCCATCCCGGTGCGCGGCGCAACGCATCGCGCCGACGTCGGACCCGGCTCCCGGCTCGGACAGCGCAAAGGCGGCAATGGCCGACCCCGCGACGACACGCGGCAGGTAGTTGCGCTTTTGCTCCGCGCTGCCCTGCAGCGTGATGGCGCCGCTGCCCAGGCCCTGCATGGCAAAGGCGAAGTCGGCCAGCCCCGAGTGGCGGGCCAGGGTCTCGCGGATCAGGCAGATCGCGCGTGTGTCGATGGTCTCGGCGCTGCCGCCCCAGGCCGTGCCGCCGACGGCATAGCGCAGCCAGTGCGCCGCGCCGAGCTTGCCCACCAGTTCGATGCAGGCGGCATCGGTCGCCGCGCCGCGCGCATGCGGCGCGTCGTCGATGTTCTCCGTGGCCCAGCGTTCGAGTTCGAGCGCCAGAGCCCGGTGCTCGGGCGCCAGAAACGGCCAGTCGAGGTAGGTGGTGTCGGCCATATTCAGTCTCCTTCGAACACGGGTTTCTGCTTGGCGACGAAGGCATGGTAGGCGCGATGGAAATCGTTGGTCGCCATGCAGATGGCCTGGGCCTGGGCCTCGGCCTCGATCGCCTCGTCCACCCCCATGTTCCATTCCTGCTGCAGCATTTTCTTGGTCATGGCATGGGCGAAGGTCGGGCCGCTGGCCAGGTCCTGCGCCAGCTTCAGCGCCTCGGCCAGCAACGCATCGGGTTCGCACAGGCGATTGAAGAAGCCCCAGCGCTCGCCCTCCTCGCCGCCCATGGCGCGGCCGGTGGTCAGCAGTTCGGTGGCGCGGCCCTGGCCGATCATGCGCGGCAGCATGGCGCAAGCGCCCATGTCGCAGCCGGCGAGGCCGACGCGCGAAAACAGGAAGGCGGTCTTCGCCCGCGCAGTGCCCAGGCGCAGGTCGGAACCCAGCGCCAGCAGCGCGCCGGCGCCGGCGCAGATGCCGTCGATGGCCGCGATCACCGGTTGCGGGCAGGCGCGCATGGCCTTGATCACGTCGCCGGTCATGCGCGTGAAGGCCAACAGGCCGGGCATGTCGAGCTGGGTCAGCGGGCCGATGATGTCATGCACGTCGCCGCCGGAACAGAAGTTGCCGCCCTCGCCGCTCAGCACCACGGCCTTGACGTCGTCGGCGTACACCAGCGTGCGGAACAGGTCGCGCAGTTCGGCGTAGGAATCGAAGGTCAGCGGGTTCTTGCGCTCGGGACGGTTAAGGCTGACCACGGCCACCGTGCCCTCGACGCGATAGCTGAAATGGCTTGCCTGGTAGGCCTGCAGGTGTTGGCGATTGCCGGGCAGCTCATGCGGCTTGCCGGGAAGATGTTTCATCTGATGCTCCTCACATGACTTCGCCGCCGGCCACGGCGATCGATTGTCCATTGATGCTGGCCGCCCCGTCGCCGCATAGCCAGAGCACGGTGTCGGCGACTTCCTGCGGCGTGACCAGGCGCTGCATCGGGTTCCCTTTGGCCAGTTCCGCGCGCGCTTGCGCCGCGTCGCGTCCGGTCTTGGCGACGATGTTGGCCACTGCCGTGCGCACGATGTCGGTTTCCGTGTAACCGGGGCATACCGCGTTGACCGTGATCCCCTTGCTCGCATACTCCAGCGCCAGCGCACGGGTCAGGCCGACGACGCCGTGCTTGGCCGCGCAATAGGCCGCGACATAGGCATAGCCGACCAGGCCGGCGGTGCTGGCGATATTGATCACACGCCCCCAATGCGCAGCCAGCATGTCGGGCAATGCGGCTTGCGTGCAGTGGAAGCTGCCGCCCAGGTTCACCGCCAGCATGCGTTCGAAGAGTTCCGCCGTGGTCTTCTGGAACGGCGCGCTCTCGGCCTGGCCGGCGTTATTCACCAGGATGTCGATCGGGCCGAAGCCGGCCCGGGCTTCCGCCATTGCGCCATCCACCGAAGCGCGATCGGCCACATCCATGACCGCCGTCCGGCAACGCCCGGAATCCGCGTGCAGCCGCGCCGCACTATCCAGCACGCCGCGGTCGCGACCGGTCACGGTGACGCGATGACCCGCCGCGATCAGCGCGGCGGCGACAGCGGCGCCAATACCGCGCCCGCCGCCCGTCACCAGGGCGTGATGCACCGCGGGATTGCCGGCCGAAGTTCGGTCAACTGTCACGCGACCAGCGCGAGCTGGGCCGCGCGCTCCAGATTGCGTTCGAGCTGGACCTTGCCGCCCTGGTACTGCTTCGGCCAGGCAATGTCCTTGACGCCTTGCTCGGCGGCGGCATGCAGGGTCCAGGCCGGATCGGCCAGATGCGGCCGCGCCAGGGCGCAGAGGTCGGCGCGGCCGGCGGCGATGATGGTATTGACGTGATCGGCTTCGAAGATGTTGCCGACGGCAATGGTCGGCACCTGCAACTCGTTGCGGATCTGGTCGGAAAACGGTACCTGGAACATGCGGCCGTACACCGGCGCCTCCTCCTTGCTGACCTGCCCCGACGAGACGTGGATGATGTCGGCGCCCGCGGCCTTGAACAGGCTGGCGACCGCAACCGAGTCGTCCGGGGTGGTGCCGCCGGCCACCCAGTCATGGGCCGAGATGCGCACCGACATCGGCTTCTCGGCCGGCCACACCTCGCGCATGGCGCGGAACACTTCCAGCGGATAGCGGCAGCGATTCTCCAGGCTGCCGCCGTATTCGTCCGATCGCTGGTTGGTCAGCGGCGAAATGAAGGACGACATCAGGTAGCCGTGGGCGGCATGGAATTCGACCATGTCAAAGTTGGCGCTGACGGCACGGCGCGTGGCGGCGACGAACTCGGCCTTGATGCGATCCATGTCGGCGCGGTCCATTGCCCGCGGCGTCTGCGAGATGCCGGGCAGGTAAGGCAGCGGCGACGGCGCCAGCAGCGGCCAGTTGCCGGATTGCAGCGGCTGGTCGATGGCGTCCCAGGCCAGACGGGTGGAACCCTTGCGCCCGGCGTGGCCGATTTGCAGCGAAACCTTGGTCTCGCCGTTGGCGTGGATGAAGTCGACGATGCGCTGCCAAGCCTGCTCCTGGGCATCGTTCCAGATGCCGGTGCAGCCCGGCGTAATGCGCGCATCGGCGGCAACGCAGGTCATTTCGGTCACCAGCAGCGCCGCGCCGCCCATGCCGCGGCTACCGTAATGGACCAGATGGAAGTCGATCGGCATACCGTCCTCGGCGGAATACATGCACATCGGCGAAACCACGACGCGGTTGGCCAGGGTCAGGCCGCGCAGGCTGAAGGGCGTGAACATCGGCGGCACGGGTGCCGCCCCGGGTGAGATCGGCAGGCCGCAGCGGGCGGCAAACCAGCGGTCGAATTCGTCGGTGTAGGCCGAATCGCGCAGCTTC
This sequence comes from Sulfuritalea sp., assembly GCA_034376265.1. GTDB lineage: Bacteria > Pseudomonadota > Gammaproteobacteria > Burkholderiales > Rhodocyclaceae > Sulfuritalea. The sequence goes on from JAXMJU010000179.1 coordinate 63,634, forward strand.
TGGTTGGCATGGCCGACGCGCTGGCTGCCGGTCAGAACGGCGAAGGCAAACTGTTCCGGCTCCATGCCGACATAGCGGTCGACCTCCTCGAACCAGGTCATGCGATTGCGCGCCGCGCTCTGCAGCTTGAGCGCCTCGATTTCACGCTCCGCCTGATAGCGCGCGAGACGCGTCGGCACTTCGCCCTCGGTGCTGCTCAGCACCTTGACCAGGGAACGCGCGTCCTCCATCGCCAACTTGGTGCCCGAGCCGATGGTGAAATGCGCCGTGTGCGCGGCATCGCCGAGCAGCACGATGTTGTCCTTGAACCAGCGCTCGCAGAGCACGCGGTTGAACTTCAGCCACACCGCCGAGCCGCGCAGATGGCGCGCGTTCGAAATCAGGCGGGCGCCGTTCAGCATGTCGGCGAACAATTCTTCGCAGAAGGCGATCGACTGATCCGGCTCCATCTGGTCGATGCCGGCCTTGAGCCAGGTTTCTTCCGGGGTTTCGACGATGAAGGTGGCCCATTCCTCGTTGAACTGGTAGGCGTGCAGGTTGAACCAGCCCCAGGGGGTTTCCTTGAAGCCGAAGGTGAAGGCGTCGAGTTTCTTCTTGGTGCCGAGCCAGATGAAACGGTTCTTGCGCACGTCGATGCGCGGATTGAAGTGGCTGGCGTACTTGGCGCGCGTGGTCGAATTGACGCCGTCGGCACCGATCACCAGGTCGTATTCCCGCGAATAGTCGTCCGGATCCCGGAACTCCGTCTCGAACTTGAGCGTGACGCCGAGTTCGCGCGCACGGGCCTGGAATATCTGCAGCAGCTTGAGGCGCCCGATGCCGCAGAAACCGTGGCCGCCGGATACCATGCGCCGCCCCTTGAAGAACACGTCGACGTCGTCCCAGTGGTGGAAGTTGCGCTCGATTTCCGCGACCACCTGGGGATCGTCCTGGCGAAACCCGTCCATGGTCTTGTCGGAGAACACGATGCCCCAGCCGAAGGTGCTATCCGCTTGATTGCGTTCGATAACGCTAATGTCGCTGGCCGGATTGGCCTGCTTCATAAGGATCGAGAAATACAATCCGGCGGGGCCACCGCCCAGACAAACGATGCGCATTCCAATCTCCTTGAGTCGCGATGTTACCTACGATTTCGATATTTTAAGTCTAAACTATTTTTCAGGTCAAGCCTGACCCGAATCCTAGCCCCAAACCGGCCCGGACCGAGGCGCCGGAGCCGCCCCGGTCGAAGGCATATTTTGATCGAATACAATAGCGCCTCCGCGTTGGCCGCGATGCCCACACATTCCCTGAACTGCCATGAAAACCCTCTTCATCACCGGCGGCGCCGGCTTCATCGGCTCGGCCCTGATACGCCAGCTGATCGCCGAGAGCGACTGGCGCATCGTCAACATCGACAAGCTGACCTATGCCGGCAATCTCGAATCCCTGGCCGAGCTCGCCGATCCTGAGCGTCACATTTTCAGCCGCACCGATATTCGCGACCGCGCCGCGCTGGACACGCTGTTCATCGACCATCAGCCGGCCGGCGTGATCCATCTGGCCGCCGAATCGCATGTCGACCGCTCGATCCACGGCCCCGGCGACTTCATCGAAACCAATATCAGCGGCACCTACACCCTGCTCGAAGCCGCGCGCGCCTACTGGTCGCTGCTCGACGCGGAGGCCAAGGCCGGTTTCCGCTTCCATCACGTCTCGACCGACGAGGTCTTCGGCTCGTTGGGCGCGACCGGCCTCTTCGTCGAGACCAGTCCCTACCAGCCGAATTCGCCCTACTCGGCGTCGAAAGCCGCCTCCGACCACCTGGTGCGCGCCTGGCATCACACCTACGGCCTGCCGACGGTGATCACCAACTGCTCGAACAACTACGGACCCTGCCAGTTTCCCGAAAAGCTGATCCCACTGATGATCCACAACGCGGTCTTGGACAAGCCGCTGCCGATCTACGGCAAGGGCGACAACGTGCGCGACTGGCTCTACGTCGATGACCACGCCCGCGCCCTGCGCCGGGTGTTCGAACGCGGCATCCCGGGCGAGACCTACAACATCGGCGGCCACAACGAGAAGACCAACCTGGACGTGGTCGACACCCTGTGCGCCCTGCTCGACGAATTGAAGCCCCGCGCCGACGGCCGCCGCTACCAGAAGCAGAAGATTTCGGTGGCCGACCGTCCCGGCCACGACAAGCGCTATGCCATCGACGCCGGCAAGATCCAGCGCGAACTGGGTTGGACGCCGATCGAGACCTTCGAGACCGGCATGAGGAAGACCGTGCAGTGGTATCTGGACAATCCGGCCTGGGTCACCCATGTCGTCTCCGGCGAATACCGGCAGTGGATGGATCGCAACTACGGAGACCGCACATGAGCAGCATCAAGAGCACGCGAGGCATCATCCTCGCCGGCGGCTCGGGCACGCGGCTGCATCCGGTCACGCTGGCCGTGTCCAAGCAACTGCTGCCGATCTACGACAAGCCGATGATCTACTACCCGCTGACCACGCTGATGCTGGCCGGCATCCGCGAAATCCTGCTGATCTCGACGCCGGCGGACACGCCGCGCTTCGAACAGTTGCTGGGCGACGGCTCACAATGGGGCATAAGTATCCAGTACGCGGTGCAGCCCAGCCCCGACGGCCTGGCGCAGGCCTTCATCATCGGCCGCGATTTCGTCGGCGATCATCCGTCGGCGCTGGTGCTGGGCGACAACCTGTTCTACGGCCATGATTTCGCGATCCAGTTGCAGCAGGCGGCAAGAGTTGGCGCTGGCGCCACGGTGTTCGCCTACGCCGTGAGCGATCCGGAGCGCTACGGCGTGGTCGAGTTCGACGCGACGGGACGCGCCATCAGCATCGAGGAAAAACCCAGGGCGCCGAAGTCGCGCTATGCCGTGACCGGGCTGTACTTCTACGACAAGCAGGTCTGCGACATCGCCGCCCGGCTCAAGCCTTCGCCGCGCGGCGAACTGGAAATCACCGACCTCAACCGGATTTATCTCGAACGCGGCCAGCTCAAGGTCGAGATCATGGGCCGCGGCATGGCCTGGCTCGACACCGGTACCCACGAATCGCTGCTCGAAGCCGGCCAGTTCATCGAGGTCATCGAGAAGCGCCAGGGCCTCAAGGTGGCCTGCCCCGAGGAAGTCGCCTGGCGCCAGAAATGGATAGACGACGCGCAACTGGCCAGGCTCGCGGAACCGCTGGCCAAGAGCCAGTATGGTCAGTACCTGCAGAATCTGCTGACGCAGGAGGTGCGCGGATGAAGGCCATCCCCACCGCGATCCCCGATGTACTGCTGCTGGAACCCAAGGTATTCGGCGACGAACGCGGCTACTTCTACGAGAGCTGGAACAAGCGGACCTTCGCCGAGCTCGGCATAGCTGCGGATTTCGTCCAGGACAACCACTCCAAGTCGCAGCGGAATGTCCTGCGCGGCCTGCATTACCAGATCGAACACGCCCAGGGCAAGCTGATCCGCGTCACCGCAGGTTCCGTCTATGACGTGGCGGTCGATCTGCGCCGCTCCTCGCCGAGCTTCGGCCAGTGGGTGGCTTTCACGCTGTCCGCCGCGGACAAACGCATGGCCTGGATACCCCCGGGCTTCGCCCACGGCTTCTGCGTCACCTCGGAATCGGCCGAGTTCCTCTACAAGACCACCGACTACTGGAGTCCGGCGCACGACCGCACGCTGCTGTGGAACGACCCGCAACTCGCGATTCCCTGGCCGCTGACGGGAGAGCCGCTCCTGGCGGCCAAGGACGTGGCCGGTACGCCCTTGGCCCAGGCGGAAACCTTCGCATGAGAATCCTGCTCACCGGCGCCGCCGGGCAATTGGGGCGCGAACTGAAGCGCTCGCTGGCCTGCTTGGGCGAAGTGATCGCCCGCGACCGTCAGCAACTCGACCTGGCCCAGGCCGACACCTTGCGCGCGGCCGTGCGCACCGCAGCGCCTGCTGTGATCGTCAATGCCGCCGCCTATACCGCGGTGGACAAGGCCGAGACCGAGCCGGCTGTGGCCGACGCGATCAATGCCCTGGCCCCCGCCATCCTCGCCGAGGAAGCGAAACGGCTCGGCGCCCTGCTGATCCATTATTCGACCGATTACGTCTTCGACGGCCGCAAGGCCGCTGCCTACACCGAAGACGACGCGCCAAACCCGCTGGCCGCCTATGGCCACAGCAAGCTCGCCGGCGAACTCGCGATTGAAGCGGCGGATTGCCGCCACCTGATTTTCCGCACCAGCTGGGTCTACGGCCTGCACGGCGTGAATTTCCTGAAAACCATGCTGCGCCTGGGCCAAGAGCGAGACGAACTGCGTGTGGTCGACGACCAGTTCGGCGCCCCGACCTGGACCCGCCATCTGGCCGATGCAACGGCCCTGATCCTCGCCCGCAGGGAAGTTCCCGACGGCCTTTATCATCTCGCCGGAGCCGGCGAAACCAGCTGGCACGGCTATGCCGAAGCCATTTTCGCCGAGGCGCAACGCAACGGCCTGATGGACAAAGCGCCCGTGGTGCACCGTATCGCCAGCGCCAACTATCCACTGCCCGCGCCGCGGCCCGCCAATTCGCGGCTGGACTGCGCGAAATTCCGGCGCGACTTCGACCTGGCCCTGCCCGACTGGCGCACCGGCCTCGCCGACTGCCTCGCCGATACGCGCTTCTAAGAACTTTCATTCCTACAACGACTCATGGCTGTCACCCCCACCTACGACGAATCCTCCTTCCGCGTCCTCAAGGGACTGGAGCCGGTGCGCGAACGCCCCGGCATGTACACCCGCACCGACTCGCCGGCGCACATCATCCAGGAAGTCATCGACAACTCGGCCGACGAAGCGCTCGGCGGCCATGCCAAGAACCTGCACGTGCTGCTGCATCTGGACGGCTCGATCACGGTCACCGATGACGGCCGCGGCATCCCGGTCGGCCTCCATCCCGACGAAAAAGTCCCCGTGGTGGTGCTGGCCTTCACCCGGCTGCATGCCGGCGGCAAGTTCGACAAGAGCTCCGGCAATTCCGCCTACGCCTTTTCCGGCGGCCTGCACGGCGTCGGCGTGGCAGTGACCAACGCGCTGTCCACCCGCGTCTCGGTCGAGGTGCGGCGCGAGGGAAAGATCTGGGCCATCGAGTTTTCCGGCGGCGGCGAAAAAATCGGCGCACTTGCCGAGATGGGCAGCTGCGGCCGCCAGAGCGGCACTCGCGTGCGCGTCTGGCCCGACCCGAAGTATTTCGACGCACCCAAGGTGCCGCCCGCTGAACTGGAACGCCTGCTGCGCTCCAAGGCCGTGCTGCTGCCCGGGGTCAAGGTCCGCCTCGACATCGAGCAGGCCGACGGCAGCGTCCAGTCCAAGACCTGGAGCTACCCGACCGGCCTAGCCGGCTACCTGACGGAACAGGCCGGCAATGCCGAAGCGGTCGCCCCGCTGTATGCCGCCGAAAAATACGCCGACGCCGACCACGCCGACTTCGCCGCGGGCGAAGGTGCGGCCTGGGCCATCGGCTGGCATGTCGAGCCGGTCGCTTCCGAGTCCTTCGTCAACCTGATTCCGACCGTCGCCGGCGGTACCCACGAATCCGGCCTGCGCGCGGGCGCCTTCGAGGCGGTCAAGTCCTTCATCGAGCATCGCGCCCTCTTGCCGCGCGGCGTCAAACTGCAGCAGGACGACGTCTGCAGCCGCATGGCCTTCGTGCTCTCGGCGCGCATCCTCGATCCGCAGTTTCAGGGCCAGGTCAAGGAAAAACTCAACTCGCGCGAGGCGGTGAAACTCGTGTCCAGCATGATCCGCGACCCTTTCGAGATCTGGCTCAACCAGCATGTCGAGGCCGGCAAGGCGATTGCCGAACTCTCGATCCGCCAGGCCCTGGCGCGGCAGAAGAATGCGCAGAAGGTCGAGAAGCGCAAGCAGTCCGGCGTCGCCGTGCTGCCGGGCAAGCTCTCCGACTGCGAATCGACCGACATCGCCGAAAACGAGCTGTTCCTGGTCGAAGGCGATTCCGCCGGCGGCTCAGCCAAGATGGCGCGCAACAAGGAAACCCAGGCCATCCTGCCGCTGCGCGGCAAGGTGCTCAACTCCTGGGAAGTCGAAGCCGGGCGCCTGTTCGCCAACAACGAGATCCACGATATCGCCGTGGCATTGGGTGTGGACCCTCACGGGTCCGTCGGCATCGGCCCGCACGCGGCCGACGCCACGCCCGACCTGTCCAACCTGCGCTACGGCAAGCTGATCATCATGTCGGATGCCGACGTCGACGGCGCGCACATCCAGACCCTGCTGCTGACCCTGTTCTATCGCCACTTCCCAGCGCTGATCCGCCATGGCCACATTTACATCGCGCAGCCGCCGCTGTACCGCATCGACGTCCCGGCCTCAGGCAAGAAGCGCCCGGCGCGCCGCCTGTATGCGTTGGACGAGGGCGAACTGGTCGCCATCAAGGACCGCCTGATCAAGGAAGGCATCCGCGAAGACGCGGTCGAAGTCGGCCGCTTCAAGGGTCTCGGTGAGATGAATCCCGACCAGTTGCGCGAAACCGCGATGGCACTGGCGACGCGGCGCGTGGTGCCGGTCTCCGACCTGCCCGAGGACGGCGCAGACACCCTGAAACTTTTCAACCTGCTGATGGGCAAGGGCGAAGCCTCTTCGCGCCGCGCCTGGATGGAAGAAAAGGGCCACCTGATCGAAGCCGACATCTGATCGGCGCCCTGCACACATCATGAATAACGACACCCCCGACCTGTTCGACGAACCCGCCAGCCCCACCCCTGCCGTCACCGACGCAGGCTCGGTTACCCCGCCGCCTCCCGCCGTGCCGCCAGCGCCAACTCTCTTCGCCGGCAACGGCGACGGCAGTTCGCTGCCGCTGGCCGGCTATGCCGAACGCGCCTACCTCGCCTATGCCATGAGCGTGGTGCGGGCGCGCGCCCTGCCGCAGGTGGAGGACGGCCTGAAGCCGGTGCAGCGCCGCATCCTGCACGCCATGAACGAAATGCGTCTGGCCGCCAGCGCCAAGCACGTCAAGAGCGCGCGCGTGGTCGGCGACGTGATCGGCAAGTACCACCCGCACGGCGACACCAGCGTTTATGACGCCATGGTGCGCGTGGCGCAGGACTTCACGCTGCGCTATCCGCTGGTCGACGGCCAGGGCAACTTCGGCTCGCGCGACGGCGACGGCGCTGCCGCCATGCGCTACACGGAATGCCGCCTGACGCCCTTCGCCGACCTGCTGCTGGGCGAAATCGATCGCGGCACGGTGGACTTCATCGCCAACTACGACGGCTCGATGACCGAGCCGCAGCTGATGCCGGCGCGCCTGCCGGTGGTGCTGCTCAACGGCGCTTCGGGCATCGCGGTCGGCATGGCCACGGAAATCCCGCCGCACAACCTGCGCGAAGTGGCCGAAGCCGCGCGCCTCTTGATCAGGAAGCCCGAGGCCGTGCTGGAAGAAGTCCTGGCGGTGCTACCGGGACCGGACTTCCCCGGCGGCGGCCAGCTCATCTCGACCCCGGCCGACATCCGCGACGCCTATGCCAATGGCCGCGGCTCCTTGCGCATGCGCGCCCGCTGGCGCATCGAAGAACTCGCGCGCGGCCAGTGGCGCGTCATCGTCTACGAATTGCCGCATGGCGTTTCGGTGGCCCAGGTGCTGTCGGAAATCGAAGGCCTGACCAATCCGCAGCCGCGCGCCGGCAAGAAGGACGTCAGCCAGGAGCAGAAGAACCTCAAGGCGCTGGTGCTCGGCGTGCTCGACAGCGTACGCGACGAATCCAGCGACCAGCAGGCGGTGCGCATCATGCTCGAACCGAAGAGCTCGCGCATCGCGCAGGACGAGTTCATGGCCGTGTTGCTGGCCCACACCGGCCTCGAATCCAGCGTCTCGGTGAACCTGACCATGGTCGGCCGCGACGGCCGGCCGCAGCAGAAGAACCTGCTGGCCATTCTTCGCGAGTGGATCGAGTTCCGCTTCGCCACGGTCGAGCGCCGCACCCGCCATCGGCTGGCCGAGGTGCTGCGCCGCGTGCATATCCTCGAAGGACGCATGACGGTCTTCCTCAAGATCGAGGACGTCATCCGCTGCATCCGCGAATCCGACGAACCCAAGCCCGACCTTATCGCGCGCTTCGGCCTCACCGAGATCCAGGCCGAGGACATCCTCGAAATCCGTCTGCGCCAGCTGGCGCGCCTCGAAGGCATCCGCATCGAAAAGGAACTCGGCGAGCTGCGCACCGAGCACGGCCAGCTCACCAAGCTTCTCGAATCGCGCAACGAGATGACCAGGCTGATCCAGAAAGAGATCGGCGACGATGCCAAGCGCTTCGGCGACGAGCGCCGTACCCTGCTCGAAGCCGTGACGCCGATCTCGCAGGGCGAAATTGCCGCGCCCGACGCGCCGGTGACGGTGATCATTTCCAAGAACGGCTGGGTA
>JAXMJU010000180.1:0-3686 GCA_034376265.1 Sulfuritalea sp.
GCGGCGGGCGATGGTCTGCGGCGCCTCGCCGGTGATGTCGCTGCCGTTGAAATGGATGGTGCCGCGCGTCGGTTCGAGGAACTTGGTCAGCAGGTTGAAGCAGGTGGTCTTGCCGGCGCCGTTGGGACCGATCAGGGCGTGGATTTCCCCGCGCCTGACCTTGAGGTCCACCCCGGCGACGGCGACGAAGCCCTTGAACTCCTTGACCAGCCCGGCGGTTTCGAGAATGTAGCCGCTCATCCCAAAAATCTCGGTTCAGTCCGCAGATGACGCAGATTACGCAGATAAAACAACGAAGCGGCCGCTGCCCACGGCGCACCCGGCAGGCGATGGGAGCCGACCACGTACCGCCCTGATCCATCTGCGTCAATCGGCGAAATCTGCGGATCAAATGCTTTTTGCAGATTCATTCGATGGCCGCCGCCGACTTGACCTGCTGGCGCAGGACGTACTTCTGGATCTTGCCGGTCGAGGTCTTCGGCACCGTGCCGAACACCACCTGCCTGGGCACCTTGAAGCGCGCCATGTGGCCGCGGCACCAGGCGACGATTTCCTCTTCGCTGGCGCTGGCGCCGTCCTTGAGTTCGACGAAGGCGCAGGGCACCTCGCCCCACTTCGCGTCGGGCCGCGCCACCACGGCCGCGGTGAGCACCGCCGGGTGCTTGTAGAGCACGTCTTCGACTTCCACCGAGGAAATGTTCTCGCCCCCGGAAATGATGATGTCCTTGCTGCGATCCTTGATCTTGACGTAGCCGTCGGGCTGCATCACCGCCAGGTCGCCGGTGTGGAACCAGCCGCCGGCGAAGGCCTGTTCGGTCGCCTGCGGGTTCTTCAAATAGCCCTTCATGGTGATGTTGCCGCGGAAGAAAATCTCGCCCATGGTTTCGCCGTCCCGGGGCACCGGCAGCAGCGTGTCCGGGTCGAGCACGGCGATCGCCTGCTGCAGGTGGTAGGGCACGCCCTGGCGGCCGTTGAGCCGCGCCCGCTCTTCCAGCGGCAGGCTTTCCCAGCCCTCCTGCTTGGCGCAGACCGCCGCCGGGCCATAGACCTCGGTGAGGCCATAGACATGGGTCAGCTCGATGCCGATCTGCTCGGCGCCCTCGATGATGGCCAGCGGTGGCGCGGCGCCGGCGATCAGGCCATGCAGCTTCCAGGCGATGCCCTCGCGCAGTGCCGCCGGGGCGTTGATCAGCGTCCCATAGACGATGGGCGCGCCGCACAGATGGGTCACCCGGTGGCGGCGAACCAGCTCGAAAATCGCCTGCGGCTCGACCCGACGCAGGCAGACATGGGTGCCGGCGTTGGCCGCCACGGTCCATGGAAAGCACCAGCCGTTGCAATGGAACATCGGCAGCGTCCACAGATACACGGCATGCGGCGGCATGGCCCAGGAGATGATGTTGCTGGCGGCATTGAGATAGGCGCCGCGGTGGTGATAGACCACGCCCTTGGGATTGCCGGTGGTGCCCGAGGTGTAGTTGAGGCAGATCGCATCCCACTCGTCGGCCGGCAGGGCCCAGGCATAGCCGGGATCGCCGGCGGCCAGCAACTCCTCGTACTCGATTTCACCGAGGCGCTTGCCGCCCTCGTAGAGCGCATCCAGCACGTCGATGACGATCGGCTTGGCGCCGTCGAGCAGCGCCAGCGCCTGCTCGACCACGGGCGAAAACTCGGGATCGACTAGCAGCACTTTCGCCTCGCCGTGGCCGAGCATGAAGGCAATCGCCGCGGCGTCGAGCCGGGTGTTCAGGGTATTCAGGACGGCGCCGCACATGGGCACGCCGAAATGCGCCTCGACCATCGCCGGCACGTTGGGCAGCATCACCGCCACCGTATCGCCAGCGCCAACTTTCAGTCGCGCCAGGGCCGAAGCCAGGCGGCGGCAGCGCGCATAGGTCTCGCCCCAGGTGAAGCGGCGCGCGCCGTGGATCACGCTGGCGCGCTGCGGATAGACCAGCGCCGTGCGTTCGATGAAACTCAGCGGCGACAGCGCCACGTAGTTGGCCGGGTTGCGGGCCAGGCCGCTGGTGTAGGGATTGCTCATGGTTTCTCCGCCGGGCCGCCCCAAGGGGAAACGACCGTGAATTTGTCAGCGAAGCGATCATGCGCGGCGATGTTTGCGCCACTGTTGGCCGAATGTATCGAATCGTATCGGCGCCGAAAGGCCGGCGCCGCGGGCCTACAATTCCGCCATGAACCGGCCCCTATTCCCGCCCATCGACGCCACCGACACCGCCGCCCGCCTCGACCTGATGCAGGCCGCGCTGGACAGGGTGAACCAGGGCTTCACCATCATCGATGCCGAATTGCGGCTGGTGGCCTGGAACCGCGGCTTCTTCGAAATGCTCGACTTCCCGCCCGAGTTCGGCCGCTTCGGCACGCCCTTCGAAACCTTCATGCGCTACAACGCCGAGCGCGGCGAGTACGGCCCGGGCCCGGTCGAGGACCTGGTGGCGCAAAGGGTCGACGCGGCGCGCGCCTTCGCCCCGCACTACTTCGAGCGGGTCCGCCCCAACGGCCGCATCATCGCCGTGAGCGGCGAGCCGGTGCCGGGCCGCGGCTTCGTCACGCTCTACACCGACATCACCGAGCAGCGCAACAGCGAACGCCTGATCCGCGAGCAGAACAACGAACTGGAGCGCCGCGTCGCCGAGCGCACCGAGGCGCTGAGCCGCAGCGAGGAACGCCTGCGCCTGATCACCGACGCGATCCCGGCGCTGATCGCCTATTTCGACCGCGACCGGATCTATCACTTCGCCAATCGCGGCTATGCCGAATGGTTCGGCCGGCGCAAGGAGGATGTTCCCGGCCGCGACATCGAGGAAGTCATCGGCAGCCGCCTGGCCGCCGAACTCAAGCCGCATCTCGACGCCGTGCTGGAAGGGCGCAGCGTCAGCTACGAATACTCGCTGCGGCGCGGCGACGGCAGCCTGCGCCACGCCAGCAGCACCCTGGTGCCGGAGTTCGGCCCCGGTGGCGAGGTGCGCGGTGCCTACGTGCTTTCGGCTGACGTCACGGAACAGAAGAACACCCAGGCCGCCCTGCTCCAGGCGCGCAAGATGGAAGCTGTCGGCCAGTTGGCCGGCGGCCTGGCGCACGACTTCAACAACATGCTGACGGTGGTGATCGGCAATCTCGCCGCCCTCAAGGAACGCCAGCCGCAGGACGCGGCGCTGGCCGATTGCCTCGACCCGGCGCTGACCGCCGCGCGCCGCGGTGTGGACCTGATCCGCCGCCTGCTCTCGTTTGCCCGCCAGCAATCGCTGGAGCCGCGTCCGGTGGATGTGGTGCGCCTGCTCGACGAACTGCTGCCGCTGCTGCGCCGCTCCCTGCCGGAAAGCATCGCGGTCGCCTGCGAACTGCCGGAAGCGACGGTGTTCGCCATGACCGATCCGCATCAGCTCGAAAACGCCCTGCTCAACCTGGCCTTCAACGCCCGCGACGCGATGCCCGGCGGCGGCAGCCTGGCGATCCGCATCGCGCCGTGCAGGCTGGCGGGAGCGGCCGCCGCCGACCTCGACCTGGCGCCCGGCGACTATGTCGAGATCATCGTCGCCGATAGCGGCCGCGGCATGAGCGCGGCAGTGCTGGCGCGCGCACTGGAACCCTTCTTCACCACCAAGGGCTACGCCGCCGGCAGCGGCCTGGGCCTGTCGATGGTGTATGGCTTCGCCAAGCAGTCGGGC
>JAXMJU010000181.1:0-3316 GCA_034376265.1 Sulfuritalea sp.
GCGACCTCCCTACCTGGCCACGAACGACCGCGTGCGCCGCATCAGCAAGCAAGAGGGATACAGCACCGTGTTGGGAGACCTCTCGGCCGCGGACTGGACCGTGCCGCCTGTCTCGACGCTGATGGCGTCTCTGCGCGCCGCCCAGCAGGGTGTCGTTGCCGCCCAGGCCGTCCAGCTCGTTGTGGCCCCGGTTGCCGCGCAGCAGGTTGTCGGAGGCATTGCCGGTGCCGTCAATGCTCAGGTCGAAGGTGGTGGTTTTTCTGGAGAAGAACCCACCGCTGCGCACTGTGACGGAAGCGGTGAGGAAGAGGTTTTCGACATTGTCGGTCAGGGTGTGGCTTACCTTGGCGCTGACACTGTCGATGCCGCTGTCGGCCAGTTCGATGACCTGGTCAAAGCGCTGGTCGACGACATAGAGATCGTTGCCGCTACCGCCTTCCATCTGGTCGGCGCCGCGGCCGCCATTGAGCAGGTCGTGGCCGTCGCCGCCGAGCAGCGTGTCGTCACCTGTCAGGCCGAGCAGGATGTCGGCATAAGGCGTACCGATCAGGGTGTCGTTGCCGGCGGTGCCTGACTGGGATTCGACTTCGCCGGTAATCGTCACCGTTACCGTCCCCTGCATGTAGCCAAAGGTGCTCGCGTTCATGACCCCGTAGCTGATGGTCGCCGTGGCGCCATCGCCAACTATCAGGTTGTCGTAACTGCCGTCCGGGGTGAACAGCAGATGCCCGGCGCTATTCTGCGTCACAGTGCCGTTGCCGCTGGAGAGGAAGAAACTGTTGAGCGCCCAGCCCTGCGGCAGATAGTCGTTGGCCAGCACATCGAGGGTGACCGCGCTGTTCTCGCCGGTGGTCACGGCGTCGGCCATCACAATCGCGGCATTGGTCGGGTTGAGGTAGAAATCATCGTAGGTGATCGCCGGCGCAGCGGCGAGGGTGGCGAACTGAATCGCCGCCGCCGTGCCGCTGCCGTCACTGTCGTAGAACACTGCGCCCGTGGCCGGGTTGTAGAGGATGCGGTCATCGGCATCGAGTACATCGGTGGTCAGCTTGAAGCGCGCCGCGCGGTCGGCCACATAATTCGTGAAGTCGGGCCCGACCAGAACGATCGTATCGTCGGCCGAATTGAAGTCGGTGATGGTATCGATGCCCGACAGAGTCTTGATGACGAACTGATCCTTGCCGCTGCCTCCGGTCAGGCCGTCATTGCCCGGCCCGCCGAACAGCCGGTCGTTGCCGCTGCCGGTGGTGAGGGTGTCGTTGCCCAGGTAACCGTGCAGGTCGACGCCGACATCGGTGTTTGCGGTCAGCGCATCGTCGCCGGCGAGGAGGATCTGGTCGATGGCCGTCTGCGACGGCAACAGGCGGGTGACGGCGATGTCGCCGCCGTTGGTGCTGCCCACCAGCAGCGCGCCATCGGATTGGAGCACCGCATTGGTCGGCAGATCACTGGCACCCAGCGCGGTGGTCAGGGTTTCCTTGTGCCAGCCATCGCTGCCAAAGCGCGCGACCACATACACCGGGTCCTGTCCGGACTGCGAGGGATAGCGCATGCCGGTCATCAGGATGTCGCCATTGACATCGATCAGCAGGCTGTACGGATTGTCCCAGCCCGGCCCCATGCCCAACGCCAGGCCCGGGTCGTGAGTCAGTCGGCCCGAGACATCCCAACTGGCATGGAAGCTGGTATCCAGCGTACCGTTGGCGTTGAAGCGCGCGATGGCGAAGTCGTTGTTGCTGCCGTTGTTGCTGCTGCCGCCAACGAGGATCTTGCCGTCGGCCTGCACGGTAACGCTGTTGGCGTAGCTGTTGCTGCCGATCGACACGGTGGCATAGCCGCTACCGTTGTTGAAGGTGGTGTCGAGTATGCCGGCGGCGGTGAAGCGGGCCAGCGTGATCTGGTTGTCGATCGTCCCCACCACCAGGATGCTGCCATCGGTCAATGTGGCGATACGGGTGGCGCTGCCGAAGACAGGAATCTCGGTGATGCCGTCGCCGCCGCCGAAGCCGGTGTCCAGGCTGCCGTCGGTGTTGAACTGGGCCAACTTGAAGCCGCCGGAGAAGGCCACCAGTTCCTTGCCGTTGTCCAGGGATTTGGCGTGATTGGCCATGCCCAGACCCAGCGGACTGAGGCTGATCTGGCTGATGCCATCAAAGTCCAGGCTGGTGTCGAGGCTGCCGTCGGCATTGAGCCGCAGATGGACCATGTCGTTGCTGCTGCGCAAGGCCACGACGTTGATCTTGCCGTCGGCCTGCTGGCCGACACCGACCCAGTTGGCGCCATTGCTGCCGCTGGGGAAGAGGCTGCTGAACTTGCCGTCGCCGTCGAAGCCGGTATCGAGCGTGCCGTCGCTGTTGTAGCGCACGATACTGAGTTGGGGGTCGCTGCCGTATTGGTTGGTGAAGGCGGAGACCAACACCTTGCCGTCGGCCTGCAGGGCGACGTAGCTGGTCCGGTCATCGGTGGCGGTGCCGATGTCGGTGACGGCCTGGCCGTCGAGGCTGAAGCTCACGTCCGGGCCGAGGCCGTGGGTGGCCGCCGACATCAGGGCGTCGAGGTCTTCTGCGGTCAGATGCAGGCCACTGGCGTCGAGGATGGTCTGGGTGCCGGTGGGCGTCTGGCTGACGGCGTCGGCGTAGGTGTATTGGGTGAAGCCAAGCGCGTTGAGTTCGCCGTCGAGGTTCGAGCTGATCGTGGTGATGTCGCCATTGACCTGTTCCATGAGGCTGGCGCTGGGGCTGAGGTTGCCGGTGAGCTTGAGTTCGTAGGCTTCAGTACCCTGCCGGACGTAGAGCGTGAGCTCGCTGATCGATCCGTCGAGCGTGAGGTTGGGGCTGGTCAGCGCGGCGGTGAGGTTGCCCTTGAACAGGATCAAGGTGCCGGCGGCCTGGCTGCCCAGTTGCAGTTCGGTGAGGTTGAAGCTGCCGGCGGTGGTTTCGCTGCCGAGCATTTCGATCCCCGACAGGCCGCCGCGCAGGACGAACATCTCCTGGCCCAGGGGGTTCCTGATGTCGATGCTGTTGATGATCGAGCCGAGGTCGATGGTGCCGTCGGTCAGGGTCAGCGGGTTGCCGTCCCAGCCGGCGATCTGGAAGCCCGTGCCGCTGTAGATCACCGCGCCTTGCGCGACATGCCCGACGCCGAACAGATTGACTTCGTAGCGCGTGCTGGTCAGCGAGACTTCCTCCAGCGTGCCGAACTCCAGGGCATCGGCCAGTGCCGTGTAGTCGGCGCTGGACAGCCCTCCCGCTCCCGTCAGTCCGTCAAAGAAACTCCGCATCAGTTCGTTCTGCGCTTCGGTCAGGTTCAGGGTCAG
>JAXMJU010000182.1:0-10542 GCA_034376265.1 Sulfuritalea sp.
CGACCCTGCGTCGGATGCCGCTAAGCGATTGAAGGCATTGAACATCAAGCCGCCGAAGCCCATCCTGAATCTGGATTGAGCGCGTTTCCCGCCTAGATACACACCGATTTCGGCTACCTCGCCGAATGCCTTGCGTCATGCGGCTTTTCGAGGGGCGTGTTACTTGGCGGTGTCAAAGTCGGGCTTGAAGGGGAGGGAGTTTGTCGGTTCATGCGATTGCCCTGGCGTTGCCTGCCGGGCCGGTCGCCTTCGTTTCCAAGGCATCGCAGCGCGCAAGAGGTGGCGCTGGCGACACGGCGATGGCCGCCGGCCGGCGCCGGCATCAACTCAGGTAATCCAGCCGCAATCTCTGTTGCAGCGTGCGCGCCAGGCGGAAGGCTTCCTTGAGGATCTGGCGGTCGAGCTTGTGCAGCCGATCGGGATTGATCCGGTTGGTGGCCGCCGGAAACTCGCCGGAGACCTGGTTCTGCAGGCGCAGGCGCTGGATCTGGTAGAAGGCGGCGGCCATCGCCGCGACCTCCTCGACCGGCATGCCCAGCGCCGGGCGCGCACCGCGCAGGCGTTCGACGGTGTTGGTCTGTTCGATGCCGTGCGCCAGGGCGTAGATCCGCACCGCATCGACGAACAGGCGTATGCCCTGGCCCTTGAGATCCAGCGTATGGGGAAATTCCTTGCCGCCACTGAGGCGGAAATCGCGCCACCAGCTCAGCGGCGGCTCCTGCTCCAGCGCGGTGCAGGCCATCGCGCGCAGGAAGGCGACGTTGCCTTTGAGGCGGTGCAGCAGCCAGTCCTGCAGTTCGGTCACCAGTTCCTCGCGACCGTAGAGCGGCCGGAAATCGAAAAAGATGGTGGCATTGAGCAGGGCCTTGGGCTCGGGCACCACGATCCAGTCTTCGAAGCGGTGTTTCCATTCGTCGAAGGAAAGACACCAGGCCGGGTTACCGGCCATGATCTGCCCGGTGCACAGCGGAAAGCCGCAGGCATCGAGCGCCCGATTCACGGCCTGGGCGAAGGGCAGGAATTTCTGCCGCAGGTCCTCCGCCTCCGCCGCCGAGTCCGCCGCGAACACAATGCCGTTGTCCTGATCGGTGACCAGCGTCTGCTCCAGCCGGCCTTCCGAACCGAAGACGATCCAGCACCAGGGCACGTAGGGCAGCTCGAATTCGCCTTCGACCAGATCGATCGCCTGCAGCGCGATCAAATCGTTGAGCGCGGAAATCCATTCGCACAGGGCTTCCGGCCCCTCGCCCTCGGCCAGGCGTCGCGCGGCGAAGCGGCGCACGGCGCTGGTCTGCTGCGCCAGTTCGGCGATGCTGCGGGTGGCCAGGATGGCATTGGTCAGGCTTGCCGAATCGGCCGCCTGCATGCCGTACAGATCGCCCTGGGAGACCACGTTGTACAGACGCCCGTCGGCGCCGGTGAGGATCAGCTGGCGCATGCCGCGGCGAAACATCAGCACCATGGCCTGATGCACCGTGGCGTCGGCAGGCAGGCTGGCCAGGCCGCCGGTCATCACGCCGGCGACCGGGCCGGCCAGGTCGCAGTCGTCGTTGATGATCGAGCGCATCAACTCGCGCAGGCTGACGATACCCAAGGGCACGGCCGTCGCCGGATCGACCACCACGGCCGCCTCGGCGCCTTGCAGGTCGATGGCGCGCAGCGCCTCGCGCACCGAGCACGCCGGATCGACCACCACCGGCGGCGCCAGCGGCAGCCGGCACAGCATGGTGTTGAGATTCACCGTTACCGCGTCGCAGGCTTCGGTTTCAGTAACGGATGCGGGCATGGTAGGTTTTCTCGCTGGCTGCGCGCGCCGCGCCGAGGGTGCGGATGCCGCGCTCGACCAGCAGCGGCAGCATCTTGAGGAAGACTTCGGCGGTGACGATGGCGTCGCCGACCGCGGTGTGGCGTCCCAGCACCGATACGCCGAGGCGTTCGGCGATGGCTTCGAGGCGGTGCGTCTCCTGGTTCGGAAACAGCACGGCCGAGAGCAGGAAGGTGTCGAGCACCGGGCGATCGAAGCGGATGCCGGTGGCGGCTTCCTTGAGTTCCAGAAAGCGCATGTCGAAGGCCGCGTTGTGCGCGACCAGCACCGTATCGGCGACGAAGGCGCGGAAGATCGGCAGCACGCGCGCGATCGGCGGCTGGCCGCCGAGCATTTCCGGCGTGATGCCGTGGATCTTCACCGATTGCGGCGGCAGGCTGCGTTGCGGATCGATCAGCTGGTCGAATGCCTCGTGCCGCAGCAGGCGGCGATTGACAATGCGCACCGCGCCGATCTGGATGATCTCGTCGCCGGCCGAGGGTTCCAGGCCGGTAGTTTCGGTGTCGAACACGGTGTAGGCAAGCTGCGCCAGGAGCCGGTCGTCCAGCGCCAGATCGGTTTCCTCGCCCTTGAACAGATCGAAATCGTAGAACTCGGGACGGCTGTCGACCGCCGCCCCCGCGGCGCCGGGAAGGCCGGCCTCCTGCGCGCTGACGGCCGGCAGCAGGAAGCGGAAGAAGGCGCGATAGGAGGCGTGGTCGCGCTGGAACCAGACCTCGCCGGCGTTGCGCTCGACCACATCGCGCACGGTCAGCGGCGTGGCTTCCCCGGCTGCATTCATCGGATCGAGTTCCCAATGCATCACGGTCTCGGTGCTCATGAACACGCCCGACCAGATCAGGTCGATATGCGCCATTGCACCATCGCGGCTCAGCCGCAGCTTGAGGTCACGAATCCGGTATTCGTCATGCAGGCGCGCGGCGAGGTAGCTCATGGCCTGCAGCATCGAAAAACCGTCGACCTTGATCCAGACCTCGGCATCGACCTCCTCCAGGCTCACCTGCAGCGCACAGCGGTCGGCGATGCGGCGGCAGGCCGCGGTCAGCAGGTCGGCGCCGAGCATGTCCTCCAGCGGCCAGCGTGCCTTGAGCACGGCGGCATAGGTGCGCGCCGCCGCCTCGACACGCCCGGCAAGACCCTCGGCCTCGTCGCGGACCACGGCCAGGAAGCGCTGGTGATCTTCGGCGTCCATGTCGGCGTAGTCGTAAAGCGTCTCGGCAGCGGCGCGCAGATTCGCCACCGGGCCGCGGCTGCTCTCGGTCAGATCCTGCAGCAGGCGGTCGCGCGTGGACTCGCTGTCGAAGGTCTCGGTCATGTCCTCGATCATCGTCATGTAACCGGAGAACCCGGCTCCCGCACCGTCTTCGCTCCCGGCTCCGGCTTCGGGAATCGGCGCCACCAGCACGCGCAGCAGGCGGCCGGACTCGGTGGCGGTGACGAAATGGCCATGGCTGCGGCGCCGACTGGCAACGTGCTCCAGCGCATAGGCGATCAGGTGCCGGTCGAAGATGCCGTAGATCGACCGCCCCAGGCCCAGCGCCGCCATGCCGTGGCCCGGGGAGCCGGCGAACAGGGCGCGGGCGCGGCGGTTGTAGAGCAGCACGCGGCCATCGAGGTTGCAGACGATGACGCCCTGGGCGAGTTCCGACATGAGCACGGCGAAACGGTTGCGATCGGCCTCGGCCGCGGCATTGGCGGCGCGGATCTGCGTCTCGATGGCGGCCTCGCGCGCCTCGCGCTGGACCGCAACCCGGTTGACCGCGCCGATCAGGTCCTGCAGTTCGCTGCTGCCCTGCGGACTCAGGCGCACCGTCGGCCGCTCCAGCAAGGCGGCGGCTTGCTCGGCCGCGCGTGCCAGCGGCAGCAGCAGGAACTCGTGCGCCGTGCGCAGGATCAGGAACAGGAACACGCAGGCGGCAAACACGATCATCAGCACGGCCCCCAGACGGCGTTCGAGCAGGCTTGCCAGCAGATGCTGTTCCGGCGCTTCGAGACCCGTGCCGATCACCAGCCACAGGGCCGCCAGGACGGCCAACAGAAAGCTGCTGGCGACGGCGACGGCGGCGATCAGTTTGGCCGGGGAACTCACGACGGCATCGGCGACACGCGAGTCGGCCGGCGCTCAGGCGCGGTCGATCAGCGCCTTGACCTTGGCGACCAGTTCACGGGTCGAAAACGGCTTGGTCATATACACGTCGGCGCCCAGCGCCAGGCCCTTGGAGACCTCGGTGTCGCGCCCCTTGGCAGTCAGCATCATGATCCGCAGATCCTTGAACTCCGGATCCAGACGCAGGTCCTGGCAGACTTCGAAGCCGTTGCGCTGCGGCATCATGACGTCGAGTATCGCCAGGTCGGGACGCTCGGCGCGGACCCGGGCCAGGGCCTCGACGCCGTTGCGCGCGACGACCACTTCGTAGCCTTCGCGCTTGAGCAGGAACTCCAGTGAAATGACGATATTCGGCTCGTCATCGGCGATCAGTATCTTCTTGGCCATGATTTTCCTCCGTGCCTTGTTTCTTCTTGTTCTGGCCGAAAGAATACACTGCGCCGCGACCTTGCGGCCATACACATGCAACCGAAAGCCGTGCGCGCGCGCCGCACGCAGGCAAAGAAAAGCCCACCGCAAGGGTGGGCTCGTGCATCGCCGGACGGGGTGGATCAGGCGGCCGCTTGCGCCGGGATCTGCCGGCTATGGTGCGTGATGCGGTTCCTGGCATCGACGTACACCAGATCGGGCTCGAAGTGCTGCAATTCGATCTCGTTCATCATGGCGTAGGTGGCGATGATCAGCAGGTCGCCGGTGGCGGCCTTGCGTGCGGCGGCGCCGTTCACCGAAATGGTGCCGCTGCCGCGCTCGGCGCGAATGGCGTAGGTGGTGAAGCGTTCGCCGTTATTCACGTTGTAGATGTCGATCTGCTGGTATTCCTTGATGTCGGCCGCTTCGAGCAGGGCTTCATCGATGGCGCAGGAACCCTCGTAATGCAATTCGGCATGCGTCACCGTCACGCGGTGGAGTTTCGACTTGAGCATCGTGCGTTGCATTGTCAGACCTTTCTCATGCAAAGGCGGCAATAAACCGGGAGCCGTCCGAAAGGATCAAACTCCCGCCTCGTTCGCTTCTGGCACACCGCCGGCATGAGCGCATCGCAGTGACCTAAACTTCCAGATTGTCGATGAGGCGCGTGCTTCCCAAACGCGCCGCCGCCAACACCACCAACCCGGAATCGTGAGCGGACGGCAATTGTAGATCAAGTTTTTTACGCAATGCAACATAATCCGGCACCCAGCCATTGGCCCGCAATTCGGATATTGCCCCTTGTTCCAGTAGGGAGAAATCGCGTGCGCCGGCACGTACCGCGTCTATGACTTTGGTTAATACCCTGAACAGGCGCGACGCTTCCGCCCTTTCCGCGGCTGACAGGTAGCCGTTGCGCGAGGACAGGGCGAGGCCGTCGGCGGCGCGCACGGTCTCGCCGCCGACGATTTCGATCGGCAGATCGAACTCGCGCACCATGTTGCGAATAACCATCAGTTGCTGGTAATCCTTCTTGCCGAACAGCGCGATATCGGGCTGGGCGATCTGGAACAGCTTCATGACCACGGTGGCAACGCCGCGGAAATGCCCAGCGCGGAATTCGCCGTCGAGTATGCCGGCCTGCTCGGGCGGCGGTTCGATGTGGTAGGTCTGCGGCTGCGGATACATTTCCGCCTCGCCGGGCGCGAACAGGTGCTCGACGCCGGCTGCGGCCAGCTTTTCGCAGTCCTCGGCGAAGCTGCGCGGGTACTTTTCGAAGTCCTCGCCCGGACGGAACTGCAGGCGATTGACGAAGATGGTCGCGACGACCTGCTCGGCATGGGCCCGCGCCTGGGTCATCAGCGCGATGTGGCCGGCGTGCAGGTTGCCCATGGTCGGCACCAGCGCCAAGGTGCCAACCTCGCCCGCCTTGCCGCGCGCCGCGCGCAGGCTGGCGATCGTTTCATGAATCTGCATTAGCGTGAAAGTCGCGTCAGCGACCCATAATCTCCCTCCCCTTCAAGGGGAGGGCTGGGGTGGGGATGGGGGAAAACTGGCATGACTTTCATTATTTGGGGCGTATCTCAAAGTCAAACCAGTCAGTAGGTGTGTTCGGCGGCCGGGAAACTGCCGTCCTTGACGGCCTGGACGTAGGCGACCACGGCGGCTTCGATGCTCGCCGCGCCTTCCATGAAGTTCTTCACGAAGCGCCCCTTCTTGCCCGGATAGACGCCCAGCATGTCGTGCAGCACCAGCACCTGGCCGTCGCAGGCCAGTCCGGCGCCGATGCCGATGGTGGCGCAGACCTTGAGCATGGCCGTGATTTCGCCGGCCAGCTGGGCCGGCACCATTTCCAGCACCATCAATGCCGCGCCGGCCTGTTCCAGCGCCAGCGCTTCACGCTTCATGCGCGCCGCGCCTTCCTCGCCGCGTCCCTGCACATGGTAGCCACCCAGCGCATGCACCGATTGCGGCGTCAGGCCGATGTGGGCGCAAACCGGGATGCCGCGCTCAACCAGGAAATGCACGGTTTCGGCCATCACCTCGCCGCCTTCCAGCTTGACCATCTCGGCGCCGGCGGCGAGCAGGCGCACGGCATTGCGCAATGCCTGTTCCTTCGATTCCTGATAACTGCCGAAGGGCATGTCGGCGACGCACATCGCGCGTTGTGCCATGTGGCCGACGCACTCCGTGTGATAGACCATCTGCTCCATGGTCACCGGCAAGGTCGAGGTCTTGCCCTGCAGCACGTTGCCCAGCGAATCGCCGACCAGGATCACATCCACGCCGCAACGGTCCTCCAGTGCGGCGAAGCTGGCGTCGTAGCCGGTGAGCATGGCGATCTTCTGGCCGTCATGCTTCATGCGCCCGAGTTCCGGCAGCGTGATCGGCTTGTTGCTGGCGAGGTAGGTCATGGCGATCTGAATATGAAATAGACGGCGCCTAGGATACACAAACCCGCCCACAGGAAATCAAGCTTGAGCGGCTGCTTCATGTAGAACAGGGCAAAGGGAACGAATACCGTGAGAGTGATCACTTCCTGCAGGATCTTGAGTTGCCCCAGCGACATCTCGTGATGGCCGATGCGGTCTGCCAAACCACCGGGATGCGCAGGACCGATCCCATGGCTCAGGCGGCCTGCGGCAGGATTTTCTCGAACTGCTGGTCGGCGCAGCGCAGCAGCAGTTTGGCCACCGGGCCGCGGCCGGGGATGACCAACTGCGGCGCTATCTCGGCCAGCGGCGCCAGAACGAAGGCGCGCTCGTGCAGGCGCGGATGCGGCAGGGTCAGTTGCGGATCGTCGCTGAGTTCGTCGCCATAGAGCAGCAGGTCGAGATCCAGGGTACGCGGGGCGTTCTTGACGCTGCGCTGGCGGCCGAAGCGGGCTTCGATCTCGAACAGCGCCTGCAGAAGAGTTGGCGCTGGGGACACGGCGACCAGTTGCACCACGGCGTTGATGAAGTCGGGCTGATGCTTGAGTCCGACCGGCGCCGTGCGATACAGCGAGGACGCGGCGACGAACTCGGTCTGCGGCAGTTGGCGCAGGGCCAGGATCGCTGCCTGCACCGTCGCCACCGGGTTCCCCAGGTTGGCGCCCAGCGCGATGAAGCAAGGCTGGCCCACGTCAGGCTTCGCTGCTCACCGGGCTGGTGGAATCTCCCTCGCCCGCCGACTTCTTGCCGCGCACGCGACGGCGGCGCTTCTTCGGGCCGCTGTCCGCCACCAGCAAGGCTTCACGGCCATCGCTGTCGGCATTCTGGAAGTCGCGCCACCAGTCCGCCAGTTCCATGTCGATCTCGCCGCTCTCGGCGCGCAAGACCAGGAAGTCATAGCCGGCACGAAAACGCGGCAGTTCGATGAGGCGGTAGGGTGATTTCCCCGCGCGTTTTTCGAAGCGCGGCTGCAGCGCCCAGATGTCCTTGATGTCGCCGGCGATGCGGCGCGTGATCGCGAGTTTTTCACCCTGCACGTTGAGCACGTCGTCCATGGCCTCATACAGCGCCGGAATCGGCACTTCGCCGCGCGCCTTGCGCGCTTCCCACTCGGCCAGCACTTCGTGCCAGAGCAGCGTGGCGAACAGGTAGCCGGGCGACAGCGACTTGCCGGCCTTGACCCGCTTGTCGGTGCTGGCGAGCGAGAGCATGACGAATTTCTCGCCCAGCGGTTGCTCCAGGATCACATCGAGCAACGGCAGCAGGCCGTGGTGCAGGCCGTCGTCGCGCAGGCGTTTGACGCATTCGACCGAATGCCCGGAAAACAGCAGCTTCAACATCTCGTCGAAGACCCGCGCCGCCGGCACGTTTTCCATCAACTGGGCCATTTCGCGGATCGGTGCGCGCACCGCGGGATCCAGCGTCAGCCCGAGCTTGGCGGAAAGCCGCACGGCGCGCAGCATGCGCACCGGGTCTTCGCGGTAGCGCAGCTTCGGCTCGCCGATCATGCGCAGGGTCTTCTGCTGCAGGTCGGCCACGCCGTGGTGATAGTCGATCACCGTCTCCGAGGACGGATCGTAGTAGAGCGCATTGACCGTGAAATCGCGCCGCGCCGCGTCTTCCGCGATCGAACCGAAGACGTTGTCGCGCAACACGCGGCCGTGCTCGTCCTTGACGGTATTGATATCGTGCGCGGCGCGGAAGGTGGACACTTCGAGCGTCTCGCCGCCCTGCATCACATGCACGATCTGGAAGCGGCGACCGATGATGCGGGCGCGGCGAAACAGGGCGCGCACCTGCTCCGGCGTGGCATCGGTGGCGATGTCGTAGTCCTTGGGGTCGATCCCGGCGATCAGGTCGCGCACCGCGCCGCCCACGATATAGGCCTTGTGGCCCGCCTGCTGCAGGGTTTCGCAGGTGCGCCTGGCGCCCAGGGACACATGGTCGCGACGTATGCCATGGCGCGCCACGGGGATCGTGGACGGCGCGCTGCCTGACGGAGATTCGCCACGACGAAATACGCGGCGCAACAACTTGCGGATCATTGGAAAGGAGCGGGAACCATCGGGGCCATGCTGCGAGAGGCGGCAATGATAGCCCAAAGCCCCGGCAACCGCATATTTACAACGGCTGCGGCAGCACCTTCCGCTAAAATTACGCCTTTTCCGCTTCTCGTAAGACTTATGGAACTCGCCAAGAGCTTCGAACCCGCCGAAATCGAGCGGCGCTGGTATCCGATCTGGGAGTCGCGCGGCTATTTCGCAGCCGGGCTCGACACCGCCAAGTCCGACAACTTCTGCATCCTGCTGCCGCCGCCGAACGTCACCGGCACGCTGCACATGGGCCACGGCTTCAACCAGGCGATCATGGATTCGCTGACGCGCTATCACCGCATGCGCGGCGACAACACGCTGTGGCAGCCGGGCACCGACCACGCCGGCATCGCGACGCAGATCGTGGTCGAGCGCCAGCTCGATGGCCAGGGCATCTCGCGCCACGACCTGGGCCGCGAGAAGTTCCTGGAAAAAGTCTGGGAATGGAAGGAATTTTCCGGCAACACCATCACCAAGCAGATGCGCAGGCTGGGCACCTCGCCCGACTGGTCGCGCGAGCGCTTCACGATGGATGCCGGGCTGTCGAAGATCGTCACCGAAACCTTCGTCCGGCTCCACAACGAGGGCCTGATTTACCGCGGCAAGCGGCTGGTGAACTGGGATCCGAAGCTGTTGACGGCGGTGTCCGACCTCGAAGTGGTGCAGGAAGAAGAAGATGGCTCGATGTGGCATATCCGCTACCCGCTGGCCGACGGCAGCGGCAGCCTGACGGTGGCGACGACACGCCCGGAAACCATGCTCGGCGACGTCGCCGTGATGGTGCATCCCGAGGACGAGCGCTACGCGCACCTGATCGGCAAGCACGTCGTGCTGCCGCTGTGCGGCCGCGAGATCCCGATCATCGCCGACAGCTACGTGGACAAGGAGTTCGGCACCGGCGTGGTCAAGGTGACGCCGGCCCACGATTTCAACGACTGGCAGGTCGGCCACCGCCATGGCTTCACGCCGATCGGCATCCTGACGCTGGACGCCCGCATCAACGAGAACGGCCCGGAAAAGTATCGCGGCATGGACCGCTTCGAGGCGCGCAAAGTGATCGTCGCCGACCTCGAAGCTGCCGGACTTCTCGACAGCGTGAAGCCGCACAAGCTGGTGGTGCCGCGCGGCGACCGCACCGGCGTCATCATCGAGCCGATGCTCACCGACCAATGGTTCGTCGCCATGACCAAGCCTGGCGCCGATGGCAGCAGCATCGCCGGCAAGGCATTGGAGTGTGTGGCCTCGGGCGAGATCCGCTTCGTCCCCGAGAACTGGGTCAATACGTACAACCAGTGGCTCAACAACATCCAGGACTGGTGCATCTCGCGTCAGCTCTGGTGGGGCCACCAGATTCCGGCCTGGTATTCGGACGACGGCCGCTTCTACGTCGCCCACGACGAAGCCGAGGCCTACGTCCAGGCGCAGCGCGACGGCTACACGGGCGGCCTCGAACGCGACCCCGACGTGCTCGACACCTGGTATTCGTCGGCGCTGTGGCCCTTCTCGACGCTGGACTGGACGCCGGAATGGCCGGCCAAGTCGAACCCGGCGCTCGACCTCTATCTGCCGTCGACCGTGCTGGTCACCGGTTTCGACATCATCTTCTTCTGGGTCGCGCGGATGGTGATGATGACCGACCACTTCACCGGGCAGATTCCGTTCAAGGACGTTTATATC
>JAXMJU010000183.1:0-6260 GCA_034376265.1 Sulfuritalea sp.
CAGGGTCTGAGCCAACAATTCCCGCAGGGCCTGATCACCGCTCGCGCCGGTCGTTGTGTCGAGGCCGTCTG
Organism: Sulfuritalea sp.; assembly: GCA_034376265.1. Classification (GTDB taxonomy): domain Bacteria; phylum Pseudomonadota; class Gammaproteobacteria; order Burkholderiales; family Rhodocyclaceae; genus Sulfuritalea. The sequence continues at coordinate 72 of JAXMJU010000183.1, forward strand.
CCAGGACATTGGTCAGCGCCTGCAGCGAATCCGCGGAAAGATTGGCAAGCGATCCTATCGAGTCGGAAACTCCCAAACTGCCGGCCTCGGAGTTCAGGCCGAGCACTGTTTCGAGATTGCCCTGCAACTCGGAGGACACAGCGCCGGGGTCCGCACCGGATGGCAGGGCGCCGGCGGAATCGAGTCCGACCAAGGCGCGCAACAACCCCGCCGAGTTGTAGAGCTGCAGCGCGAGGGTGGTGGCACCTATCGTCACCGCGACACCCGGACCGGCGAGCGAGGGAATCTGCTGAGCCAGCGAATTCGCATCGCGCACCGACACGGCACGTGTCGCGATTACGGTGCCGAAGCCTGAAATGGGCAGTGTCGAACTGATTGCCATATGAAAATAATAGACGAGCGGGCGCAGTCTGCAAGCCCCTGCGCCGAGGCGCGGCACAATGCTGTCCTCGCCACCCTCCGGTGAGGCTGTTAGGATTCAAGATCGTGAGAATTCCAAGCTGAGGTGGATCTGCAATGATCGACGACATCCTGTCCAACCTGACGTCCAAGGTCGCTGTGCTGCGGCGCGACATCCACGCCCATCCAGAACTCGCCTTCGCCGAAAAACGCACTGCGGCGAAGGTGGCCGACTATCTTGACGGCCTCGGCCTCGAAGTCCATCGCGGCATTGCCCGTACCGGCGTCGTGGCCAAGCTTGCGCTGGGCACCAGTGCGCGCGCGATCGGCTTGCGTGCCGACATGGATGCGCTGCCGCTCACGGAATTGAACAGCTTTCCGCACCATTCGACGCATGAAGGAAAGATGCACGCCTGCGGCCACGACGGCCACACCGCGATGCTGCTGGGAGCGGCTGAGGCCTTGTGCCAGTTGCGCGACTTCGACGGCACCGTGTATTTCATTTTCCAGCCGGCCGAAGAGCACGAAGGCGGTGGCCGCGTCATGGTCGAGGAAGGCCTGTTCGAACGCTTCCCGATGGACATGGTGTTCGGCCTGCACAACTGGCCGGGCATGGCGGTCGGCAGCTTCGGCGTCACCGAAGGGCCGGTGATGGCCGGCACCGATCGTTTCGAGATCGAGGTCACCGGCCGCGGCGGCCACGCGGCGATGCCGCATCAGGCGGTGGACGTGGTGCTGGCGGGAAGTGCGCTGGTGCAGGCGCTGCAGTCGCTGGTGTCGCGCAATACCGATCCGCTGGCCGCAGCCGTGGTCAGCGTCACGCGCTTTCATGCCGGCCATGCCGACAACGTGCTGCCGGAGACGGCGCTGCTGGGCGGCACGGTGCGTACGCTCAATGCCGAATTGCAGGATGCTCTGGAACAGGGCTTGCGGCGCATCTGCACCGGCATCGAGTCGACTTACCGGGTCAGCATCGACCTGCGCTACGAGCGAGGTTATCCGCCCACCGTCAATGCAGGCGAACCGAGCTTGATCGCCCGCGAAGTGGCACGCCAGGTAGCGGGCGAGGCGCAGGTACTGACGAGCTTGCCGCCAAGCATGGGCGCCGAGGATTTCGCCTACCTGTCACGCGTCGTGCCCGGCTGTTATGTCTGGCTCGGCAACGGTCCGGGCGAGGGCGGTTGCATGCTGCACAGTCCGCATTACGACTTCAACGACGAGATCATCGCCACCGGCATCCGCTACTGGGTCAAACTGGCGCAGCGGGCGCTGGCGCTCTAGCGCCAAAAGCAAACGGGCAGCCTGGGCTGCCCGCTGTCCTGCCTGAACGGCTGAACCGCGCTTACTTGATGACCCGGTTCTTGTACTCGCCGGTGCGAGTGTCGATTTCGATCTTGTTGCCGATCTCGACGAACAGCGGCACGGGCAGTTCCATCCCGGTGCTGATCTTGGCCGGCTTCATGACCTTGCCCGAGGTGTCGCCCTTGACGGCGGGCTCGGTGTAGATCACTTCGCGCACGACGCTGTTCGGCATTTCGACCGAGATGGGCTTGTCGTCGTAGAACACCACCTCGACGGGCATGCCGTCTTCGAGGTAGTTCACCGCGTCGCTCATGTTCTCGCCTTCGACTTCGTACTGGTTGTACTCGGCGTCCATGAACACGTACATCGGGTCGGCAAAATAGGAATAGGTGCATTCCTTGCGCTCGGGCACCACCTGCTCGAACTTGTCGTCGGCCTTGTAGATGGCCTCCGACGCGGCGCCGGTGAGCAGATTCTTGAATTTGAACTTGACGACCGCCGAGCTGCGGCCGCCCTTGTTGTATTCGGCCTTTTGCACGACGAGCGGGTCGTTGCCGACCATCACGACGTTGCCGGCACGGAGTTCCTGGGCGATTTTCATGGCGAGCTTCCTACAGCGAAATTTTAAAACCCGCTATTTTAGCCGTTCAAGGCAGAACTTTACAAGCCCGCTGGCGAGATCGGGGTGGCCGGCCAGGGTCCTCGCCCAATGCCGGGATGGGGCTTCCAGGGCGGGCAGGTCGGCGGCGAAAGCCGGCCAGTCGAGGCTGCCGACGCCGTTCCAGGCCAGCCAGAACGGGCGCAAGACCGCGCCGGCCGGGTGCAGCGCGAGGAAGGCTTCGAGCTTGACCCGATGCGCGTCATCGGCCTGCGGATAGATCTGCCAGATGAAGGGCTTGGCCGCCCACTGGGCGCGCACGAAGGAATCCTCGCCGCGGACGAAATTGAGGTCGCAGGCCCAGAGCAGTTCGTCGTAGCGGTGCTGTGGCAGGAAGGGCAGCGGCTGCAGGCTCAGGCTGCCGATGCTCTGGGCGGCGTCGCTGCTGCCCGGACACAGCACGCGCACGGGACGCTCCGGCGTCGCCCAGTGTGACCAGGCCTCGATAAGTCCCGGCAGTGCCAAATTGGGATAACTGAACAGCGATACCGTCAGTTCCCCGGGCAGTCGCGGCGGCAAGGCAAACTCCGCACGGAACGCCGCCTCGTCGAAGCCGGTGCGTCGTGCGGCGTAGTCGCGCTCGCGCAGGAGCCCGCCGGTACCCGCAGCGAAGCCCGGAAAATAGAAATGCTTGAGCAGCGGCAGGCGCGGGTGCGGCGACGGCAATCCGTGGCTGCCTGCGACCCAGGCTTCGGCCGAGAGGTATTCGAGATTGAGCCAGACCGGCGGGCGGGCGCGGCTGGCCATGGCCTCGACGTAGGCTGGCGGGGGTTCGCAGGCGAAGGCCTCGATCACGACTTCGGCCGGGTCGTCTCCCTGCCAGGGTGTGGGCCAAGGGTGAACTGCGACCGGTCCCGCGGCGTAATCCGGCGCCAGTTGGCGCAGGGGCGCCAGGTCGTCGATCCACAGCCTGACCTGCCAGCCGTGCTCCGATGCCAATTGGCGCGCCAGCCGCCAGCAGACGGCGGCATCGCCGTAGTTGTCGATGACCGTGCAGAAAATGTCGCAGTGGAGTGGATTGCGGCTCATGGCGAGGCGGTATCCTAGCTGAATGGACGCACTTCTACGCTGTACCGATTGCCCGCGACTCGCGGGATTTCTTGCCGACGTGCGCAGCCGCCGGCCCGACTACCACGCGCGGCCGGTGCCGCCCTTCGGCGACCCGCAGGCGCGCCTGCTGATCGTCGGCCTCGCACCCGGCATGCACGGCGCCAACCGCACGGGACGCCCTTTCACCGGCGACCATGCCGGCATCCTGCTCTACGAAACCTTGCATGCCTTCGGTTTCGGTTCGCTTCCGGAATCGCTGGCGGCCGACGACGATTTGCGGCTGATCGATTGCCGCATCACCAACGCCGTGAAATGCCTGCCGCCGGAAAACAAGCCCGAGCCGGCGGAGATCCGGACCTGCAACCACTACCTGGCCGCGGAGTTGCAGAACTCGCCCGAGGTGAAGGTGATCCTCGCACTGGGCCTGGTGGCCCACAAGGCGGTGCTGATGGCGCTCGGCCTCAAGCAGTCGGCGCTGGCCTTCGGTCATGGCGCGCGTCATGTTCTGCCATCCCATGAGATCACGCCTTCGGGCTCGCGTGGCCGCATCCTGATCGACAGCTATCACTGCAGCCGCTACAACACCCAGACTCGCCGTCTCACCAGCGCCAACTTTCAGGATGTCTTCCGCAAAGTCCGTGACGAACTCGACGCCGGCTAGCGCGGCTTTCGATTCCCGCGAGTTCCTGGCGACGCTGACCGAGGCGCCGGGCGTCTATCGCATGCTCGATGCGGACCGTGCCGTGCTGTATGTCGGCAAGGCGAAGAACCTGAAGAAACGGGTGTCGTCCTACTTCAACAAGGGCGGACACAGCCCGCGCATCGCGCTGATGCTGCAGCAGGTGGCGGCCATGGAAGTCACGGCGACGCGCTCCGAGGCCGAGGCGCTGATCCTCGAAAACACGCTGATCAAGAAGCTGACGCCGAAATACAACATCCTGTTTCGCGACGACAAGTCCTATCCTTACATTGGTCTGTCGGGTGGAGAGTTCCCGCGGCTGTTCTACCATCGCGGCGCTTTCGAAAAAAAGTCGCAGTATTTCGGGCCGTTTCCCAACGGCCTCGCGGTGCGCGAGAGCATCCAACTGATCCAGAAGACCTTCCTGCTGCGCACCTGCGAGGAGTCGGTGTTCGCCAACCGCTCGCGGCCCTGCCTGATGCACCAGATCAAGCGCTGCAAGGCACCTTGCGTTGGCTTCGTGTCAAAGCCGGACTACGCGGCCGACGTACGCCTGGCGGAAATGTTCCTGCGCGGGCGGCATTCGGAAGTCATCGAAGGCCTGACGCGGCAGATGGAGGCCGCCGCGACCGAACTGCGCTTCGAGGAAGCGGCCGCCTTGCGCGACCAGATCCGGTCGCTGCAGGCCGTGCTGCATCGGCAATATGTGAGCTCGACCAAGGATGCCGATGTCGACATCATTGCGGCCGTGGTCGAGCGCGGCAGTCTGTGCGTGAATCTGGCGATGGTGCGCGGTGGACTGCACCTCGGCGATCGCGCCCACTTTCCGCAAGCCGCGGCCGAGGCGGAAGCCGGCGAGGGCCTGGCGGCCTTCGTCGCCCAGCACTATGTCGAACAGCCGGCGCCGGCGCGGCTGATCCTGAGCCCGTATCCGCTCGAGGAACTGCCCGAGGGCCTGAATGCCGGCGCGCCGAAGAACGAGATGGAGCGCGCCTGGGTCGAGATGGCGCTGACCAACGCGCGCCTGGCGGTGCAGGCGCGCTGGCAGGCCAAGGCGCGCAGCAGTGGGCGCCTGACCGCGCTGCAGGAGGCGCTGGACTTGGCCGAGCCGCCGCGTCGCATCGAGTGCTTCGACATCAGCCACACCATGGGCGAAGGCACCGTGGCGTCCTGCGTGGTCTGCGTTGATGGGGCGATGAAGAAGGGCGATTACCGCCGCTTCAACATCGAGGGCATCCAGCCCGGCGACGACTACGCGGCGATGCGCCAGGCGTTGACGCGGCGCTACGAAAAGGTCGCCACCGGCGAGACCGCGGCGCCCGACCTGGTACTGATCGACGGCGGCAAGGGCCAGCATCGCGTGGCGCGCGAAGTATTCGCCGAACTGGGTCTGGATCATCTGGCCAGCATCGGTGTGGCGAAAGGCGAGGACAGGAAGCCGGGACTGGAAACGCTCTTCGTGCATGGGCGCAGCATGCCGCTACAATTGGGCATGGACCATGCGGGCTTTCACCTGATACAGGAAATTCGCGACGAAGCGCATCGCTTCGCCATCGTCGGTCATCGGGCGCGGCGGGCCAAGGCGCGCGGACGGTCCAAGCTCGAAGACGTCGCCGGGGTCGGTCCGGCGCGGCGCAAGAAGCTGCTGGCGCAGTTCGGCGGCCTCGATGGCGTGAAGGCGGCAACCATCGAGGACCTGTGCCGCGTCGATGGCATTTCGCGACGTCTCGCCGAAGAAATTCACAAGACGCTCAGATGACATGCCGCTGAACATTCCGAACCTGTTGACCTGGGCACGCATTCTGCTGATTCCGCTGGTGGTCGGCGTCTACTATCTGCCGCTGACCATCGCCGAGCAGAACCTTGTGGCGACGGCGGCCTTTCTGGTCGCCGCGATCACCGACTGGGTCGACGGCTGGCTGGCGCGCAAGCTGAACCAGACCTCGGCCTTCGGCGCCTTCCTCGATCCGGTGGCCGACAAGTTCCTGGTTTGCGCCTCGTTGCTGGTGCTGGTGCACCTGAACCGCGCCGACGTGTTCGTCGCGCTCATCATCATCGGCCGTGAAATCGCCATCTCGTCGCTGCGCGAGTGGATGGCCAT
>JAXMJU010000184.1:0-14562 GCA_034376265.1 Sulfuritalea sp.
ACGTTGGCTTTGAAGGGGGGGGGGTGCTGGCTGGCTGACCATGGTGGCTAATCATGATCGCTTTTCAGCAAACCTCGAACAAACCGGCAGCGCCTTGTCCACCGCCGATGCACATGGTGACGACGACATACTTCGCGCCGCGGCGCTTGCCTTCGATCAGCGCATGGCCGGTCAGGCGGGCGCCGGAAACGCCGTAGGGATGGCCGACGGCGATCGCGCCGCCGTTGACGTTGAGCCGGTCCATGGGGATGCCCAGCGTGTCGGCGCAGTAGAGCACCTGCACGGCGAAGGCTTCGTTGAGTTCCCAGAGGTCGATGTCCTTGACTGTGAGGCCGGCTTTCTTCAGCAGCTTCGGGATCGCGAACACCGGGCCGATGCCCATCTCGTCCGGCTCGCAGCCGGCCACGGCGAAGCCGCGGAAAATGCCCAGCGGCGTCAGGCCGCGCTGCTCGGCGAGCTTGGCGCTCATCACCACGGCGGCCGAGGAGCCGTCGGAGAACTGGCTGGCGTTGCCGGCGGTGATGACGCCGCCGGGCAGGGCCGAGCGAATCTTGGAAACGCCTTCGAGCGTGGTGTCGGGACGGATGCCTTCGTCGGCGGCGATGGTCACTTCGCGAGTTCCCAGCGCGCCGCTGGCCTTGTCGGCGACGCCCATGGTCACGGTCATCGGCACGATCTCGTCGCTGAACTTGCCGGCGAGCTGGCCGGCGGCGGCGCGCAACTGGCTGTTGACGCCGTATTCGTCCTGGCGCTCCTTGGCGATCTTGTAGCGCTTGGCGACCTGTTCGGCGGTCTGCAGCATGCTCCAGTACACCTCCGGCTTGATTTTGAGCAGGGCCGGGTCGGCGATCATGTGGCGGTTGGCTTCCTGTTGCACGCAGGAAATGCTTTCGACGCCGCCGGCCACCAGGATGTCGCACTCGCCGGCGATGATGCGCTGCGCCGCCATGGCGATGGTCTGCAGGCCGGAGGAGCAGAAGCGGTTGATGGTGGCGCCCGGCACCGTGACCGGCAGGCCGGCGACCAGCGCGATCTGGCGCGCGATGTTGCTGCCGGTGGCGCCTTCGGGCGTGGCGCAGCCCATCAGCACGTCCTCGACCTCGGCCGGATCGATCCCGGCGCGGGCCACGGCGTGCTTCACGGCATGCGCGCCGAGCGTGGCGCCATGGGTCATGTTGAAGGCGCCCTTCCAGGACTTGGCCAGTCCGGTGCGGGCGGTGGATACGATAACGGCATCAGTCATTTGATTCTCCAGAATTCGGTTCGGTGGCTCAGGCGGCAGTCAATGCTTTGCCTTCGGCGACGCGCTGGGCGATCAGCGGCGCCGGTTCCCAGAAGCTGTCGCCGGAACTGGCGGCGAACTCCTGCATGGTCCGCGCGACGTTGTACAGGCCCACCTCGTCGGCATACAGCATCGGGCCGCCACGGAACAGCGGGAAGCCGTAGCCGGTCAGGTAGATCATGTCGATATCGGAAGCGCGGGCGGCGATGCCTTCTTCGAGGATGCGCGCGCCCTCATTGACCAGCGCGTAGATGCAGCGCTGGACGATTTCGGCGTCGCTGATCTTGCGCGGCGTGATGCCCAGTTCCTTGCGGTAGTCCTCCAGCATCTGGTCGACTTCGGGATCAGCGATGGCCTTGCGGTTGCCCGGCGCGTAGAGGTACCAGCCCTTGCCGGTCTTCTGCCCGTAACGGCCCTGTTCGCAGAGGCGGTCGGCGAACTTGGCGTAGCGGATGCCGGGCTTCTCGACATAGCGGCGCTTGCGGATGGCCCAGCCGATGTCGTTGCCGGCCAGATCGCCCATGCGGAAGGGGCCCATGGCCATGCCCCATTTTTCGAGGGCCTTGTCCACCTGCGCCGGCGTCGCGCCTTCTTCCAGCAGGAAGCCGGCGACGCGGCCGTAGTGCTCGATCATGCGGTTGCCGATGAAGCCGTCGCAGACGCCGGAGACCACGGCGGTCTTCTTGATCTTCTTGGCCACCTGCATCACGGTGGCCATGACGTCCTTGGCGGTCGCCGCACCCCGCACCACTTCGAGCAGCTTCATCACGTTGGCCGGGCTGAAGAAGTGCATGCCGACGACATCCTGCGGGCGCTTGGTGAAGTTTGCGATCTTGTTCACGTCCAGCGTCGAGGTGTTGGAGGCGAGGATCGCGCCGGGTTTTGCGATGGCGTCGAGTTGCTTGAACACGGCTTCCTTGACGCCGATTTCCTCGAACACGGCCTCGATGATCAGGTCGGCGTCCTTGAAGTCGTCGTAGGACAGGGTGCCCTTGAGCAGGCCCAGGCGCTGGTCCAGTTTCTCCTGGCTCAGCTTGCCCTTCTTCATGCTGTTTTCGTAATTCTTGCGGATCGTGGCGATGCCCTTGTCCAATGCTTCCTGCTTCATTTCCAGCATGGTCACGGCGATGCCGGCATTGAGGAAGTTCATGGTGATGCCGCCGCCCATGGTGCCGGCGCCGATCACGCCGACCGTGGCGATCTTGCGCGTCGGGGTGTCGTCGGGGACGTCGGGAATCTTCGAGGCGGCGCGCTCGCCGCTGAAGGCGTGGCGCAGGGCGCGCGATTCGGGCGTGCCCATCATCTCGATGAAGTAGCTGCGCTCGATCTTCATGCCTTCGTCGAAGGGCTTGGTCACGGCGGCCTGCACCGCGTCGATGCACTTGAAGGGGGCGGGGAAGGGGCCGGCCACGCCCTTGACCATGTTGCGCGAAAACTGGAAGAAGGCTTCCTGGTTCGGCTGGTCGATCCTGATGTCGCGAATGCGCTTGAGCGGGCGCTTCTCGGCGACGACCTTGTCGGCGAAGGCCAGCGCGCCCTTGAGCAGATCGCCCTCGATGAATTCGTCGAACAGCGGCGTGCCCTTGAACTTTTCGGAAGGCACGGGAGCGCCCGACAGGATCAGGTTCAGCGCGGCTTCGACGCCGATGATGCGCGGCATGCGCTGCGTGCCGCCGGCGCCGGGCAGCAGGCCCAGCTTGATTTCGGGCAGGGCGATCGAGGCGCCAGCGACGGCGACGCGGAAGTGGCAGCCGAGGGTCAGTTCCAGGCCGCCGCCCATGCAGACGCCGCCGATCGCGGCGACGACGGGCTTGGGGCAGGCCTCGACGATGCGGATCACGGTCAGCAGGTTGGGCTCGGCATAGGACTTGGGCGAGCCGAATTCGCGGATGTCGGCACCGCCCGAGAAGGCGCGGTCGGAACCGATCAGGACCACGGCTTTGACCGCGGGGTCGGCGGTGGCGCGGTCGATGCCGGCGACGATGCCGCAGCGCAGGTCGTAGCCGAGGCCATTGACCGGCGGGTTGTCGAGTTTGATGACGGCGGTGCTGCCGTGCAATTGATAATTGGCGCTGCTCATGCTTGCTCCTTGCTGAGACGATCGGGGTTCATACATAAAAATTCAGGATTAGTCACAAAAGTCAGCTCGACGCGATCTCCCTCTCCTTCAAGGGGAGGGCTGGGGAGGGGATGGGGTGGCATGACCGTACGAGCGACTTCTCGATACCGCCTCCCCCCTCCATCTCCCCCCATGAAGGGGGGAGAGCAACATTGGCATGCGCTTCGGTTGATCGGCGGAACTTCATGGCTAATCATGAAAAATTTCTTTCTTTGCTTTTCTCTGTGCGTCTATGTTGCTGCGGTGAGGATTCTGAATTCACACTTCCAGCCATTCCTTGCGAATGGCGGCGTTGTTCTTGAGGTCGGCCGGCGTGCCTTCGAAGACGATGCGGCCGTGGCCCATGAGGTAGAGGCGTTCGGAGATGTCGAGCGCGATGGCCAGCTTCTGTTCGATCAGCAGGATGGAGATGCCGCGCTTCCTGATCTCCTCGAGAAACTGACCAACCTGCTCGACGATCTTCGGCGCCAGGCCCTCGGTCGGCTCATCGATCATGATCAGGTCCGGGTCGCCCATCAAAGTTCGACACAGCGTCAGCATCTGCTGCTCGCCGCCCGAGAGCACACCGCCGGGCGTGCCGTCGCGTTCCTTGAGGCGCGGGAATAGCGCATACATGTCGTCGATGTTCCAGCGCCCCACCGCGCGCGGATCCTTGACGCCCAGCATCAGGTTCTGCCGTACCGTCAGATCCGGAAAGATCGAGCGGTCTTCGGGCACCAGGCCGAGGCCGCGGCGGGCGATCTCGTAGGCCTTCAGCCCGAGAATCTCCTGGCCCTTGAAACGGATGCCGCCCTTGGCCAGCACCTGGCCCATCACCGCCTTGGCCGTGGTCGAACGGCCGACGCCGTTCCTGCCCAGCAGGCACACGATTTCGCCGGGATTGACATGCAGATTGACGCCATGCAGGACATGGCTCTTGCCGTAGTAGGCATGGAGGTCGGCAACTTCCAGCATTGGCTTAGTCATGCGCATGTCCCGAATGCAGGCTGGTTCCAAGATAGGCTTCCTGCACCGCCGCGTTGCAGCGGATCGCCGCCGGCGCGTCGGTGGCGATGATCTGGCCGTAGACCAGCACCGAAATGCGGTCGGCGAGGCCGAACACCACGCCCATGTCGTGCTCGACCATGACCAGGGTCTTGCCCTCGGTGACGCGGCGGATCATCGCCACGGCCTCCTCGGTCTCGGTATTGCTCATGCCGGCGGTGGGCTCGTCGAGCAGGATCACGTCGGCGCCGCTGGCAATGGTGATGCCGATTTCGAGCGCGCGCTGCTCGGCGTAGGAGAGGATGCCGGCCGGCGTGTCGCGGCGGCGGCTCAGGCCGATGTCCTCCATCACCGCTTCGGCGCGCTGGCGTGCATCCTTGAGTCCGGCCAGGCGCTGCCAGAAGGAATAGCGATAGCCCAGCGACCAGAGCACGGCGCAGCGCAGGTTCTCGAACACCGAGAGGTTGTGGAAGATGTTGGTGATCTGGAAGCTGCGCGACAGGCCGCGGCGCGCGATCTCGAAGGGCTTGAGGCCGATCACGTTCTCGCCCTTGAGTTCGATGGCACCGGCGGTGACCGGCAGGCGGGCGCTGATCAGGTGGAACAGCGTGGACTTGCCGGCGCCGTTGGGGCCGATGATGGCGTGGCGCTCGCCGCGATGGATGTCGAGATCGACGCCGCGAATGATTTCGCTGGCGCCGAAGTTCTTCGTCAGGCTCTGGATGCGAATAGCGGGGGCGCTCATGCTTTATCCCCGTGCAGCGTCGATAGCGCCGAGTTCCAGGCCACGCGGGTGCGGCCGCCGATCCAGCGCGTCAGCAGCAAGCCCAGCGCCGCGGTGGCCAGCGCGGCCGCCCAGGGCTCGGGCGCATTCAACTGCAATGCCATGCCCATGACCTGGGTCGCCGTGTCGCCAGCGCCAACTCCTTCGCCAGCCAGCAGCGCATAGCCCATTTCGATGAGGCCGATGAGGCCCGCCAGCAGTACCAGCACGGGCAGGGCCGTGGCCAGGTAATGCGGCAGCATGCGCGTGAGCAGCCCGGCGGCCCACAGCTTGTGCTGCACGGCGATGACGCTGGCGATGCCGCCCGGCGCCATCAGCACCATGAAGAGGAAGAACAGGCCGAAGTAGAGCAGCCAGGCATGGGTCAGGCCGCCGATCACGATCTGCATCACGGTGATCAGGATCGCGCCGATGATCGGTCCGTAGAAGAAGCCGATGCCGCCGACGAAGGTCATCAAGAGCACCACGCCCGAGGTGTGGGCGTTCAGCGTCTCGGCCGTGACGATTTCGTAGTTGAGCGCCGTGAGGCCGCCGGCGATACCGGCGAAGAGACCCGAGAGGATCAGCATCAGGTAGCGCACGCGCTGCGTGTCGTAGCCGACGAACTCGGCGCGCTCCGGATTGTCGCGCACGGCATTGGCCATGCGCCCCAGCGGCGTCTGGGTCAGGGCATACATGGCGATGGTGGCGACCAGCGCCCAGGCCACGATCAGCCAGTACATCTCGATCTGCGGTCCCCAGGTGAAGCCGAGGAAACTTTCCTTGGCGATCACGCGATTGCCCGAGACGCCGCCCTCGCCGCCGAAGAAGCCGGGAAACATCAGGGCGCAGGCGGCGACCAGTTCGCCGATGCCGAGCGAAATCATGGCGAAGGTGGTGCCGGCCTTCTTCGTCGTCACGTAGCCCAGCACCACGCCGGCGAGCAAGCCTGCCAGCCCGCCGATCAGCGGCAGCAGGGCCACCAGCAGCGGGCTGCCATTCTTGCCGATCAGGTTCAGCGCGTGCATGCAGACGAAAGCGCCCATGCCGTAATACACGGCGTGGCCGAAGGAGAGCAGGCCGGTCTGGCCCAGCAGCATGTTGTAGGACAGCGCGAAGACCACCATGATGCCCATCTGGCACAGCAGCGAGACCATGAAGCCGCTCTTGAACAGCAGCGGCAGGGCGATCGCGACGACGAGGCAGGCGCCCCAGAGCAGCAGGCGGCCGCGCGGAAACAGGGCACTGTTCATGCTAAAAATCCCGATTCAATCCGCAGATGACGCAGATTTCGCAGATGGAACAACGAAGGGGCCCGTGCCAGCGGCTCATCCGGCAGCTGGGAGCAGCCGACCAGGCAAGGCCCTGATCCATCTGCGTCAATCGGCGAAATCTGCGGACAAAATGTTTCTTGCAGGTTCATGATTCGCGCGCTCCCATCAGGCCGCGCGGGCGGAAGATCAGGATCGCGACCATCAGCACGTAGGGCAGCACCGGCGCCAGCTGGGTGATGGTCAGGCGCGCGACCTGGGAGCCCTCGGGCAGGTTGACGCCGACCACGGCGAAGACGTCGGTGATGGACAGCGTCATCGCCACAGAGAAGGTCTGGATGCAGCCGATCAGCAAGGATGCGACGAAGGCGCCGCCGAGCGAACCGAGGCCGCCGACCACGACCACGACGAAGACGATGCTGCCGACCGCCGCCGCCATGCCCGGTTCGGTGATGAAGGCATTGCCGCCGATGACGCCGGCCAGGCCCGCCAGCGCGGTACCGCCGCCGAACACCAGCATGAAGATGCGCGGCACGTTGTGGCCCAGCGCCTCGACCATGTCCGGCTTGGTCAGGGCGGCCTGGATGATGAGGCCGATGCGGGTGCGCGTGAGCAGCATGTAGAGGGCCACCAGCATGCCGACCGAGACCAGCATCATGAAGCCCTTGTAGATCGGGAAAGAGGTGTCGAACAGGGTGAACAGGGTGCCGTCGAGTTCGAGCGGAATCCGGTAATCCACCGCGACCGTGCCCCAGATCAGGTGCACGATTTCCTCGAACAGGAAGGCCAGGCCGAAGGTGAACAGGAGTTCGGCGACATGGCCGAACTTGTGCGCGCGGCGCAGGCCGTAGCGCTCGATTGCCGCACCGACGGCGCCGACCATTAGCGGCGCGACCAGCAGGCCGGGCCAGAAGCCGACCCAGGTGCTGACCTGGTAGGCGAAGTAGGCGCCCAGCATGTAGAAGCTGGCGTGCGCGAAATTGAGGATGCCCATCATGCTGAAAATCAGCGTCAAGCCGGAAGACAGCATGAACAGCAGCAGGCCGTAGGTGATGCCGTTCAGCAGCGAAATGACGACGAACTCCACTGGACCTCCTGGCTATGCGATGTGGGTGTGACGGGTCGATAAACCAAAACCCGGAGGCAAGCTGCCTCCGGGCTTGCTCAAGCGGAAGCCTGGCTTACGGGCGTTCCATGATGCAGGAGGTCGGCAGCTGCGAATCGCGCTGCGAGACGGAGGCGAGGGTCTTCCAGCCGTAGCCCGTGCCTTCGGAATCGTGCTTGACCGCCTTGCCGTCCTTCTTGCTGAAGATCGATATGTACAGCGGTTGCATGGCCTGGTGGTCGCTCTTGCGCATCCAGACCTCGCCGGTGTCTACGGGGAAGCGCAAGTCTTCCAGCGCCAGGGCCACGGCCTTGGGATCGGTCGACTTGGCGGTGTTCATCGCCTTGGCCACCATCTGCACCATGTTGTTGACGCGCAGATAATAGAAATAGATGCCGGGGTACTTCTTGTTGAAGTCGAGCGCGAATTGCTCGGTCGACTTGGTCGGCACGTTCATGTGCCATTCGGTGAGCTGGATCACCTTGTTCTCGCCGGAGGCGCCCATGGCCTGCGGTGTGCCGAGGCCGCCCGCGTAGTAGGTGAAGAAGCGCGCGTCGAGGCCGGCGTCCTTGGCGGCCTTGATCAGCAGCGAGAGGTCGTTGCCCCAGTTGCCGGTGATCACGGTGTCGGCGCCCGAGGCCTTGATCTTGGCGACGTAGGGCGAGAAGTCCTTGACGCGGCCGATCGGGTGCAGGTCTTCGCCGACGATCTTGATGTCCGCGCGCTTCTTGGCCAGCATTTCCTTGGCGGCGCGGGCGACTTGGTGGCCGTGGGCGTAATCCTGGCCGATGATGAAGACCTTCTTGATCTTCTTGTCATTTTGCATGAAGCTGGTGATGGCCTCCATCTTCATGTCGGTGTTGGCGTCGAAGCGGAAATGCCAGAAGCTGCACTTCTCGTTGGTCAGCGTCGGATCGACCGCCGCGTAGTTGAAGAACAGCACCGTCTTGTCGGGGTTGCGTGCATTCCACTTGTTCACCGCATCGATCAGCGAGTGCGCCGCACCCGAGCCGTTGCCCTGGGTGATGAAGCGGAAGCCCTGGTCGATGGCCGCCTTCAACTGGATCTGGCTTTCCTGGGGGCTGCCCTTGTTGTCGAAGCCGACGAACTCGAGCTTCTGGCCCATGATGCCGCCCTTCTGGTTGACCAGGAGTTCGGCGGCTTCCCTGAAGCCCTTGAGGCCGGCGTCGCCGACATTGGCAAAGGGTCCGGACAGTGGGTCGATGTAGGCGATCTTGACCTGGGCGGCGGCGCTGCCGCCGATCAGCATGACACTCGCGGCAAGGGTGAGACGTTTGACGAAGCTGCTCTTCATGGATGTGTCCTCCTGTGTGTAGTCCGGCCCTGATCCTGGCTCCGGTGGCTGTATCATGGTGTTCCGCGTGGTGGAACATAGTTCTGTAATACACGGCAGATGATACTGATTGCGGGAAGGGCTGTAAACGGTTTTTTGAGTGCCGCGGACGCCTTTTGGTTCGGACCGCCCCCATCGGGCCTCAGCCCTGCGGCAGATGGCCGCAAGTTCGCGCAGGGCGGGCTGGGCTTTGCAATGGAAATTCAAATGCTGCACCGCAGAATAATCTGCAGCCATCCTCGCTGCTTGGCGCCGCCGGCTCAGGAGCGAGTGGACGCTACTTGGTGTGGCAGGAGAGGCAGACGGTGGCGCGCGGCTTGCGCAGGAAGGTGGCGTTGAACAGCGTGCCGTTGCTGACGCCGTGGGGATCGTGGCAGGAGCCGCATTCGACCGACGCGTCGCTGCCGTTGCCGTACAGGCGGATTTCGCCCTTGTCCATGTGGTTGTCGGCGTCGTCGTCGAAGAATATCGCTCCCGTGACGCTGCCGCCCGGCGATTTCCAGTCGGTGCCATCGCCGTTGGTGGCGGGGTATTTGACGCCGACCGGGTGATCGTCGCGCAGGTCGGTGCTGATCGCGGCGGCAGTGAAGTCGGCGGCGCCGGCGCCGATGAATCCGGCGTTCGAGGAGTGGCAGGCCAGGCACTCGCCTTGTTTCAGTCCCAAATGTACGCTCGCGTCCGGGCCGGTGGGATTGGTCCAGTTATTCAGAAATGCCGCATTTGGCGTCGAACTGTAACGCCCGGAGCCCGGCATGTTCATGATCGCATCCACCGCCTGCTGGCCGTCATGGCAGGAAAGGCACACCAGGGAGGCCGCCCCCGGCTGGGACGCGGTCTGCGACAGGCTGTTGGAACTGTAGACGGTATAGGTGGTGTTCGGAATGGCGCGGTTCCACAATGGCGCCCCGACATTGGTATTGGCGGCGTGGGGGGTATGGCAATAGACGCAGATCTCGGCATAGTCGTTGCGGTAGGGGTCCATGTTGACGCCCGACGGTCCGCCCGAGGCCTGGCGCTGCGTCAGGTTGTGCCGGGTGTTGCGGATGCTGTCCTGATTGGAAAACTTGCTGGGCAGGTCGCCGTCGGCGCTGCTGTCGTTGGCGCCAAGGCCGAGCAGGAGCAGGCAGGCGAGATTAACTACCGCGAGCAGCGGCATGCGGCGTGGCGCGTTGCGTCGACCGGATCGATTCGGGATAGGGATTGCGTTGCGCATCATGATTTCTTCCTCCTCGGTGTAGCGGTCTAGCCTTGGCGCGGCTTGCGCGCCGCAATCTTCAGGCGCGCTTCGTCGTCGCTCAGCCAGCGAAACACTTCGATCTTCTTGAAGTACTGATCCAGCACGTACAGGCGTCCGGTTTCATCGATGGCGACACCGGCAAGCAGGGCGTAGTTGCCCGGGCCGGGGTCGCGGCTCAACCTGCCCAGGGGCATCAGCAACTGTCCGCTGGCACTGAAAATCTGCACGTTGTTGAAGCCGCCGTCGCCGACATAGATATTGCCGTCGCGGTCCAGGGAGATGGCGCGCGGGCGTGAAAACAGGCCAATCGCGGTTCCCGCCCCGCCGAACTCGAACTTGAATTCGCCCTTGGCGTCGAATGCCTGGATCCGGAAATTTCCCGAATCGACGACATACAGCGTGCCGTCGGCGGCGACCGCGGCCGCCAGCGGAATATTGAATTGCCCGGGTGCCTTGCCGCGCGGGCCGAGGCGAAAGCGTTCGCTGCCGTCGGGCGCCAGCGCCACCACCTTGTGGTCGTCCTGCTCGACATTGCCGCGATCCACGACGTAGACGGTCATGCCGTCGCCCTGCACGGCGATGCCGACGGGATTGGTGAATCCGCGTCCGAGGGAGATCGAATGGAGGAACAGCCCGATGGCGTCGAACACCATCACCTTGCGCAACTGCGGATCGAGCACATAGACCTTGCCCGCGTCGTCGAGGGCGAGGGCCTGGGGACGTTTCAGCACGTTGGGTTCGCGCAGGCCGAAGCGAAACAGCCGCTTGCGCGATGCATCGAAGACCGTGATGGCGCCTGCCGACGGTTCGGCGACATACACGCGGCCGGCCCGGCTGGCGACCGCCGAGGGCTTGTCGAGCACCAGCGCATCGCTGAGCGGACGCATGCCCTGAATCGAGCGCTGCCAGCGCTCGACATCGCTTTCCACCGTGATGTCGGTGGCGGATTGCAGGACCGTCTCGAATTCGAAGCGCGGCAGATCCGGCGGCGGGGGCCACAGCAGGTTTTGCGGGGCGGCGGCCTTGGTCTGCTTGGTGGCAACCGGCGCACAGGCGCAGAGTCCGACCAGGAGTGGGGCCAGCACCAGCCATTGCCGAATTCCGGGCGCGCCTATGCGTGCCGCAGGCGCAGGATTCGCCTTGCCCCCCCAAATCATCGTCCCCTGACGCCTTCCATGAAACATTCCCCTCGTGGCGCGGCGTTTCCCGGTGCTCGGGATGTCGCCGCAAAATTGACCAGGATCAAGTTAATTCGAGGTCGAACTGTACGGGGAAACCATAATAGTATCAAGGTTATTATGCCGCCGGCGTGCCTGGCGGCGCTGCGGGCTTGGCTCGTGAAAAGGGGCCAGGCTCGAATTAACTTCCCTGGAACAGAGCATCTACAACGTAAGCGGTAACCAGCCGGCGTTCTTCCCTTCGCGCGCGCGATGCTTAAAACTGCTCCCCAGACAAATCACACACGGGAGCAACAGCGATGGCGGAACGAAGGAAGGGCAAGGGATCACGGCGCAGCCGGCACGAGTGGCAATCCCTGTTGGCGAAATTGGACGGTAGCGGGCTGGGCGTCGACGCCTTCTGCCGACGCGAAGCAATCAGTGCCGCGAGCCTGTACCGCTGGCGCACTGTGCTCAACGACAGAAGCGATGGCGACGAAGCCGTGGTCAGCACCCGAGCGCCGGCCTTCGTCGATCTGGGCACCCTGAATTCTGCGTCGTCATCAAGACCGCGCATCGAACTCAAGCTCGACCTCGGCGACGGCCTGACCCTGCATCTGGTACGGAACTGATGTTCTTCCCCGAAGGCCAGGTCCGGGTGCATGTCTATGGCCGCCCGGTCGACATGCGCAAATCCTACGACGGCCTCTACGCCCTGACGCGCCAGGAACTCGGCCAGGATCCCCTGAACGGTCGCCTGTTCGTCTTCATCAATCGTCGCGCGACGCAGATGAAGGTCCTCTACTGGGATCGCACCGGCTTCTGCGTCTGGGCCAAGCGGCTCGAACAGGGAAGATTCCTGTCGGACTGGGCTCGCGTCACGACCCGGGAAATGGACTGGACCGGACTCAAGCTCCTGCTCGAAGGCATCGAAGCGAAAGTCGTCAGAAAGCGCTACCAACACTCCCGCAACGATGATGCTTACGGTATAATAGCGGCATGAATTCGGCAACCGGATCACGCGTTCTCAGCCTTGATGAAGCGGCGGCTTACCGCCCGCATCAGGTCGTTGATCTGAGCCGCGAACTGGCGGCGGCCCAACATCAAATCGCCTGGTTCAAGCGCCAGATCTTCGGCCAGAAGAGCGAACGCCGGATCATCGACGGCGCCGACGGCCAGATGAGCCTGGGCGAGGCCATCAACCAGGACCAAGTCGCCTCACCGCCACCGCCCGCCGAGCGCCCGGTCGCGGCCCACACGCGACGCGCGACGCCGAAGAAGCCGGATAGCGGCGACGACAGCCTGCCCTTCTTCGATGACTCAAGGGTGCCGGTCGAAGTCATCGAACTGGTCGCGCCGGAAGCCGAGGGACTGGCGCCGGAAGAATTCGAGGTCATCGGCCACAAGGACAGCTATCGGCTGGCCCAGCGTCCGGGCAGCTACGTGGTGCTCAACTACCGGCGGCCGGTGATCAAGATCAAGGCGGCACAGGTCATCGTCAGCCCCGCCGCCCCGGTCGGGGTCATCGAGGGCAGTCGCGCCGACGTCAGTTTCGTCGCTGGCCTCTTGATCGACAAGTTTGCCTATCACCTGCCCTTCTATCGCCAGCACCAGCGCCTCACCGATGGCGGCATCACCGTCAGCCGGCCGTGGCTGACCCAGATCGGGCAACAGGGCATCGCGCTGCTCGAACCGATCTACGATGCGCAATTCGCCTCGATCCGCGCCTCGCGCGTCAAGGCCATGGACGAAACCCCGATCAAGGCCGGGCGCGCCGGACCGGGGAAGTTGAAGGCGGCGTATTTCTGGCCGGTCTATGGCGAACTGGACGAGGTCTGCTTCCCGTTCTTCGAGAGTCGTCGGATAGAGCATGTCGAGCAGGCGCTGGGCCTGACGCCGGTCGAGCGCGGGGTCCTGCTCACCGATGGTTACACCGCCTACGAGCACTACACGAAGAAGACCGGGCTGACCCACGCCCAGTGCTGGGCGCACACACGACGCAAGTTGTTCGAGGCGCAGGACGCCGAACCGGAGGCGGCGGCGCGGGGACTGGACTTCATCGGCGGGCTCTACGCAGTGGAAGAGCGCATCCGCGCGCAGAAGCTCGGTGCCGCCAGGAAGCTCGACTATCGATTGATGTACGCCAAGCCGATCGTCGAACAGTTCTTTGCCTGGGTGAATCAGCAATTCGAGGCGCAGGGCCTGTTACCGAGCAATCCGCTGACCAAAGCGCTGGCCTATGCCCGCGAACGACGATTCGGACTGGAGGTTTATCTGACCGATCCGGACGTGCCGATCGATACCAACCATCTGGAGCGAGCGCTACGGGCGATTCCGATGGGGCGCAAAAACTGGATGTTCTGCTGGACCGAACTCGGGGCCAAGCACGTCGGGATCATGCAGAGCCTGATCGTGACCTGCCGCCTGCACCAGATCGATCCTTACGACTACCTGGTCGATGTGCTGCAGCGGGTCGGCCAGCATCCGGCCAGCCGCGCCCACGAACTCACGCCGCGCTTGTGGAAGCAACTCTTCGCCGACAATCCGCTGCGCTCGCCTTTACATAGTCTTCGGGTGTAGGCAATAACGCCGGATAGTTACCGGTAACTCTACAACGGCGGCGGCAGCCAGACGCAACAGATCCGCTATACCGCCCACGACCAGTTGGGCAACGTCAAGACCTACCAGGTCGGCGTCTACACTGGCACCGCCTACACCAACTACTACAGCTATAGCTACGCCCGCTACGACGGCTACCAGGAAAGCCAGGTCTATGGCAGTTCCAGCTACTTCCAGCCCGGCACCACCGCGAGCAGCTACGACATCAACGGCAACCTCGTCTCGGTCAGCGAGAGCTTCGCCACCAGCAAGAGCCGCAGCTTCGTCACCGACCAGGCCGGGCATATCCTGCAGAAGACCGAAAACGGCAAGACGCAGAACTACTTCTACGCCAACGACAAGGCCCTGGGCTCCTCCGGCGCCCTGGGCACGGCCGACTTCGACTATAACTACACCCCGGTTTCGGCCCAGTACCCGGCCGCCACGCCGGGCAACTACGTGGTCAGCGCCGGCGACAGCCTGCGTTCCATCGCGCTTGCCGTGTATGGCGACGCGCAACTGTGGTACCTGATCGCCGACGCCAACGGCCTGAAGACCGATGCCGACCTGCAGGTCGGGCGCAACCTGAGCATTTCCAACAAGGTCACCAACCTCCGAAACGCCTACGACACCTTCAAGCCGTATGCGCCCGGGCAGATCATCGGCGACACCACGCCGACCCTGCCCGAGCC
>JAXMJU010000185.1:0-5930 GCA_034376265.1 Sulfuritalea sp.
CTGGGCCCGGGCCGCATCCACCACTGCATGCGCCTGATCGGCCTGGCCGAGCGCGCGCTGGAACTGATGTGCAAGCGCGCGCTGAAGCGCGTCGCCTTCCACAAGCCGATCGGCGACCAGGGCGTGACGCGCGAGCGCATCGCCGAGGCGCGCATCATGATCGACCAGGCGCGCTTCCTGACGCTCAACGCGGCGTGGAAGATGGACACCGCCGGCAACAAGGTGGCGAAGCAGGAAATCGCCATGATCAAGGTCGCCGCGCCCAACATGGCGCTGCAGGTGATCGACTGGGCGATGCAGGCCCATGGCGGCGCCGGCGTCTCTGACGACTTCCCGCTCGCCGCGGCCTACGCCCAAGCGCGCACCCTGCGCTTCGCCGACGGCCCCGACGAGGTGCATCGCAACGCCATCGCCAAACAGGAACTTGGCCGCTACCTGAGCAAATAAGCAAACTCAAAAAACGCATGAATGCGGGAATTGGCACCTCCTCCCCCTGGCCTTGCCTGCCGGGGAATCCGCTTCGCGGGCCGGCAAAGGGGGAGGCCGGGAGGGGGATGGGGAGGGAGTTGACGTTTCATGGGATTGCCCTGCCGTTCTCAGTGCTCTGAATCCCGGCAGTTCGAACAAGCGAAAGGAAAACCATGTCAGACCGTCACTTCGCGCACTGGCCCAAAGGCCTGCCGCGCCACATGAGCGTGCCCGAGACCGACCTGTTCTACAACGTCGAAGTCTCGGCGCGGCGCTTCCCGAACAAGCCCTACCTGATTTTCTACGACACGAAAATCACCTTTGCAGAATTCAAGGACGAGGCCGAGCGCATCGCCGGCTGGCTGGAAAAGCAGGGCGTGAAGAGGGGCGACCGTGTGCTGCTCTACATGCAGAACAGCCCGCAGTTCGTGCTGGCCTACTACGGCATCCTGCGCGCCAACGCCGTGGTGGTGCCGGTCAACCCGATGAACATGACGACCGAGTTGCGTCATTACGTCAAGGATGCCGGCGCGACCGTGGCCATCGTGGCGCAGGACATTTACCCGCAGATGCAGCCGCTGCTGGGGCCGGGCGAGGACCAGGGCCTGCAGCAAATTCTGGTCGCGGCCTACTCGGATTACCTCAAGGCGGAAACCGACCTCAAGGTGCCGGA
This sequence comes from Sulfuritalea sp., assembly GCA_034376265.1. GTDB lineage: Bacteria > Pseudomonadota > Gammaproteobacteria > Burkholderiales > Rhodocyclaceae > Sulfuritalea. The sequence goes on from JAXMJU010000185.1 coordinate 1,142, forward strand.
TTTCGTCAAGGCGCCGCGGCAGGAAATCACCGAACCCGGCGTCACGCCGTGGTCCGCCGCGCTGGCGCAGAACCTGCGCCCCGGCCCGCTCACGGTCGGCCCCGACGATCTTTGCGTGATGCCCTACACCTCGGGCACCACCGGCCACCCGAAGGGCTGCATGCACACCCACCGCACGGTGCTGCACACCCTGATGGCCGGCTACCAGTGGTTCGGCATCCAGCAGGACGCCGTGTATCTGGCCGTGCTGCCCTTCTTCCACGTCACCGGCATGCAGGGCAGCATGAGCGGCCCGCTGCAGGCCGGCTCCACCGTCGTGCTGCTGCCGCGCTGGGACCGCGATGCCGCCGCGCAATGCATCGCGCGCTACGGCGTGACTTCGTTGACCGCGATCCCGACCATGGTGATCGACTTCCTGATGAATCCGAAGCTCGGCGACTACGACCTCTCCTCGATCAGCCGCATGAGCGGCGGCGGCGCGGCGATGCCCGAAGCCATCGCGCAGAAGCTGCTCGACATGGGCATCACCTACGTCGAGGGCTACGGCCTCTCGGAAACCATCGCGCCCTCGCACATCAATCCTCCCGACCGCGCCAAGAAGCAGTGCCTCGGCATCCCGATCTTCGACGTCGACTCCATGGTGGTCGACCCGAATACCTTCCAGGAACTGCCGGCGGGCGAAGTCGGCGAAATCCTCACGCGCGGACCGCAGATGTTCAAGGGCTACTGGAACAATCCGGACGCGACGCGCAATGCCTTCGTCGAACTCGACGGCAAGCCCTGGTTCCGCACCGGCGACCTCGGCATCGTCGATGAGGACGGCTACTTCTTCATGGTCGATCGCCTCAAGCGCATGATCAATGCCTCCGGCTTCAAGGTCTGGCCGGCCGAGGTCGAAGCCCTGATGTACCAGCACCCGGCGATCCAGGAAGCCTGCGTGATCGGCGCCAAGGACCCGCATCGCGGCGAGACCGTCAAGGCCGTCGTGGTGATCAAGGAGGCCCAGCGCGGCAAGGTGACCGAACAGGAAATCATCGACTGGGCCCACGCCAACATGGCCGCCTACAAATCGCCGCGCATCGTCGAGTTCGTCGAGGCCCTGCCCAAGTCCGCCACCGGCAAGGTGATGTGGCGTGCGCTGCAGGAGAAGGAAGCCGCCGGCCCGGAGTGACTATCGAAACCGGAGCGCGGCAACAGATTGGATCAGACGGGCGCCTGATCCGTCTGTCCCAGACCGGTGAAGTTGGCGATCTTGACGCTACCGTCCGGAAAGCGGGCAACGATCTCAAGCTCGCCACCCATCGCTTCGATGTGGCTGCGCAAGCTGGAAATGTACATGTCGGTCCGCCGTTCCAGCTTGGCGATGCTGGGCTGCTGAACATGCAGCACCTCGGCCAGCGCTTTCTGCGACAAACCGCGCGCACGGCGCAGCTCGTACAGCGGCATTTCGGCGAGGAGCTCCAGATAGCGCACATCGGAGCGCGCCCGCGATGCCGGCGACATCTTCGCTTCGAGTTCCACAAATTTTCTAGCCATCGGTCAGCCCTTCCTTTCGCAAGGTGTCCAAGTGTTCGTCGTACAGACGGTCCGCCATGGGCACGTTTTCCAGATACCAGCGGTCATTGCCGGTTTTGTCGCCGCCGAGCAGCAAAATCGCGCAGCGACGAGGGTCGAAAGCAAACAACACGCGATAAGGCCGGCCGGCATGCTGCACCCGAAGTTCTCGCATGTTTCCATGCCGGGAACCCTTGATGCCGCTGCTATGGGGAAACCGGAGATTGGGCCCGAACTCCTCGAGTAGTTTCACCTCCGCCCGAACCGATTCCTGCTCCGACTCGCCCAAATCAGCCCACCAATCGCCGAACTCGTCCGTGTATTCGACTTCCCATTTCATGACTAGAGTATTCCTTACTAGGAATATTTCGTCAAGGGAATTTCAGGTGATTGATGTCCTGACAAGGTAGCCTGTACGGCAGTCTACCGCCGTGCCGCCAGCGCCGACTCTCGTGAACAATAGGAGACCACGGTTTTCCAAACCGGAGCTAAATTCATGAAACGCAAGGTCTAACATCGAAACTTCTGTCATTAGTTACCTGACAGCTCGCCCGAGCGATGATTCGATCAAGTCGGCATGCCAGCAGATCACTCGCCTATGGTGGGATGCCGGGCGAGGGTCGGTCTTGGCATTTATTTCACCTTATGTTGTCGAGGAAGCGAGTGCCGGTGACCCGTTAGCCGCCTCTGAGCGCATTGCAGCATTGCGGATGATTCCCGTGTTGCCCAACGCCGCTGAAATTCTTGATCTGGCGGAATTTTTGTTGCTCGGCGGTGGTCGACCGCTCAAAGCCCGGCTGGACGCGCTGCATATCGCAAGCGCGGCGTATCATGAAATCGATGTCCTGCCGACCTGGAATTGCACCCATATCGCCAATCCGGCGAAACTGCCGGTGATACGCGGCTGAGGCTCTGCCAGGGGTTACACGCTGCCGGAACTCGTTACACCCTTTGAATTGATGGAGTGCTTCGAATGAACGCCACCCCACCCTGGCACGATCCGGTTGTCGCGGAAATTCATGCGGCACGCGAACAGCTTGCGGATCAGTATCACGACGACCTGCTCGCTTACTCAAAGGCAGCAGAGGCTCGCTGCCAAGCTTTGGGTTTGACCATGGCGGAAGATCAACACAAAACGAAAACCTCGCCCCCGGGTCTTGGCACTGCCCATCCAGCCTGACTCGGTACGAGAGGAAAATATATGAAGAAGCTTGATGAAATGCGCACCGAGTATCGGCGCGAAGAACTTGGAAAAGGTGTGCGCGGGAAACATTTCGCCGAATTCAAGAAAGGCAGCAATCTGGTGTTGTTGACGCCCGAACTGTCAAAAGTCTTCCCCACGACCGAGGCCGTAAATGCCGCTTTGAGCTCATTGGTTAGCGTCGCGCGCTCGGTGACAGACGTAACCCGTCGCTCAACCCGTACGCGGGCTGCAAAACCGCCGGCGTCGGCGAACTAGGTCAGGCGTCTTGGGCGGTGACTTTCCACCTACAAAAAGGACTCGTCTCGAGTCGAGGACAGTCGCGTCCAAGGTGGCTGCATCGCAGGGCTCAGGCGCGAATTGAATTTGCATGGCGGTTGAAAGTTGGCGCTGGCGACACGGCGATATTCAGGCCGATCACATGGAAAACCGAGCCCGGCCGCTTTATTGCTGCCGTGAAATCCATGATCACGAAATGGCTGCAGGCATAGGGCAGCTTCCTGCCCGCGCACCGCTGCCCGCCGGCTTTTGGCACAATCAGCCTTCGCTTGAAGAAGGAAACGGCCATGCTCAAGACCTACCAAGGCAGTTGCCACTGCGGCGCCGTCCGGTTCGAAGCCGACATCGACCTGACCCAGAGCACCTACCGCTGCAACTGTTCGATTTGCCGGCGCACGCGTTTCTGGCCCGCCATTGTGAAGCCCGAAGGGTTTCGTTTGCTTGCGGGCCAGGCGGACCTGACCAAATACGTATTCAACACGCGGAAGAACCACCACTATTTCTGCAGGCACTGCGGCGTGCGCTCCTTCGGCGTGGGCAACGAAACGCCGATGGGCAAGGTCTATGGCGTCAATGTGATGTGCCTCGACGGGATCGCGGACGAAGAGCTGGCCGGGATTCCGATCACCTACATCGACGGTCGCAATGACAACTGGCAGAGCGCGCCGGCGGTGTTCAGCCACCTGTGAATTGCGGGGAGCAGGGAAGATGAGTACAGCCACCGAACGGAACAAGCGGAACGCGATGGCGTTCTATGACCTGATGTTCAACCAGTGCCAGCCCGCGGCGGCCATCGAGCGCTATGCCGGCGCGGTATACATCCAGCACAATCCGCATGTCGCAGACGGCAAGGCGGCATTCATCGCCTATTTCGAGCGCATGGCGATCGAGTATCCCGGCAAGCAGGTGTATTTCAAGCGCGCGGTTGCCGAAGGCGATCTGGTGGTGCTGCACTGCCACCAGGTATGGCCGACGTTCCAGGACAAGGACTGGGCCGGCATCGACATTTTCCGTTTCGACCCGGATGGAAAAATCGTCGAGCACTGGGATGTGCTGCAGGTCGTGCCCGCCACCTGCGCGCACGAAAACACCATGTTCTGACCGGCGCCGGCGAACGTTCACGCCACGGCCGATCGGCGATGCCCTCGCGTCGGCGCGAGCGGTCAGCGCAGCAGCAGCAGATAACCCTGGGGCAGGTTGGCGTCGTCGATCAGCAGGGAAACCTGCAGCTCGGCGTGGTAGCTGTCCGTGCCAACGGTCCAGTCCAGCACCTGGTTGTGCACGCGGCCGTCGCGCAGCGCGCCGGGCAGCAGGACCTCGCTGCAGCCCGGCCAGCCGAGCCGCGCCAGCACTTCGCGCAGGTCGCGGCCCGGGGTGGCGAAGTCCTGCAGCTTGGGCATCGCGGCGACCGTCGGGTTGCAGTAGGCGATGCGGCAGGCCCGGTCGGTGGCGACCACCGCGGTGCCGGTGGCCGAACGCAGGATGCTTTCCAGCATCTGTTTCTGGTCCACCACGGTCTGCCGGCTTTCGAGCACTTCCTTCTGGCGCTGCAGCATGTCCTTGAGATAGCTGACGTACTGGCCTTCGAGGCCGCTGACGACTTCGTGGTGGGTCAGCACGCCGCACACGCTGCCGTTGGCGTCGACCACAGCCAGGCGCCGGATGTGGGCCTGGTCCATGGTCTTCACGGCGTCGTGCAGCAGGTCTGCCTGCTTCACGGTCTTGACCGGCTTGCTCATGGTCGCGCCGAGCAAC
>JAXMJU010000186.1:0-7956 GCA_034376265.1 Sulfuritalea sp.
TTCGGCGTGCCGATCGGCAAGTTCCAGGCGCTGCAGCATCGCATGGCCGACATGGTGATCGCCACCGAACAGGCGCGTTCCATGGCCACGCTGGCCGCGGTGCGCGTCGACTCGGCCGCTGCCGCGGAGCGCAGCCGCGCCGTCGCCGCCGCGCGCGCCTACATCGGCGCCCAGGCCCGCCTGGTCGGCCAGCAGGCGGTGCAGTTGCACGGCGGCATGGGCGTCGTGGACGAACTCAACGTCGGCCATTACTTCAAGCGCCTGACCATGATCGGCCTGACCTTCGGCGACGCGGACTACCATCTGGGTAAGTTCAGCGACACGTTATTGGCCGCCTGACGATGAGAACGACCTATCCCCCAACCCCTTCCCCGCGGGAAGGGGTGACTTTGGTTCAGCCGCTGCGCGGCTTCCGGGTTGTTGGCTTCATGCCGCCTTGGGGCGGCCCGGCGGCAGCATGAGCGGAATCATCAACCGCCGCGATCTCGAATTCCAGCTCTTCGAAGTCCTCGACACCGAAGCCCTGACCGCCCGCCCGCGCTACGCCGAGCACAGCAAGGAAACCTTCCTCGCCGTGCTCGACACCGCCGAGGCCATGGCGACCGAGAAGTTCGCGCCGCACAACCACAAGGCCGACGCCAACGAGCCGACTTTCGACGGCCAGCGCGTAACCATGATCCCCGAGGTCAAGGAGGCGCTGCAGGCCTTCAGCGCGGCCGGCTTCATCGCCGCCGCGCACGACTTCGAGCGCGGCGGCATGCAGCTGCCGGTGGTCATGACGCAGGCGGCATTTTCGCTGTTCAAAAGCGCCAACGTCGGCACCGCAGCCTATCCCTTCCTCACCATCGGCAACGCCAACGTCATCCACCGCTTCGGCAGCGAGGCGCAGAAGAAGAAATACCTGGCATCGCTGCTGGCCGGCCGCTTCTTCGGCACCATGGCGCTGACCGAACCGCAGGCCGGCTCCAGCCTGTCGGACATCACCACCACGGCGACGCCGAATGCCGACGGCAGCTATTCCTTGCGCGGCAACAAGATCTTCATTTCCGGCGGCGACCACGAACTCTCGGAAAACATCGTGCATCTGGTGCTGGCCAAGATTCCCGGCGGGCCGCCGGGGGTCAAGGGCATTTCGCTGTTCATCGTGCCCAAGTTCCGCGTCAATGACGACGGCACGCTGGGCCCGAGGAACGACGTGACGCTGACCGGCCTGATCCACAAGATGGGCTATCGCGGCACCACCTCGACCCTGCTCGCCTTCGGCGAAAAGGGCGCCTGCAGCGGCGAGCTGGTGGGCGAGCCGCACAAGGGCCTGTCCTACATGTTCCACATGATGAACGAGGCGCGCATCGGCGTCGGCATGGGCGCCGTGATGCTCGGCTACCGCGGCTACCTGGCCTCGCTCGATTACGCTCGCGAACGCCCGCAGGGCCGCGCGCCGACCAACAAGAATCCGGCCGAGCCGCAAGTGCCAATCATCGAGCACGCCGACGTGCGGCGCATGCTGCTGGCGCAGAAGGCCTACGTCGAAGGCGGCTACGCGCTGTGCCTGTATTGCGCGCGGCTGGTGGATGAGCAAAGAGTTGGTGCTGACGACACGGCGATTCAGGAAGCCGGCCTGCTGCTCGATCTGCTGACGCCGATCGCCAAGTCCTGGCCCTCGCAGTGGTGCCTCGAAGCCAACAGCCTGGCGATCCAGATCCACGGCGGCTACGGCTACACCCGCGAATACCCGGTCGAGCAGTTCTACCGCGACAACCGCCTCAATCCGATCCACGAAGGCACCCACGGCATCCAGGCGTTGGACCTGCTCGGGCGCAAGGCGGTGATGAACGGCGGCGCGGCGATGAAACTGTTTGTCCGCGAGGCGCATCAGACCATCGCCGCAGCGCGCAGCGACACCACGCTTGCGACCTACGCCGGCGAACTGGAAACGGCACTGGGCGAAATCGCCACCACGCTGCAGGCCCTCGGCCCGGTGCTGGCGACCAATCCAACCCTGGCGCTGGCCAATGCCGTGCTCTTCCTCGACGCCTTCGGCCATACCGTAATCGCCTGGATCTGGCTGCGCCAGGCACTGGCGGCGCAGCGCGGCCTGGCCAACGGCATTGCCGCCGACGCGGACTTCTATCGTGGCAAACTGGCGGCCTGCCGCTGGTTCTATCGCTGGGAACTGCCCAAGACGAAGCAGTGGCACGAACTGCTGCGCAGCCTCGACGATACGACGCTGACCATGCCTCCCGAAAGTTTTTAAGACCATGAACCACCCCAACATCCTCGTCAGCGACAGCAACGGCATCGTCACGATAGAGATCAGCCGCCGCGAGAAGAAGAACGCCATCACCGGCGACATGTATCGCGCCATGAGTGCGGCGCTTAGCCGCGCCCGCGAACAGCCCCATGTGCGGGCGGTGCTGATCCGCGGCCAGGACGATTTATTCACCGCCGGCAACGACCTGACCGACTTCCTGCAGCGCAAGACCAATGATCCCAGCGCGGCGATCCCCTTCCTGCACCTGCTGTCGGCCTTCGAAAAGCCGCTGGTCGCCGCCGTCGCCGGCAATGCGGTGGGCATCGGCACCACCCTGCTGTTGCATTGCGACCTGGTTTATGCCGCCGACAACGCAAAGTTCCAGTTGCCCTTCGTCAATCTCGCGCTTTGCCCGGAGGCCGGCTCCAGCCTGCTGCTGCCGCGCGTCGCCGGCCACCAGCGCGCGGCCGAACTGCTGCTGCTGGGCGAGCCCTTCGACGCCGCGATGGCCTGCGCCGCGGGCTTCGTCAATCGCGTGGTGCCCGCCACAGCCTTGATGGAAACCGCAATGGCCGCGGCACGCAAACTCGCCGCGCGGCCGGCACAATCCCTGGCCGTGACCAAGGCGCTGATGAAGCGTCCGCCGGAACGCAGCGCGATCGAAGCCATGGACGAGGAAGTGATCTATTTCTCCGACCTCGTCGCCGCCCCGGCCGCCAAGGAAATCTTCGCCGCCTTCCTCGAAAAACGCCCACCCGACCCCACCAAAATCCACGGACCCAAGACATGAGCACCGATATCCCCGATGGCTTCAAGCCGCTCAAGCGTGGCGGCGGCTACCTGACCAGCCTCGGCCCCTGGTATTACCGCATGGACGAAGCGAAAGGCGAGAAAGGCCAGATCGTGCTCGCCATCCGCATCGAGGACCGCCACACCAACATCCGCCACATCGCCCACGGCGGCTTCCTCGTCACCGTGGTGGACACCGCTCTGGGCATTGTCGTTTCGAGTTCGCGCGAACCGCCGCAGCCGATCGTCACGGTCAGCCTGACCACCAACTTCATCACCGCCGCCGAACCCGGCGACTGGGTCGAGGCCCACGTCGACATCGACCGCATGGGCGGCCGCCTGGCCTATGCCAGCTGCACGCTGCGCAGCGGCAAACGCACCATCATGACCGGCACCGGCGTCTTCGCCCTGATGAAGCCCGCCACACCGCGCGAGCAACCGGACGGCTGAAGACGACATGCAGAAAATCCACGTACTGCTCAAGAAGGAAGAACTCGACGCCCAGCGCCTCGAAGGCAAGGTCGTCGTCGTGCTCGACATCCTGTTCGCCACCTCGTCCATCGTCACGGCCCTGGCGCATGGCGCCACGGAAGTCATCCCGACCCTGGACGGCCGCGCCGCACAGGAAGTGGCAAAGGACTTTCCCGCCGGTTCCTACGTCCTCTCCGGCGAACTCAACGCCGACACCCTGCCCGGCTTCGTCCATCCGACGCCGAAGGCGCTGCTGACCGAAGGCATCAGTGGCCGCCGCCTGATCTACTGCACCACCAATGGCACGGTGGCGCTGGCCAAGTCGCAGGGCGCCGCCCACGTCTATGCCGCGGCCCTGCTCAACGGCCGCGCCGTGGTCGAGCATATCGTCAAGCAGCATCCGGAGAGCACCATCCTGATCGTCTGCTCGGGCTCCGCCGACAACTTCAATCTCGAAGACTTCTACGGCGCCGGCTACCTCGTGTCGCTGTTCCGCCAGCGCGTCCCCGACGCCGAATTCTCCGACGCGGCGCTCGCCGCCGAATTGCTGCACGACCATTGCGACGGGCTCGACGCGCTGCGCCGCGCCCGCGTCGGCCGCATGATGCTGGCGCGCCGGCTCGATGCCGAAGTCGCCTTCGCCGCGCAGGAAAGCTGCTACGACGTGTTGCCGCTGCTGCAGGACGGCGCGCTGCGTCCCGTCTGAACCAGACCGGGATCACATATGAACGCCCCACAGAAAACCTACAAGTATTACTGGGAAGACTTTCCCGTCGGCAAGATCCGGGAGTTCGGCGGCATCACCGTCACTGCCGAGGAGATCATCGACTTCGCCAGGAAGTTCGACCCGCAGCCCTTCCATCTCTCCGAGGAAGGCGGCAAGAACAGTTTGTTCGGCGGGCTGTGCGCCAGCGGCTGGCATACCTGTGCGCTGGCCATGCGCATGATGTGCGACGAATTCCTGCTCGACACGGCCAGCCTCGGCTCGCCGGGACTGGAGAACATCCGCTGGCTCAAGCCGGTGCGCCCCGGCGACACCCTGCACGTCCGCTCGGTGGTGCTCGAAGCGCGACCGATGGAAAGCAAGCCCCACGTCGGCCTGGTCCTGGTGCGCTGGGAGGTGCTGAACCAGGGCAACGAGGAAGTCGCACAAATGGAAGGTTACGGCATGTACCGCCGGCGCTACCCGGGGGCGCCGAAGGAAGAATGAACTTGCAAAAAGCAATTGATCCGCAGATTGAACCGAGATCTACTGAATGAAAGCCGCCGCCCTGATCGAACAAGCTTTCGGCACCTACGCCGATCTGATACGCGCGCAGGCACTGGCGCGTCCCGACCATCCGGCGCTGATCCAGGACGATCGCCGGGTCTCCTTCGCCACGCTCGACGCGATGATGGATCGCGTCGCCGCCACGCTACAGCGCGACGGCATCGCGCCCACCGAAGCCGTGGCGATCTGCGCCGCCACCTCCCTCGAATATGTCGCGGTGTTCCTCGGCGCCCTGCGCGCCGGCGTCGCCGTGGCGCCGCTGGCACCCTCCTCGACCGCGCAAAGCCTGGCCGACATGGCGGCGAACGCCGAAGCGCGGCTGATCTTCGTCGACGCCACGACCGCGCGGGAACTCTCAGCCGTGCGCGGCGACATCGCGGCGCGCTTCGTCACGCTCGACGACAGCGCAGCGGGCCAGCCCTTCTCGCAATGGCTGGCACCGGCCGGCGCGGTGCCGAAGCCGGTGAAGATTCGCCCAGAATGGCCCTTCAACATCATCTATTCCTCGGGCACCACGGGTACGCCCAAGGGCATCGTCCAGCCGCACGGCATGCGCTGGTCCCACGTCCAGCGCGCACGCCTGCAGGGCTACGGCCCCGACGCGGCGACCCTGATCGCCACGCCGCTGTATTCCAACACCACGCTGGTCAGCTTCTTCCCCACCGTGACGCTGGGCGGCACCGTGGTGCTGATGGCGAAGTTCGACGCGGCGAAATACCTGGAACTGGCGCAGAAGCATCGCGTCACGCACACCATGCTGGTGCCCGTGCAGTACCAGCGCCTGATGGCGCACCCGGAATTCGACCGTCACGACCTCTCCAGCTTCCGCATGAAGCTGTGCACCAGCGCGCCCTTCGCCGCCGCGCTGAAGGCCGACATCCTCAAGCGCTGGCCCGGCGGCCTGGTCGAGTATTACGGCATGACCGAAGGCGGCGGCACCTGCATCCTCGCCGCCCACGAGCACCCGGACAAACTGGCCACGGTCGGCGCACCGGCCGAGGGCCACGACATCCGGCTGATCGACGAAGCCGGCGTCGAAGTCGCGCAGGGCGAGATCGGTGCGATTGGTGAAATTGTCGGCCATTCGCCGGCCATGATGAGCGGCTATCACCGCCAGCCCGACAAGACGCGCGAAGCCGAGTGGTACGCGCCGGACGGCAAGCGCTTCATCCGCACCGGCGACGTCGGCCGCTTCGATGCCGACGGCTTCCTGACGCTGATGGACCGCAGGAAGGACATGGTCATTTCCGGCGGCTTCAACGTCTATCCGAGCGACCTCGAAGCGGTGCTGATCCAGCATCCGGCGGTCAGCGAGGTGGCAGTGGTCGGTGTCCCCTCGCAGCGCTGGGGCGAAACGCCGGTGGCCTTCGTCGTCACAAGAGTTGGTGCTGGCGACACGGCGATCCTGATCCAGGATTGGGCCAACGCACGCCTCGGCAAGACCCAGCGCCTGGCCGCCGTCGTCATCATCGACAGCCTGCCGCGCAGCGCCATCGGCAAAATACTCAAGCGCGAATTGCGCGACGGATTCGTAGCACCCGCCGACCTCTGAAAGGAAGCGCCATGGAATTCAGCACCCTCGAAGTCTCCCTCGATGCCAATGTGGCCACCATCGCGCTGAACCGGCCGGACAAGGCCAACGCCATGAGCGAGCCGATGTGGTACGAAATCGAACAGGCCATGCAATGGCTGGATGAAACGCCCGAGGCCCGCGTCGGCGTACTCACCGGGCGCGGCAAATACTTCACCTCGGGCATCGACCTGTCGCTCCTGATGGGTCTCGGCGCCAAGATCGAGGACGAAGACGACGGCCGCCGCCACGAAAAGCTGCGCCGCCTGATCCTGCGCCTGCAGGACACCCTGAGCTCCATCGAACGCTGCCGCAAGCCGGTGCTGGCCGCCGTCCACGGTGCCTGCATCGGCGGCGGCATCGACCTGGTCACGGCCTGCGATATGCGCTACTGCTCGTCCAACGCGTATTTCACCGTGAAGGAAATCGACGTCGGCATGACGGCCGACGTCGGCACCCTGCAGCGCCTGCCGCGCCTGATCGGCGAAGGCATGGCGCGCGAACTGGCTTACACCGGACGCAAGGTCGACGGCATCGAGGCGCAGAAGATCCACCTGGTCAACCGCTGCTACGAAACCCCCGATGCGCTCCAAGCCGGCGTCACGGACATCGCGCGGACCATCGCCGCCAAGTCGCCGCTGGCCATCCGCGGCTGCAAGGAAATGATCACCTATGGCCGCGACCATAGCGTGGCCGACGGCTTGAACTACATCGCCACCTGGAATGCCGCGATGCTGTTGTCGAAGGATCTGTTCGAAGCCGGCGCCGCCGCGATGCAAAAGCGCGACCCGGTGTTCAAGGACTGATCCAAAAATCTCGGTTCAATCCGCAGATTTCGCAGATTAACGCAGAGGAATCATGCTCTACCCAACCAAGTCAGCTCAGTTGCTTTATCTGCGAAATCTGCGTCATCTGCGGATTAGAGGCTTTTCTTAGAGCAATGGAACACTTCTACGCTCCGGTCAACGGCATCAGGCTGCACTGCGTCTCCGAGGGTGCGGATGACGCGCCGCTGATGCTCTTCGTCCATGGCTTTCCCGAGTTCTGGTACGCGTGGAAAAGCCAGTTGGAAGAATTCGGCAGGGATCATCGCGCCGTGGCCTTCGACCTGCGTGGCCACAATCTTTCCGACAAGCCCGAGGGCGTCGCCGCCTACCGCCACAAGCCGCTGCTGGAAGACCTGCGCCAATTGATCGAACACCTGCAGGCCGGCAAAGACGACAAGTCCTGCATCCTGGTCGCTCACGACTGGGGCGGCGCGATCGCCTGGACCTTCGCCGCCGCCTTCCCGCAGTACGTGAAAAAGCTGGTCATCATCAATGCGCCGCACACCGTGCCCTTCGCCCGCGCGCTGGCCGGCGATCCGGTGCAGCAGGAAGCCAGCCATTACATGCTGCTGCTACGCCACGTCAAGGCCGAGCGCGTGCTGCAAGCCAACAACTACGAGCGCCTGCTGAAGATGTTCAGCCGCACCGCCGACGGCCATTGCGCGCTGACCGATGAGGAAATTCCGCTGTATCGCGAGGCCTGGGCCCAGCCCGGCGCGCTGACTTGCGCGCTGAACCTCTACCGCGCCTCGCCGCTCTATCCGCCGACGCCGGAAGA
>JAXMJU010000187.1:0-3902 GCA_034376265.1 Sulfuritalea sp.
AGATATTACCGAGCGCAAACTGGCTGAAGAAGCGTTGGCGCGGGAGAATTACCGAAACCAGGTATTTCTGCGCAATGCCAGTGATGGTGTGCATATTCTCGACGCCGATGGGAATGTGCTGGAGGTCAGTGATTCGTTCTGCGAGATGCTCGGGTACTCCCGTGAGGAGCTGACTGGCGCCAACGTATCGCTGTGGGATGCGCAGTGGTCTGCGCAAGAGTTGAAGCAACGTATCGCAGAGCAGGCAGCGAATGAAGGTCGATCGTTATTTGAGACCCGGCATCGGCGCCGGGACGGGCGTTTTCTCGATGTCGAAGTCGCCGGGCAGGGTCTTGAACTAGACGGCAAGCCGGTGGTATTCGACTCCGCCCGCGATATCACCGAGCGCAAGCAAGCCGAGCGGGAACTCGTCGCGTCGGAAGCTCGGTTCCGCGGTCTGGTCGAGCAGTCCATCGCCGGCACCTACATTATCCAGGATGGCAAGTTCGCCTACGTCAATCCGCGCTTCGCCGAAATGTTCGGCTACGGCTCCGCTGATGAAATAATCGGCCGCGATGCCTCGTCGATGGTTGCCGAGAAGGATCGCAGCACTATTGCCGAAAATATACGCCAGCGGACCATGGGCAAGATGGTGAGCATTAGCTACAACTTCACCGGCCTGCGCAAGGACGGATCGATGTTCGATGTCGGCGTGCATGGAACCCGCGCCACTCACCGCGGCCGGCCGGCCGTAATCGGGCTGATCCAGGACATCTCGGAGAAAAAGCGCGCCGAGGAGCAGATTCGTAACTACGTCGCGCAGCTCGAAACGGCGTTCATGAGCACCGTGGAGGTGGCAACGACGTTGAGCGAAATGCGCGACCCCTACACCGCAGGCCACGAGCGGCGGGTGGCGGAGATCGCCGTCGCCATCGGCGCGGAACTCGGGTTCGATGCGCGCCGGCTGGAGGGGCTGCGGGTTGCGGGCCATCTGCACGACATCGGCAAAATCACTGTTCCTACGGAAATTCTCGCCAAGCCCGGCAAACTTTCACCTATCGAGTACCAGTTGATCAAGGGACATGCCCAAGCGAGCTACGACGTTCTGAAGGACGTGAAATTTCCCTCCTGGCCGGTGGCGCAAGTCGCGCTGCAGCACCACGAACGCATGGACGGTAGCGGCTATCCGCAGGGCCTCAAGGGCGAGGCGATCCTGCTCGAGTCCCGCATCATGGCGGTGGCGGACGTCGTGGAGGCGATGTCCTCGCACCGGCCGTACCGGCCCGGCTTGGGGATCGATAAGGCGCTGGCCGAGATCGAGCGTGGACGCGGAACGGCGTACGACGCGGATGCCTCGGACGCCTGCCTGCGCCTGCTTCGAGAGAAGCGCTTCCAGTTGCCGGCATGAGCTCTTAGCTCAGCGGCACCAGTAGCAACCAGGAGTTCTTACTGTTGATCGGAGTGGGGAGCCAATCGCCGCTCGAACTCAACGGCTAGACTGTGGGGAAAATGCGCCGTAATTGGCGTGCTTCAGCGGGTTTCGGCGGGTGAGGGCGGGCCGATAAAACAACACGTTATGCCAAGGGCGTCAACTCTTAATCCGTAGGTCGTAGGTTCGACTCCTACACGCCCCACCACTTAAAAACAAAGACTTACAGCGTTTCGCGGCTTTCAAGAAAATACCGTGTCTCCGCTGTGTATCCGACGCGAATGCGGGCGCTAGGCTGCGCTGCTCGCCGCCCGAGTTTGACAGTACCTACCGACATGGCAGGCTGGAAGCCAGGCGTGGCGGGGCTTTCGGGGGATCGCGCAAAAACGCCGTGTATCTAGGCGCTAGGCCAGGTTCAGGATTGGGGCCGGGGGCTTGATATTGAGGGATTTCAATCGCTTAGCTACGGAAGGCGAGGGGTCGGTGACCTGCCAGACAGTGCCGTGGGGGCTCAACAATTGCGCCAGCTTCAGCGTCTTGAGATCGTCGCGGATGTTGCGCCAGGTATCGGCGCAAGCATGCTCGGCGGCGCGTTCGAGCAGCAGGGCCAGGACGCTGAGCGCCACGTTGGCATGGATGCGGTGCGGCGCCCAGTGAAACATCGGTCGCAGCCGCAACCCGCTCTTGAGCGTGCGCCAAGCCTCCTCCACCCGTTGCTGCTGCTTGTAGCCCAGGGCCATGTCCTCAGCGCTCAGAGTGTCGTCGTTGCTGTGAACGACGAACTTTCCGTCGAAGCGCTCTTGTTGCTTCGCCCGGGTCCGGTCGATGACCAGCTTGTGCCCGGGGCGCAGTTTCAGGTAGCGCCCATCGCGGCCGCTCGCGCGCAGTTCACACCCGCGCTTGCTGTGCTGATCGGCATCGGTGTGCTGCACGCTCTCCAGTTCGGCCTCCAGTTCAGCCAGCACCTGGGCGCGATGCTCGCGCTGCCGCTTGGCCTCCTCCGGGTTGAAGCACACCGCGTAGCGGCGCCGGCGCTCGCCTTCGCCGACGACGACGTCCTTGACGTGAAGGTTCTGGACCACGACCTGATAGCGCCCAGGGCGCGCCAGCACCTCGCGCGTGACCTCGTCGCCACGGCCCATCGGCATGCACAGCAGGTACTTGCCGCCACCTCGGGAAAGCGCCTTGAGGTTGGGCGCCGACACCATCCCGGCGTCACCCACGAACAGGCACCGGCCCAGTCGCCACTCCTTCAGATCGGCCTTGACCTTCTGCACCGTGGTGACATCGACCGTGTTGCCCGGGAACACCCAGTGGCGAACCGGGAAGCCGTCACGCGTGACCGCCAGTCCCACCACGATCTGCGGCACGTCGCTGCGCCCGTTCTTGGCATAGCCACGCTTGCGCGGTGCGCGGTAGAGCTTGGCACCTGCCGCCTTGCTGCCACGCACCTGATCGTCTTTGCCCACACCGCGGTCCTCCTCATCGATCTCGAAGTGCAACGAGGTGGTGTCATAGAAGACGATGTCGACGTCCAGGCTCAGCAGGTCGGCCACGCGAAAGAAGATCGCGCGCTCGATGGCCTCCTTGTTCGCTTCCAGGAAATCCATGGCGCGGTACAGGTGCTGCAACGCGAGCCCCTCGCAGCCCTCGATGCGCACGTCCTCGCGCAACCACTGCTCGAAGCAATAGAGCTTGGAGGCCGGCGCGCAGCAGCGGTTGGCCACCATCGCGAACAGGGCGCGCTCCACCGCGAAGCCCAGCCGACGCTCTCCCGCCTGCTCCTGGATGATCTGGGCGATGCCCAAGTGTTCCCACAAGCCCTGCAGGACGTACAGATCGCCATAGGGCCACGCTTCGACGAGTTTCCAGCCTCTATCCTGGCCGACGATCTCCTCGGGCGAGCAGCGCCTCAAGATGCTGCGGGCGAGCGAGCGCAGCCGCTCGATGGCGGAAGGATCTTCGGCGCGGCCGCAGTTGAAGATGATGCGCACCTCGGAGCGGCCCTTGGCCGGATTCCAGACGCTCTCGGCGAGTTGGAGGTGGGTGAGCACGCTGCCGTCGGCGCGCTTCTGGCGGGATTCGCGAAGGTACATGTACGTGACTATACGCCAGGCATAGACGACAGTACAAGCGCTGATGCCTAATCCATGTATCTAGGTGTTTGGGAAAAGATCGCGCTACCGAAGTCGCCAATGCCTTGGCGCTATAGGGAAATCTATTTCGGAATCGGCGAAAATGTACTTGGAACTGTCAAACTCGGGCGCCGCGGTGATGCCCCCCGAGTACCAGCCGCCCGGCGATCGCCCAACAGCGGGGCAGGGCGCCAGCCAGGGTAGCGAATTGATGCAGGCAACAAAGACCCGCCACGCGGGCGGATGTGCGGGAGGCCATCAGTGCCGACAGATCCTGAAGCTCTGTATCGCCAATTAGGGCAACTCGCAGCCGAAACGCCCGCGAACCTTGCCGGCCCCGGTGACCTCGCGCCGGACAC
>JAXMJU010000188.1:0-3153 GCA_034376265.1 Sulfuritalea sp.
GGGGGAAACGAAAAGCGCCCCTGCCCAGCCGGCGCCGCAAGTCAAGAAAATGCAGGACAACGTCAAGAAAATGCCGGCGCAGCTCGATCGCATCGCCAAGGCGAAGACCGACGAAGCGCGCCAGAAGGCCATGGCCGAGCACATGCAGACCATGCAGGAAAACATGAAAATGGTGCACGAGATGAAGGCCGGGATGATGGACTGCCCGATGATGGCGGGCGGCATGATGGGCAAGGGTGGCATGGGCATGATGGGTGGCGGCCAAGGCATGGCCGGCGCCGATGACATGATGGCCAAGCGCATGGAAATGATGGAAAAGCGCATGGACATGATGCAGATGATGATGCAGGGCCGCATGGGCATGCCCGAGGGCGGTCCAGCCAAGCCGACCAACTGAATCCATCGCGGAGGTGTGCAAACAAAGCGCCCCGTCGACGACCGAAGCCACAAGACCCAAGTTCAGCGGGTCCGACTGAAGGACACGCGTAATGCTGGCCTGGCTGAAAAAGCAGTGCTCGGCTTTTCGAAACTGGATGCGCGCCAACCAGGATGCGCATGCCAGGGCTCGCAGCCAGGGATGCTGTTCGTCCCTGCCACCAGGAGCTGGCCACAATCATGAACCCTGATCGTCACGAACATGCGCCGATGGCTGGAAGATCCAAGATCACCTGGATCGTCTTCGCCGCGATTGCCGCCTTCTATCTGTGGACCGAGCATCGCGCCCACCTGCTGGGTGCCCTGCCCTTTCTGCTGTTGCTGGCATGCCCGCTGATGCATTTGTTCATGCACGGCGGCCATGGTCACGGCCACGGCGACGCCCCGCCGGACAAGGGGGCGGACAAATGAACGGCAACACTTCGGCCTACGGCCTGTGGACGCTGGTGCTGCTCAATTCGGCGGTGTTCATCATCTTTGCCTTCAGTTTCTACAAACCGAAGAGTTCGCGCGACTGGCGCAGTTTCGGCATCTATTCCGCCTTCATCGTCGCGCTGTTCACCGAGATGTACGGCTTCCCGCTGACGCTCTACCTGTTGTCGGGCTGGCTGTCGCAGCGTTTCCCCGAGGTCGATTTCCTCTCCCACGACGCCGGTCACTTGCTCGAAGTCATGTTCGGCTGGCGCGCCAATCCGCACTTCGGTCCCTTCCACCTGTTGAGCACGGTCTTCATCTTCGGCGGCTTCTGGCTCCTGGCGTCGGCCTGGAACGTGCTCTACCAGGCGCAGCGCGCGCATCACCTGGCGGCCAGCGGCCCTTATGCACGCCTCCGCCATCCGCAGTACGCAGCTTTCGTCCTCATCATGTTCGGTTTCCTGCTGCAGTGGCCTACGCTGCTTACGCTGGTCATGTTCCCCATTCTGGTAATGGTTTATGCGCGCCTCGCGCGCCGCGAGGAAGCCGAGGTGGCGGCCGAATTCGGCGCGGACTACGCCGCTTACCGCGCCCGAACGCCGGCGCTCTGGCCGTGGTGACTGGCGTGGACCGGCGCGGCGTGATGAACTGGCCCGAGACCAACGTGATCCTGTTCGCCTTCCTGCTCAACCTGCCCTGGGAAATGTGGCAGGTCCCTTTGTTCGCGGGTACCTCGTCGCTTGCCCACTGGGACGGAGTGATCATGTGCACGCGCGCCACGGCGGGCGATGCGGTGATCGCCTTGTGCGCCTTCTGGCTGGTCGCGGCGACAGTCCGCGCGCGCGGCTGGATACGGCGGCCCACAGCCGTCACCCTGGGGACCTTCGTCGCCGTCGGCGTGGCCGCCACGGTGGTGCTGGAATACTGGGCCACGCAGGGCGGCGGCCGCTGGCAATATGCCGAAGCAATGCCCCGGCTGCCCTTGCTGGGCACTGGGCTCGCGCCCTTGCTGCAATGGCTGCTGCTGCCGCCCCTCGTCGTATGGCTGGTAAGGAGGCAAATCCGATGAAAGCGGAAGAATCCATGATCGACCCGGTGTGCGGCATGACGGTCAAGCCCGATTCGGCGCACCACTTCGAATACGAAGGACGGCACTACCGCTTTTGCAGCGCTAAGTGCCTTGTCAAATTCGAAGCCGATCCCCAGCGCTATCTGGCCCCGCCGGCTCCGGCCGCCGCCGAGCCGGCCGAGTCGGCCGACTCGGCATCGGCCCGCGAATACACCTGCCCGATGCACCCCGAGGTGCGCCAGACCGGTCCCGGCAACTGCCCCACGTGCGGCATGGCGCTGGAGCCGGTGCTGCCCGAGCTGGAACAGGACGAGGACAATGCCGAGTACCGCGACTTTCATCGCCGCTTCTGGGCCAGTCTGCCGTTGACCGTCAGCGTCGTGGTGCTGGCGATGGCCGGGCATAGGCTGGGCTGGCTAGCTCCCGCCGTGCGCAGTTGGGGCGAACTGTTGCTCGCTGCGCCGATCGTGCTCTGGGCCGGGTGGCCCTTCTTCGTCCGCGGCTGGCAGTCGCTGCTCAATCGCAGCCCGAACATGTGGACCCTGATCGGCCTTGGCACCGGTGCGGCATTCGTCTACAGCGTCGCCGCGACCCTGGTGCCGGGCTGGTTCCCGGCCTCGTTCATGGCCCACGGTCGCATTGGCGTGTATTTCGAGGCGGCCGCCGTCATCGTCTCGCTGACCCTGCTGGGGCAGATGCTCGAATTGCGTGCCCGTTCGCAAACCACCGCGGCGATCAAATCCCTGCTCGGCCTGGCGCCGAAAACCGCGCGCCGCATCAATCCCGACGGCGGCGAAGAGGATGTGCCGCTCGCCCATGTACACGTCGGCGAGAGCTTGCGCGTACGCCCCGGCGAGAAGGTGCCGGTGGATGGCGCGGTCACCGAAGGTTCGAGCGCGGTCGACGAATCCATGCTCACCGGCGAACCGCTGCCGGTGAGCAAGCGTCCCGGCGACAAGGTGATCGGCGCCACCCTGAATACCTCGGGCAGCCTGGTGATCCGCGCCGAACAAGTCGGCGCCGAGACCGTGCTCGCCCAGATCGTGCAGATGGTGGCCCAGGCCCAGCGCTCGAAGGCGCCGCTGCAGCGCATGGCGGATGTCGTCGCCGGCTACTTCGTCGTGGCGGTGGTCGGCATCGCCTTGCTGAGCTTCTTCGCCTGGGGCCTGCTCGGCGGCGAACAGGGCTGGGTGTTCGGGCTGATCAACGGCGTTTCCGTGCTGATCATCGCCTGC
>JAXMJU010000189.1:0-4039 GCA_034376265.1 Sulfuritalea sp.
CTGGAAGTAGGACTCCAGCCGGTTCTTGATGTTCGCCGCGGAGAAGTAGCGAGGGTCCACCAGGTCGGATTCTATGAACGCGGCCGGCTTGCCGGTGCGCTTTTCGACTTCGCGCAGCACCAGCAACTGCCCGGCGGAAAAGCTGTTGCAGCTCTTGATCGAATTGATCAGCAGCCCGTCGGCCTGGTATTCGTCCATGTAGCGGCAGATCATGTCGATCCGCTGCGGGAAATTCAGGTTGGTGTAGACGCCTAGGCAGTAGTCGGCGAGCGACTCCAGCGGGTGGTCTGGATCGTGGCGGAAGCCGAAGTCGTACACGCCGCCAACCTTGGCGTAGGTGCTGGCGACCACCACCGCGCCCTCGTCGTAGAACATCTTCCAGAAGTCACGGAAGCTGGTCCAGTTGGGCGGGCCTTCGACGATCAACCTGTACTTTTCCTCGGTGATCTCGCCCTCGGGGGTGATCGGTCCTTTCTTGTCCCGGACACGCTGGTCGATTTCCTTGCGCAGCGTGTCGTAGAACTGTGTCGCCTCGGGCGTGCCGCGGAATGCAGTGAAGATCGGTCCGATGTAGTACACGGCGCCGAAGTACCCGTCGATGGGAGACGGGCGGTTCTTCGCCGACTGGAGCACCTTGACAAGGTCGTCTTCGGCTTTTGCGGATTCCTTCATGTACTGGCGCAGCCGGTCGATGTCGAACTTGACGCCGGAGACTCGCTCCAGGGTCGGGATGACCGTCTGCTGGAGCTGCTTGACGACGTAATCGCGCATGCTCGGCGAAATCTTGCCGTCGCCCTGGTAGGGCGTGTGCAGCATGACCGTCTCGCAGTTGTATTTCTGGCGGATCAGCTCGAACCACTTCATGAAGGTGAAGCAGCCGGTGTAGGACAGCAGCAGCACGTCGGGCGTGGGCAGCGGCTCGCCGGTCGGACCGGTTGCGCCGTTCAGCATCATGCCCAGGTCGGACTTGACGTAGGTGCAGACGTCCTCGGAATGACCGTCGCGCTCGGCGTCCATGATAAACTTGCCGGATTTCTTGCGCATGCCGTTCTGAAGCTGGTTGGTCTCCGGCAGGCTGCGTGCAAAGTCGAAGCACATCATCAGTTCGTTGAGGTTCCCAGGCACGAAGGTGGCGCAGATCTTCCTGCCATGGTCGTGCGCGGTGGCCAGATCGTGATAGTTGGCGTTGATCATCTCCTTCTGCAGGTTCATCGCGTCGTCTTTCTGCACCTGCGGGACGGGCTTCTTGGAGGGTTGCGGCGGCGTCATCTGAATTGGGGTGCTCATGGGTGGCTTCCTCTACTGGTGTACGTTGCTATGGAGGTGGTCATGTCGCCACCTTGCCGCATTCGCCGGGTCGCATCCCCGCTGCGCGGGGCCCCCTGCTCCGTGGCTCATGCGGCGCTCCACAGTTTGATTGAATCGGCAAAGGTTCCGGCCTGCTCCCGGATGGGCGCCATCTGCCCGGTGTTTTCAGCGTACTTGAATGCGGTGTAGGGGATCTTGTGCTTGGCGAGCACGTCCTGAAGCATGGGCCGCTCCAGCAGCGCGGGGTCGCAGAACGACGGGGCTGCGAATATCACGCCCTCGGCACCGTAGAACTTCACCGAATGAACCAGGAGCTTGCCCTTGTCTTCCTTTTTCTCATCGTATTTCGACGCCTGCTGGTTCGAGCGGTGCAGGAACGCCTTGGACAGTTCCAACAGCGGGTTGTCGGTGACGGGCACTTCGTCCAGCAGCCAGCGGTGCACCAGCCCGAAGTCGTCGTCGACGACGTAGCAGCCGGCCATCTCGATCGACTTGATCAGGCCCAGAGGCGGTTGCTCGCAGAATGCTCCGGTGATCACCACGCGTGCGTTGTCGCGCTTGGGGCGATTCTCCAGGTCCACCGCGGCGATGTAATCGCGCACGAGCTGCGTGTGCTCTTCGGGGGGCAGGATCATCCCCGCGCGAAGGACCAGATAGACTTCGGAGGTCGGCGCCTGCCAGGGTTTCTCGGCGCGATAGGCATATAGGTCCTGCACCGCGCGGCGGTTGTCGTTGTAGACCGCAATCGATGCGCGCAGGGCATCATCGCTGACGGGTTTGCCGGCGAGCTTGCCCAGGTCGTCGCGCAGCACCTGCATCTCGTTGATGTAGAATTCGCCGCCGACCGAGTCCAGGTAGTTCTGCGGCACATCGATGTAACGCACGTACTTGTCCTTGAACAGGATCTGCCACATGCCCGACAGATTGCGGATCACGTCACAGATCGACGGAAAGAGCATTCCGTCCAGGCAGTCCAGGCGTCCCGTCAGTCCGAGTTCCAGGGTCGAGCGCGGAATGCGGCATATGTAGCTCTGATAATAGGCGTCGCCCTGGATCACTTCCATCTGGTCTCCGCCGCCGAAGATCCCCACCGGCAGCATGCCGGCGCCATGAACGATCTCGCGCGGCACGTATACAGGCATGAAGCCAATCGCCTTGCGGCCGGGCGCGGCCGCCTTCCATTGCTTGACCGCGTTGAAGTGCAGGTCCTCGAACAGCGCTTCGCAGCGTTCCACGATCTCCTTCAGTGTCGGGGCCATCGGTCGGTGCTCCTATGCTGTTATTCGCAAACTGGCCATGTGGTCATGGCACGCCGCTGGTTGGGCCGTGTGCCGGCCCCGGAGGTGCCTTGCAGCCGGCCGGTTCAGCGATACTCCTTCCAAATACTGTGTGTGCGCAGCCCATTTTCTGCTATTTTTCACCTTTTCAGCTATTCGGACTTGACGCAGTAAAGAAGCTAATTTAGTATTATGGTACTGAATTACGATAAACATGTCAATCCCCGAATTCGTGCACAGTCTGTCTGGCGGGGTCGCCATGGGCAAGAGTGAAACATTACGCTTAACGCGGGCTAGCACCGCTGCAGGGAAGGAGGCCGCTTGTGACAGTGGGCGATGAACGGACGAGCGCAGCAACACGGACCAGCGTTTCGGTCGCGGTGACCGGCAGCGGCGGCGCCGGGGTGATGACCGCGGGGAACATGCTGCTCGAGACGGCCGCAAAGGCCGGCTGGTACGGCCTTATGGTCCGCTCGAGCGGACCGCAGATCCGGGGCGGGGAGGCAGCGGCGATGTGCCGCATCGCCGATCACCCCATCGAAACGCTGGATGACCGGTTCGACATATTGATCGCGGTCGATTGGGAGAATATTCATCGCTTCGCGGACGAGATCTTGCTCGACGCCACCGGTCTGATGGTCGGCGATCCCGACCAAGGCGACCCGCCCGAGGGCTACGTCAGGAGCGGGGTCCGCTACGAGAGGCTCGGCATAAAGGGCATGGCCAAGGCGATCCGGGGAAGCTGGCCCAACATGATCGTCCTCGGCATCGCGGCGGGACTCATCGGATTGCCCAAGGACGCCGTGAAGGCCGTAGTGGAAGGATCGCTCAAGAAAGCGCGCGATGCGATGGCTGCGAGCCTGGCGGCGGTGGACACGGGATACGAGTCCGCCCTCAAAATCGAGGGCATCCCCAGGCTCGCGCCGCCCGGGGCGCACGCCGGATCGCGCTGGCTGATCACGGGCAATCAGGCGGCCGGTTATGGCGCAATTCGGGGCGGCATTCGCTTTGTCGCCGGTTACCCGATTACCCCGGCAACCGAAGTCCTTGAGTGGCTCGCGCCGGCAATTGCCCAAGTGGGCGGCGTCCTGGTGCAGGCCGAGGACGAGCTTGCGTCCATCAATATGCTCATCGGCGCATCCTTCGGGGGCGTACCGTCGCTCACCGCGACGTCCGGACCGGGCCTGTCGCTCATGACCGAAGCGCTCGGACTTGCGGTCGCGGCGGAAGTTCCGGTCGTGGTGGTCGATGTCATGCGTGGCGGTCCTTCGACCGGAATTCCCGCCAAGAGCGAGCAAAGCGACCTATCGATCGCGGTAAACGGCATGCATGGCGATGCACCGCGCATCGTTGTCGCACCGAACTCGGTGGCCGAGTGCCTGACCGCACCGCAATGGGCGGTGCATCTGGCCGAGGCCCTGCAATCGCCCGCGATCGTGCTTTCGGACCAGTTT
>JAXMJU010000190.1:0-20751 GCA_034376265.1 Sulfuritalea sp.
TCGCGCATCGTCAGGTTGAGCGCGGCGTCGGCCTGGACCAGCGGACGCGACAGCAGGTCGCCGTCGAACAGCATCGCGTTCTCGCCCGCGGCGAAGCGCACCGGGCAGTCGAAGAAGGTGTCGAAGGGCCGCGTGTCTTCAGGCGCGCCATGCAGAAATCGCACCTCGCGCAACGGCAGCTCGCTGCGCGTTATCCAGCGCCCGAAACCGGCCCAGCTGGCGAGCAGGGATTCGGCCAGGAGATCGCAGTAGGGCAGTCCGGCTCGGGCCGCCTCGGGCAGCACCACCCAGGCCAGCTTGAGGTGCCCGCCCTCGCGGCCGAAATGTGTTTCGCTGTAGCCCGAGTCGAACACGATGCGCCGATACAGCGGCACCAGCCCGATCGCCTCTTCCAGATCGCGACAGGTCATCAACGCATAGCCGAGCACGTCGAAGGTATCGGGGCGCGCATCGCGGCCGAATTCGAGCCCGAGGTCGCGCCGGCCGGTCAGCGTCAGCGCCGTGCGGAACAGCGCCACCAGCGCGCTGAAGGGCAGGCGGCCCTGCGGCGCACTCCATTGCGCCGCGTCGATGCGCGCATGCCGCAGCAGGGCCGCGCGCGGCAGACCCAGGCGCTCGACGACATCCAGCAGGCGCCGGCCATAGGCCATGGCGACACTGATTTCCATCTTCGGGGCGATTTCGGTACCGGGCATGTTGTCGCGAAATGACAAATGGCCGGGTATTTTGCGACAAGCAGCGGCACTATTCAATCGCCTATTCTTACCGGACAAGACAAGCGCCGAAAAATCGACGCAAGAACGAGGAGAACAAGGTCATGGCAGAAATCACCGGCGGCGAAGTCATCGCACGCATGTTGCAGAAGGAAGGCGTCGAGAAGGTTTTCGGCATCATCGACGGCACCTATTTCGGTTTCTATTCGGCCTTGCACCGGATCGGCATCGAGATCGTCACCCCGCGCCATGAAACCTGCGCCGCGCACATGGCCGGCACCTATGCGCGGCTGACCGGCAAGCTCGGCGTCTGCATGGCCAGCAACGGCCCCGGCGTCGCCAACCTGCTGCCCGGCCTGGTGGTCGAGCAGGCCGACGGCAACCGCGTGCTGGCGATCACCAGCGCGCGCCGGCCGACCATCATGTATCCCGACCGCGGCGGCAGCTACCAGTGCTTCGACCAGAGCGGCGTCATCGGCAAGATCGGCAAGTGGAGCGCGGCGGTATCGAGCTTCGACCGCGTGCCCGAGCTGGTGCGCAAGGCGCTGCGCAAGAGTTACGAGGGCCGGCCCGGCGTGGTGCACCTGGATGTGCCGGAGACCATCATGAACGGCAAATTCAAGGCCGACGTCAGTTACTGGGCGCCGCACCAGTACCGCAACGCCGTGCCGCCAGCGCCAACTTTCGAGCAAGTCAAGCAGGCCGCCGATCTGCTGATCGCGGCCGACGCGCCGATGATCCACGCCGGCAGCGGCATCATCCATTGCGGTGCCTATGAAGGACTCAGGCGCGTCGCCGAACTGCTGCACGCGCCGGTCACCACCAGCTGGGCCGCGCGCGGCATGTTGACCGAGGATTCGCCGTTGGCCATCACCATGCCGCACGTCAAGCTCAACCACCAGGTGCGCAACGATGCCGACGTGGTGCTGATCCTCGGCTCGCGCATCGGCGAGACCGACTGGTGGGGCAAGCCGCCCTACTGGCGCCATCCGTCGCAGCAGAAAACCATCCAGGTCGACCTCGACGGCGACATGATCGGCGTGAACAAGCCGGCCGACCTCGGCATCGTCGCCGACGCCAAACGCTTCCTCGAACTGCTGGGGGACGAACTGCAAAAACGCCAGGATGAACTCAAGCTCGCCGCCCGCCGCACCCGCGTCGCCGGTTACGCCAAAACCATGAAGGAGGAGCGCGCCGGCTGGGACAAGGCGCTGTCCGACATGGCGATCCCGATGCACCCGGCTCACATCGGTGCCGTCTGCAGAGAACTCTTCCCGGAAGATTCCGTGCTGGTCGCCGACGGCGGCAACGCCACGATCTGGGCCATGTTCTATCACCGGGTCACGGTGCCCAACACGGTGATATCCACCTTCAAGTTCGGCATGCTCGGCGCCGGCATGTCGCAGGCGGTGGCCGCCGCCATCGCGCGGCCGGGCAAGCCGGTGTGCTGCATCATCGGCGACGGCGCCATGGGCTTCCATTCGCAGGAGGTCGAAACAGCGGTGCGCAACAAGGCGCAGGTGATCTACATCGTGCTTGCCGACCGCCAGTGGGGCATGGTAAAGATGAACCAGCAGTTCATGCTGCGGCCGATCAAGACCATGATCTTCAAGCACCTCGATCCCGACGAGACCATCAAGGCCGACCTCGGCGAAATCAAGTTCGACAAGCTGGGCGAAAGCATGGGTGCCTACGGCGAGCGCGTCTCTGACCCGGCGCAATTGAAGCCGGCACTCGAACGCGCGCTGGCTACCGGCGGCTGCGCGGTGATCCACGTGGACGTCGATCCGGTCAAGCACATGTGGGCGCCGGGACTGATCCACTTCAAGAAGATGCACGAAGAGCCAAAGGCGTGATTTTCGTCATTCCGGCAACGGCCGGAATCCAGTACGGCCTGGATTCCCGCGTGCGCGGGAATGACGGGCGGCAGCATATGCTTGCTACGGAGAGCCCATGAACGAAATCGATCTGGTCCGCCTCAACTTCAACCCGCAATCCCTGTGGGCGCTCAACGCCATCATCGGCCTGGTGATGTTCGGCGTTGCGCTCGACCTCAAGGTGGCCGACTTCAAGGCCGTGCTGACCATGCCCAAGCCGGTGATCATCGGCTTGGTCGGACAGTTCGTGCTGCTGCCGGCCTTCACCTTCCTGCTGGTGCTGCTGATCAAGCCGGCGCCCAGCATCGCGCTCGGCATGATGCTGGTGGCGTCCTGTCCGGGCGGCAACATTTCCAATTTCCTCACCCACTACGCCAGGGGCAACACCGCGCTGTCGATCACCATGACGGCGATCTCCACCGTCGTGGCCATCGTCATGACGCCGCTCAATCTCTCGCTGTGGGGCGGGTTGAATCCGGAAACCGCGAAAATCCTCAAGGAGGTGGCGCTCGATCCGCTCGACATGCTGCTCGCCGTCTTTCTCCTGCTCGGCCTGCCGATGATCGTGGGCATGTGGGCAGGGCATCGCTTCCCCAACGTCGTCGAGCGCGCACACAAGCCGGTCAAGATTTTCTCCATCGCCGTCTTCGGCATCTTCGTGCTCGGCGCGCTGGCGGCCAACTGGCGCTACTTCCTGGATTACGTCGGCTTCGTCGTCATCGCCGTGTTCCTGCACAACGGCACGGCACTGCTGACCGGCTATTCCGCCGCCAAATTCGCCGGCCTGCCTGAGCGCGACCGGCGCGCGGTCTCCATCGAAGTCGGCATCCAGAACTCGGCGCTGGGCCTGATCCTGATTTTCAACTTCTTCGACGGCCTCGGCGGCATGGCCATCGTCACGGCCTGGTGGGGCATCTGGCACATCATCTCGGGGCTGACAGTGGCGACGCTTTGGAGCAAGCGCGACCCGCAGGGTGCCACATGAGCGCAGCCTGCGTCCTCGTCACCGGCAGCGCCGGCTACCTCGGCAGCCAGGTAGTGGCCGCGCTGGCGGCGCGCAGCGACATCGCCACCGTCGCGCTCGATGTACGCGTGCCGGCGCAGCGGCTCGAAGGCGTCAGTTACGAAGTCGCCGACATCCGCTCGCCCGAAGTCGATGCCATCGTTGCCCGCCACCGGCCGCAGGTGGTCGTGCACCTGGCGTCCATTGTCACGCCCGGCAAGGACAGCAACCGCGAGTTCGAATACAGCGTCGATGTCGAAGGCACCCGCAATCTGCTCGAAGCCTGCGTCCGCCACGGCGTGCAGCGCATCATCGTCTCATCGAGCGGCGCCGCCTACGGCTACCACGCCGACAATCCGCAATGGCTGGGCGAGTCTGACCCGCTGCGCGGCAACCAGAGCTTCGCCTATTCCTGGCACAAGCGCCTGGTCGAGGAAATGCTGGCCGAGTACCGCGTCAGCCAGCCGCAACTGCAACAGGTCGTCTTCCGCATCGGCACCATCCTCGGTGCCACGGTGCACAACCAGATCACCGACCTGTTCGAGAAGCCGCGCCTGATCGCGATCCGCGGCGCCGACAGCCCCTTCGTCTTCATCCACGACCAGGACGTGGTCGGCGCCATCGTGCAAGGGGTCGACTCGAAGGTGACCGGAATATTCAACGTCGCCGGCGACGGCAAGCTGAGCATCCAGGAGATCGCCGCGCGGCTGGGCAAGAAATGCGTGGTATTCCCGCCCGGCATGCTGCAGGCGGCGCTGTGGCTGCTGAAGAAGCTGGGCCTGACCCAGTATGGGCCCGAGCAGATCGACTTCCTGCGCTACCGCCCGGTGCTCGACAACCGGCGGTTGAAGGAAGAGTTTGGCTACGTGCCGAAGCTCACCTCGGCCGAAGTCTTCGAACTGTGGCGCACCGCGCGCCGCCAGCCCATACGATGAGCCGCCGCGAGTTCGCGGACCGGGTGGTGCTGGTCAGCGGCGCCGCCGGCGGCCTCGGCACCGCACTGTGCCAGCGCTATGCCGCCGCCGGCGCACGCATCGCCGCGCTGGATCTCGACGCCGGCAAACTCGACACTCTGACAACGTCGCTGCGCGCCACCGGCGCCGAAGCGCTGGCCCTGCCCGGCGACATCACCGACCCGATTGCCTGCAAGGCAGCGGTAGCCGCAACGCTGGCGCATTTTGGCGCGCTCGACGGCCTCATCAATAACGCTGGCATCAGCCATCGCAGCCTGCTCGCCGACACCGATCCCGGCGTGATCCGCCGCGTCATGGAGGTCAATTTCTTCGGTGCCGCCAACCTGACCCAGGATGCGCTGCCGCACATCGTGGCGCGGCAGGGCTTCATCGTCGCCATCTCCAGCGTTGCCGGCTTTGCGCCGCTGACCGGCCGCACCGGCTATGCCGCCAGCAAGCACGCGCTGCACGGCTTCTTTGACAGCCTGCGCAGCGAAGTCGAAAGCAGCGGCGTCGGCGTCACCCTGGTCTGTCCCTCCTTCATCCGTACCGGCATAGGCGCCGCCGCAACCGACGGCAGCGGCGCGCCGGCGAGCAGCCCGCGCATCACCGTCGGCATCGAGTCCTCACCCAAGGAAATAGCGCAGCGAATTTTCGATGCAGTAGCGGCAGGACACAAGCTGCTGCTGCCCGATGCCACTGCGCGCAAGGCCTGGTGGCTCAGCCGGCTGGCGCCGGGACTCTATGCCCGGATCATGAAGCGGCGAGTGGGCGGGGAGTTTTCGGGCTTGCTGTAATCCATCTCGCGTCAGATGGTTCAGGAGTCGGCGCCGTGCCGCCAGCGCCAACTCTTCGTTCCAGGCCGCGCTCGATGCCACGCGTCGCGAACTGGCGCAGATCTATCTGCGTGACCCGGTCAGTCGGGCCGGAAGTCGAACTTTGCCTTGGTCGGTTGATTCTGGCCGACCCTGTGGATCGCCGCCGTGATCTTGTACGGGTACTTCTCCGGCATCCTGAAGTAATTGCCATAGCTGGTGGCGCGATTGAACGAGATCGGATTGAGCTTCTTGGTCTGTTCGCCCATGACCGGATCATCGACGCTCAGCTCGATCCGCGCATCCTTGATCTCGTTGCCCGTTTCGCGGTCGAGCAGCGAAATATTGACGTGGTAATAACCCTTGCCGCTGGGTATCCCGCCGCCCATCGCTCCCTGCTTGTCCTCGCTCAGATGCTTGACCCGGATCGACTCCGCCGATACGACGCCCAGATACACGTCCATGCCTGCCACGATCCTGTGGTTGCGGTCTTCGCCTGGGGCCTTGGCCACGGCAGGCACGCCGTTCGGCACAATGCCCTTGTTGAACATGTAGAGCGCCGCGACGCGGATTTCGGAATCGGTCAGATCGGCCATGCCGCCGCGCGGAGGCATCGCCCCGTGTCCCTTGATCGCGGAACGGACCAGGAACTCCGTGCCGTGCGAGAAGCGGGGCGCCCAGGCGGCCAGGTCGCCGATTTTCGGCGCACCGTCGACGCCGCTGGCGTGGCACTTGATGCACTGCGAGTTGACGATTTGCTCGCCGGATCGCTCGCGAAACGCCGTTGCGACCGCCGCCGGTTCGGTCCAGTGGCCGCCGGACTGATTGACCATGTAGGTGACGGCGCGCTTGATGTCCATGTCCCCCAGGCCCGGATTGCCGCCGTGCGGCGGCATTTTTCGCAAGCCCTGCAGCGCGTGTTGACTGAGACTCGTCAAACCCTGCGCGGCCCTTGGTTTCCAGGCCTGCGCATCGCCGATTTTCGGCGCGCCATTCTGGCCCGCAACGTGACAGTTGGCGCACACCGCATCGACCACCTGCTTGCCGCTCAAGCCCTTGTCCTCACCCATCGCCACGGCGGGAATCAGCAGGAGGACGGCAAGGACGATTTTTGCCGACAACTTCTTCGAGATATGCAAATGCGTGGATTTTTTGATTTTGACTGGATTGTTCATCACAGGCCTCCTTCCTGAACAAGCGGGAGCCGCTGGAGGCACGTCGAGAGGCACGTCGCGACGCATTGCGCGTCACCAGTAAAGCTTCACCACGGGCACCTGGTCCCGCCTGCAAAACCATACGGGGATCTTCCCATACGCTTTTGATCATAGTACATGCTTGGGCAAGCCGATATGCCGACCCGAGGACACGGCCGTGAGCATCAAATCCGCTGATGCGGATCCGTGTTCATGCAGCACCTTCGGGCCGTCGGGCAAAGCGCTCGAAGCCATCGATCGGCAGCGGCCGGCTGAAGAAATAGCCCTGATAGGCATCGCAGCCGGAACCGGCGAGAAAGTCGCGCTGCGCCGAGGTTTCGACGCCTTCCGCGATCACCGACAGGCCGAGGCTCCGGGCCAGCGCCACGACGGTTCGCGCAATCGCGGCATCGTTCGGGTCGGTGAGCACGTCGCGCACAAACGACTGGTCGATCTTCAACTGATCCAGCGGCAGGCGCTTCAGGTAGGACAGCGACGAGTAGCCGGTACCGAAATCATCGAGCGAGAAGCCCACGCCCGCGGCCTTCAGCGCGGCCATCTTGTCGATGATCTCCTCGACGTTGTGCACCAGCAGGCTCTCGGTCAGTTCCAGTTTCAGTCGCAGCGGATCGGCGCCGCTGTCCTTGAGCACCGCCAGCACCTGGCTGACGAAATCGGGCCGGTTGATTTGGTGCACGCTGACATTGACCGCAATCGTGAGCTGGGCCAGCGCCGGCTCGACGGCCCATTTTGCCAATTGGGTACAGGCCGTTTCGAGCACCCAGTGCCCCAGGGGCAGGATCAGTCCGGTTTCCTCGGCCAGCGGAATGAACTCGGCGGGCGAGACCAGGCCGCGTTCCGGATGCTGCCAGCGCACCAGGACTTCGGCACCCGTGACGTGGCCCTGGGCGCCCACCTGGGCCTGGTAGTGGAGCACGAACTGCTTGCCGTCGACGGCCCGCCGCAGGCCTTCCTCCAGCGCCGCGCGCTCCTTGACGGCGGATTCCATGGCCGGATCGAAGAAGCGGAAGGTGTTGCGTCCGCTTTCCTTGGCCTTGTACATGGCCAGATCGGCCTGCTTCATCAAGTCGTCGACGCTGGGGTGGCGGGCTCCGAACAAGGTGATGCCGATGCTGGCCGTGCTCTGGAAAGCCACGTTGTTGAGTTGATACTTGCGATTGAACGAGGTGAGGATCTTGTCCGCGACCACTTCGATGCCGGTCGCGGCTTCGCTCTCGCTGGTGCTCAGGTTGGCCAGCATCACCACGAATTCGTCGCCGCCGAGCCGTGCCACGGTGTCGCCGGCGCGCACGCACAGGGTCAGGCGCTGCGCCACCTGCTTCAGCAGCAAGTCGCCCATGTCATGGCCGAGCGTGTCGTTGAGCTTCTTGAAATTATCGAGGTCGATGAACAGCAGCGCACCGTGGTTGCTGTTGCGGGCACTGGCGGTCATGGCCTGCTTGAGGCGGTCCAGCAGCAGCGTGCGGTTGGGCAGGCCGGTCAGCTGGTCGAAGAAGGCCAGTTCCTCGATTTTCTCTTCTGCCTTCTTGCGTTCCGTGATGTCGTGGTGCATGCCAATGTAATGAGTCACCGCGCCGTTGTCGCCCTTCACCGCCGAAATGGTCAGCCATTTCGGGTAGATCTCGCCATTCTTGCGCCGGTCCCAGATTTCCCCCTGCCAGCCGCCGCTGCGGTTGATGGTCTCCCACATGCTGCGATAGAACTCCGGGTCGTGGCGGCCCGACTTGAGCAGGCGCGGCGTCCGGCCCACCAGTTCGTCGAGTGCGTAGCCCGTGCTTTCGGAAAACGCCCGATTGACCCGCAGGATCACGCCATTGGCGTCGGTGACGACCATGCCTTCCTGCGATTCGAAGGCGGCAGCGGCGATGCGCAGGTCGGCCTCGGCCTGCTTGCGCTCGGTGACGTCGCGGGTGACGGCCAGTTGCACCAGCTCGCCGTTGTCCAGCATCGGCACGGCATGGGTTTCCAGCCAGCGGCGGCCACCCTTGAGGCCCTGCACTTCGAATATCATCCGCACTGATTCGCCGCCGAGCACCCGCCGGTGCAGGTCTTCAAAGGCCGGTCGGTATTCGGGGGTGATGACCGAAAACATCGAACGTCCCACCACCTGTTGCAGCGAGTCGGCCTCGATCATCGCCAGTCCGGCCGGATTCATCTGCTTCAGTCGCCCGGCCGCATCGACGATCTTGATGCATTCCGGCTCGGTTTCGATGATCGCCCGCAGGCGCAATTCGCTCTCCTTCAATGCCGTCTCGCGCTGCCCCAGGGTGACCAGCAGTTGATTGAAGCCGCCGATCAATTCGCCGATTTCATCCTGGCGGACAATCGGCAGGGCTTGCGGCGGCTGGCCTGATCGCGATTGGGTGGTCAGCGCCCGCGCCGCATCGAGCAGCGGCGAAAGTTCCCGGCGCAACATCCACCAGGTCAGGCCGCCCGCCAGCAGGGACAGGAACAGCGTGGCGACCAGCATGCGCCGCTGCAGCTCATTGATCGAGGCAAAGGCTTCCGCCGTCGACAGGATGACGGATGTGTACCAGCCGGCGCTGGGCACTTGCTTGATCGAGACCAGCACTTCCAGTCCATGCGGATTGACGACCACCGCCGAGCCTTCGTAGCCCCGCATGAAACGGTCGATCCACGGATTGACGCCGTGGGCCGGGAGCACTTCCATGATGCGCGACTTGTCGAAGGCGGCAACGATGGTCCGTGTCTTCGGCGTGATCAGGAATGCCCCGCCGGACTTGCCATAGCTGCTGTCGGTAATCTGGCTCAGGAAATTGGGCAGGCCCAGATTGATCTCTCCCGCCAGAGCCCCGATTATTTCGCCGTGGGTGTTGCGTATGGGCACCGCCATGTCGAAAACCGGCTGTTGCGCCCGCTTGCCGATGAGCGGCTGGCCGATCATGGGTTTCCCCGCTGTCAGGGTTTCGCCGAGGTAGGCCGGGTTGCGAAAATCGATGCCGATCCGTTGCGCCGAGACCGGCACTGCGGCAATCGCCATGCCGCCCGAATTGATCGCGAATACGCCGCCGTTGAACAGGATTTCAAAAACCGGCTGCTGTGCCAGGCGCGACTGCAAGGCGGCGGGATCGTTCATCATGGCCGGGCTGATGCCGGCGGCAACGCTTGCCAGCACTTGCAGGCGCAGCTCCAGTTCCTGGTCGATATCGGCTGCGATCAGGGAAACCGCCGCGAACTGCTGTTCGCTCAACTGGCGCTCCAGATCCTTGCGCAACACGCGGCTGGAGTAGAGCGCAAGCGACCAGATGCTGGCCAGGAAAATGGCCAGGGTGAACAGCGTCACCCGCGTTTTCAGCGATCTCCAGTGCAAGCCAGCGAAATTCAAGCCCGATACCCCAGTTCAAACGGTCAGGCGGCTGCGCCGCCTTGGGCGAAGTATCGCATCTTGGCCCGGATTGGAGCGCGCTCTCCGGGGCCCGGTGGCGCCGGGTGGGGAGGGCGGCTGCAACGGGTCGTTCGGCCGGGATGCGAGCCCCGGCCTCAGGCCATCAGAGCATCTCGACCACCCATTGCGTCACCGTGCCGGTGGCATGGGCGCACTGCTTGCCGCGGGCGTCGTCGAAGGCCTTGTATTGCGCGGCATCCCACATGTCGTAGGTGCGGCCGGTGAATTGCTGTTGCAGCTCGTGGCAGGTGACGCCGCCGAATTGCCGGCGGAAGCGCTCGGTGAGTTCCCTGGCTTTCTTGAAGTTGTTGATGTAGCGGCCGCGGTCGAGCTTGTCGCGGTCGCGCCCGAACTTTGCGCTGAGCGCCAGCAGGCCGCCGCTGAGGGCGCCGCAGACGCCTTCGCCGAGCAGGCCGCCGCCGCCGGAGAGGCCGTGGCTGGCCTTGACCGTCTGGTCGTCGACGATGCCGACGGTTTCCTGCACCGTGGCCAGCACGCATTGCGGGCAGCAGCCGTAGTCGAGTTCGTACTGTTGGGCTTTGGCGTAGGCTTGTTCGCCGAGCGATGGTGGATTCATGGCCGTCTCCAGTGCATTAGTTTTACCTAATATACTCCTGACGCCGCAGCCTATCCAGCCGGACAGCCAGCCGGCATTTTCAATCAACACGGGGAATCTTCGATGAGCCAGGAACTACGCTGGAACACGCGCTACCGGGATGCCGGCGACGATTATCTGTTCGGTACCGAGCCCAACCGCTTTCTGGTGCATCGGGCCGCGCTGCTGCGCAACGGACGCACGGCGCTGTCTGTCGCCGACGGCGAGGGGCGCAACTCGGTCTGGCTGGCCGAGCAGGGCCTGGACGTGACCGCCGTGGAAATTTCACCGATCGCCGTCGAGAAAGCCCGACGCCTCGCCGCCGGACGCAATCAGGCCATCCGCTTTCTGGTGGCCGACATGCTGGCGCCGGACTGGCCGCCGCCAGACCTGCACAACGCCTTCGACTGGGTGATCGGCATTTTCATCCAGTTCGTCGGCGCCGCCGAGCGGACGCGGCAAATCGCAGCCATGAAGCAGTTGGCGCGGCCGGGCGGACGCATCCTGCTGCAAGGCTATACGCCGCAGCAACTGGTTTATGCCACCGGCGGACCGTCCGTGCTGGAGAATCTCTACACCCGGGAAATCCTGCTCGATGCCTTTGCCGACTGGGAAATCGAGGATCTGGTCGACTACGAGGACGACATCGCCGAAGGAATGGGGCACAAGGGGCGTTCGGCCCTGATCGGCCTCGTTGCACGTAAGCCATATCCGCCTCCAGCGGCTTGAACCTGGCGACGGCGCGCCTCAGCGCGTCGCTCGCCGTAGCGTCAGCGTCGACTTTTGGTCGTTGCGGGCTGGCGTCTGGGCCGTACGATCGGCGACCGGACTGACCCGGATCCGCCGCAGGCGCCCGTCGGCCAATGCGGAAACCATGGGCCGAGCCGGCGGGCCGGATGCCAGGTCGACCCTCAGGGCGTATCCCATGGCGACACCAAGAACGTAGTTCGCCTCGGTCGCCGCGGCGGCGCTGGGCGTCGCCTGGGCGCCGCCAGGCGGTGCAGCCTCGTCCTTGGCCCCGAGCAGGGCCGAGATGGCGGGCCTGCACTGGTCGAACAACGCTGGCGCGCTACCGGTCGCCGCGGCGCCTGTCATCAGGGCCGCGATGGCGGGCCAGCACTGGTCGAACAACTGCTTGCTCATTTGGAACATGGCAACCTCCATGGGTTCGTTGAGATCGACAGGCGGCCGCAAGGCCGGCCGCCTGGGCTGGCGCGCAGCCTCAGAAGCGGCCGTTGCCGCGCCCTGGCGCAGGGCCTTTGCCGTTCCCCATGCCGAGCGAGGCGCTTCCGACGATCGACGACGCGCCGCTGGCCTGGATTACCGGCGCGCGCGTGTGGGACTGCGCCTGCACCTGCCCGCGTGCCTGGACCTCCGTACGGGTCTGGGCCACGCCTGAATATCCCGGCGCACGTCCATGCACCATGCTGCCGTCGCCGGAGACGATGGCGCCTCGGCTGTAGCCGCGCAGCGCGGCGCTGCTGCCTTGCGTTCGTGTCGCCGCGCTCGTTCCAGTTGTCGCGCTCGTCCCGGTCGTCGTAGTCGTTCCGGTCGTCGTAGTCGCCCCGGTCGTCGTTGTCGGACGCCTGCCGGGGCTCACCGACAGCTCATGGGCGATCTGTCCCCAGCCCATGCCCTGGCTGCGCAGTTGCAGGATGCCGGCCATTTCGACGGTCTGGGTGGCGCCGCTGCTGTCGACACTGGTCAGCGTGCCGCCGTTCAGCGCGATATGCAGTTGCTCGGGCGTCGGCTCGGTGATGCCCTGGGCCGCCAGTTGGCGCTCGGCCAGCGAGAGGGCCTGGGTGATGTTGCCGTAGCCCATCGGCCGGGTCGTCGGGGTGAAGCTGATGCCGCTCGTCGAATCCGGCGCGCTCAGCGTGATCTCCGTGCCGCTGCGCAGCCCCGCGACCAGGCTTGCGGCGTTTTCCGGCGAGCCGGCAAGGCTCTCGAAGCGGCTGGCGATCCGGCTCGCGGGCACGGCGGCGGTCGCCATCAGGGGGTCGGCGGTGCCGCTGGTACTGGTACTGGTCGAACCGGTGATGGTCGTGTTGGTGACTGCGTCTGCCGCAAATGCGGAGTTCAGGGCAAAGTAGGCGGCGCTGACTGCCAGCAGCCGCAGGCTGTTTGTTTTCATTTGTTCAGTCTCCTCATCCATTGATCATGCGTTTTTCGGTTTGCAGAACTATTTCCAGCGACGTCGCGCTGTCGTAAAACAAGCCTTGCCTCGTCACCGAACGCATGCGTGTCGAGTTGGGGCTGAGTATTTCCAGGGTGATTTCAATCTCGCGGTCCGCGGCCTTGGCGATGATGATTTCCTCGTTCGCCACGCGCTTGCTCGAAATCACCTTGATGCCCATGCGGGTCAGGGCGGCCAGCGTGGCCTGTTTGACCTCGACCACCGGCGCCGTGAAGGTCCGGTAGGCGCGGCCGTTGAGGGTCTGCGCCACGCCGGTGGACGCACCGACGCCGAAGGCGGTGAGGGCCATGGCCTCGCAGCCGCCCAGCAACAGGACGGCGCCGCAGATCGTGGCGATGCGGGCGAGCTTGCCGTGGGGCGGCATCGCTACGTGCGCCGTACTCATGTGCGGGCCACCACGGCATTGCCGACGATCTGCACCTGGCTGCCCACCGCGACGCGGGGCGCCTCGGCTTGATAGACCGTGCGCAGGCTGCCGTTCTCCATGCGCACCATGATCTTGTAAGAGGTGGTGCGACGCGTGTTCTGCTCGATCTTGTTGCCCAGGTAGGCGCCGCCCGCGCCGCCCGCGATGGTCATCACGGTGCGGCCGTCGCCGCGGCCGATCTGGTTGCCCAGCAGGGCGCCGGTCAGACCGCCGGCCACGGCGCCGACGCCGCTGGTTTTCGTCGGAGTCTCCACCAGGTTGATCGACTCGACCGTGCCGCAACCCACACAGGCGGCCGCGCCGGCGCGCGCTTTCGGCGCGGAGGAGGGCACCGAGGATTGCGCGAGTTTTCCTGCCGGCGCGGCTTTGGCCGTCGCGGCCGCTTGCGGATTGGAATGGGTCGAGGGCATGACGCCGGTCAGGGCGGCGATGCCGATCAGGCTGAACAGCGTCACGGAAATAGCGGCGATGACCAGTGCCGGATACAGCAGCCTGGGACGCGCGGACCGGGTTTCCACGCTGCGACCCACCGATTCGATGGTCGTGGTGTTCATGGCTATTTCATCTCCTTGCCGATCTGGTGGCCGATGTAAGTGCCGGCGGCGGCACCGCCGACCGTGCCTACCGTGCTGCCGCCCGTGAGCGATGAACCGACCACGCCACCGATGATCGCGCCGCTCACCATGCCGATATCCTGCTTGCTCGGATTGCTGTTGCAGGCGGCCAGCCACGGCAGCATGACCATGAGAGCCACCCGCGCTGTCGATTGGACCTTCATCGCTTATCTCCTTTGTTTGCAGCATCGAAATCAATGCTTCACCTGGCTATCGCAATCGTCGTGCCAGACAGGAGAACAACTAATAATCAGTTAGTTAGGAAGGTTTCAGGCGAATCGAGGCAGGCCGGGCCTGTCGCCGGATGGCGACAGAATCCCGGGGTTCTGGAGCAACTGCCTGAAAGTGCTAGCTTATTGCTGTCGCCGAACGGCGACGCTCACTTGAACAGCGCGGGATCGAGGGCGTGGCGCTGCAGCAGCTTGTAGAAATCGGTGCGGTTGCGCCGCGCCAGCTTGGCGGCCTGCGTGACGTTGCCGCCGGTCATCTTGAGCAGGCGTATCAGGTAGTCGGATTCGAAGCTGCGGCGCGCCTCGTCGAAAGGCACGATCTCGCCCAGCTCGCTGATCGTCTTCTGCACCAGTGCCAGCGTCACGATCGGGCCGGTGGTCAGCGCCACGGCCTGCTCGACCACGTTCAGCAACTGGCGCACGTTGCCCGGCCAACTGGCGCGGATCAGCAACTCCATGGCCTCCGGGGCGAAGCCATTGATCTCCTTGCGATAACGCTGGGCCAGCTTGCGCAGGAAATGGTTGGCCAGCACGGGGATGTCGTCGCGGCGCTCGGCCAGATCGGGAATCGCCAGCGAGACCACGTTGAGCCGGTAGTAGAGATCGCTACGGAAGCGTCCCGCGCTCATTTCCTCTTCGAGGTCGCGGTGCGTGGCGCTGATGATGCGGACATCGATCGGCGTGCTGCCGGTGGCGCCGACGGGACGGACCTGGCGTTCTTCGAGTACGCGCAGCAGCTTGACCTGCAGCGGCAGCGGCATGTCGCCGATCTCGTCGAGGAACAGGGTGCCGCCCTGCGCGGCGCGGATCAGGCCGGGATGGTCCTTGACGGCGCCGGTGAAGGCTCCCCGCGTGTAGCCGAACAGCTCCGATTCGAGCAGGTTTTCCGGAATCGCGCCGCAATTGACGGCGATGAAGGGCCGCTCGTGGCGCGCACTGGCAAGGTGGATGGCCTGCGCCAGCATTTCCTTGCCGGAACCGGATGCGCCGCGCAGCAACACGCTGGCGTCGCCCGCGGCGACCAGCTTGGCCTGCGCCAGCAGGTCCGTCATGACCATGTTGCGCGTGATGATATGGGCATGCCACGCCTCGACGTCGGGATTGCTGCCGGGCGCGGCGGGCGACAGCTGCATGGCCCGGGCCACCTGGTCCAGCAGTACCTTGGCTTCGTAGGGCTTGGCCAGATAGCCGAAGACGCCGCGATGGGTCGCCGCCACGGCCTCCGGAATGGTGCCGTGGGCGGTCAGCATGATCACCGGCAGGGTCGGATAGTTCGCTCGCACCGCGCCGAACAGCGCGTTGCCGTCCATGCCGGGCATGCGCATGTCGGTGATCACCAGTTGCGGCCGGTCCGCGGCGAGCTTGGCCAGCGCTTCGGGGCCGCTGGATGCCGTGGTGACGGCGTATCCCGCGGCTTCGAGACGGATCGCGATCAGGCGCAGCAGATCGGCGTCGTCGTCAACCAGCAGGATCTTGCCCAGGCTGTCGCTCATTTCGTTCTGCGCCTCGGTTTGTCATGGGGCAACAGGCTCTTTTCGATGTCTTTCAAGGCTTCCAACTTTTGCTCCAGTTCTTCGGCCCGCCGCTGTTCTTCCCGCGCTTTTTGCGCCAGGGAATGGCTGCCGTCTTCGAGGCGGCGGTGCTCCGCCAGGTTTGCACGCATCAATGATGCCAGGGCGTGCAATTCGCTGTTGCGGCCGTTGCCCGGTTGCGTCAGCGCATCGAACAGTTGCTGGGCACGGCGGTGATCCGCCGCCGTCGCGACCGGCACGGACAGCGCCATGGCATATTGCAGCAGGCGGAAATCGGTTTTTTCGGCGGTCCAGGCCAGGCGCACGCGCTCGGTTTCCTCGACATGCTGCTTGCCGGCAAGGTTGCGGACAAACAGCGCATAGTGCAGCAGCGATGCCGCATCGCTGCTCGGGCGCGGCCCCTGCGGGTCGAGCCAGTAGGCGTCGGCCGGCGGCTTGAGCAGGGCGCAAGCGCCCAGTCCCGTCAGCAGGGAAAGCGCGCAAATGACCACCGCGATCCGGCGTAGCGCGCTCATAGCGAACCCAGCGGCAGCGTCACCGTGAAGCACCCCTGTCCCTCGCCCACCGCGATGTCGC
Source organism: Sulfuritalea sp. (assembly GCA_034376265.1). GTDB lineage: Bacteria > Pseudomonadota > Gammaproteobacteria > Burkholderiales > Rhodocyclaceae > Sulfuritalea. Next base: position 16,153 of record JAXMJU010000190.1, read on the forward strand.
CGCCCAGGGCCAGGACGTGATCCCGTGCGATGGACAGGCCGAGGCCGCTGCCCCGCACCGTACCTGCGGCATCGGCGCTGCCGCGGTAGAAAGGTTCGAAGATGCGTTCGCGCTCCGCCGGCGCCACGCCCGGTCCTTCATCGCGCACTTCCAGCATCGCCCATCCTTTTTCCTTTCTGCTATTGACGACGATCTGGCCGTCGTCGGGAGAATATTTGACGGCGTTCGACAACAGGTTGTCGAGCACCACGCGCAGTCGTTCTGGATCGGTTTGCATCGCGAAATCCTCCATTTCCAGGCTCACCCGTATTCGCCGCGACGAACAGGCCAGTTTTTGCCGCTCGACGATCGCAGAAATGATCTGCGCGGGCTTCACCGTCTGCAGCTTGACCGATGTCAAATGGAATTCGGCCTCGCCGTGGCGCAACAGGGTTTCGATCAGGCGCTGCAGTTCGACGCTGTTCTGCTGGAGTATATGCACGATCTCGCGCTGCCGTTCCGACAGGCTGCCCGCTACCTCTTCCGCCAGCAGCTCCGAGCCCTCGCGCAGGACCGTCAGCGGCGTTTTCAATTCGTGCGAAACATGCCGCAGGAAACGGCTCTTCTGTTCCTCCAGCTGGATCAGGCGCAGGCGCAGCCAGTCGAGCTGGCGGCCCAGTTGCTCCAGGTCTTCCGGCCCGGTGACCTCGATCCGGGTGTCGAGGCGACGCTCGCCGAGATCGCGTATGCCCTGGTTCAACTCGGTGATCGGCCGCGCCAGGAGGTAGGTGAAGCCGGCCACGACGAAGACCGCCAGCGGCAGCAGCACCAGCAGCTGGGTGCGCGCCTGCGACTCGGTTTGCGCCGCCAGGTCGCGCAGGGATGCGGCTTCACGATCGATCAGGGTGCTCGAACCTTCCAGCAGAATGCGCGTCGCCGAGGAGATTTCGGCATATCGGCGGGCTGTCGCCGTGGTCTCGGCCGCCGTCGCTGCGCCGCGCGTCAGTGTTTCGTGCAGTGTGGATTCCTGCAGCAACAGATCGTCGAGAGTCTTGCGTATATCCGCCTCGAGCGGCATTTCGGTCAGCTTCGCGGCGGCTTCGCGAAATCGCTTATGCAGGTTTTCATAGCCCCGCCACAGCGCCGCATCGCGCAGTACGGCGCTTTGCTGCGCGGCTCGCTCCAGGGAGGCGGCGGTATCGTTCAGCTCGCGGCTGACATGGGCAATGCGCGCCGCGTCGTATACCGCACGCTGGCTTTGCGCCGCCAGCTTCTCGATGGCCAGGATGTTGCCGAACAAGCCGACCAGGAGCGGCAGCACCGCCAGCATGAAGCCGACGAACAACAGCTTGAAGAACGATTTTGGATAGCGTATCTGCATGGGGCTCCGTCTGGCGAACCGGTCGAGCGCCGACGCCGGAGTCTATACCGGTTCGACGACGCTTCAATGGGGAAGGGGCGGGGCCACGCAGCCTGCGCGGCCCCGCGGGGCGCCTGCGGCGCCCGCCATGACGACTCAGATGCCGAGAATTTTCATCGCCTTGGCGAGCGTATCCACGGACTCCTGATGCTTGCCGGCTTTGTGCAGGACTTCGCCGTCGCTACGCAGTTTTTTCACGTCGCTCATCTGCGCGGCGGAAAGCATGGGTTTCTTGTCGAGCGCGGCGTCGATTTTCTTCATGTCGGCCGGGCAGTGAAAGGCCAGTGCGGCGCCGGAAAATGCCACCAAAGCCATTGCGCTAATCCATTTATTCATCAGGGTCTCCTTGGGGTTGGTCGAATTACTCCCACCGCTGAGACAGCGGCAGGTTCAAAAAGAATAGAACGCGTTCCGGCAATGTCAAAGCCATGTGGGATGCCTCGTTGCGGTGCACCGCCCGGTCGCCGGCCTGCGCGACGAAGCCGGACCGTGCGCCGCGCGCTATGCCCGGGGCAAGAGTTGGCGCTGGCGGCACGGCGGTTTCCGCCGCGCGCGCACCTGGCCCAAGCCGCGCCGACGATGTCGGAGATGGATTATTGCGCCGGCAAGCCAGGTCAAAGTGAAACCCCGGCAGGTGGCCACCTGATCCGTCGGCATTCCGCGCCGGCACTGGAATCGCGGCCCATCGGTCGGCGTGGCGCAGTTTCCCCCAAACTGGATGTAAATCGTTCTTGTCGATTCGTGCCGGGGCAAGTATGTTGAATGCCTTAAATTAATTAATCCAGCGGTCTACACGCCATGTCATTCGAAAAGCTCCGGGCGGCGTCCGCCAATCGCCGAATCCTGCTGCCCTTCATCCGGTCGCTGCCGGATCACGACATCCTGGCGGCCATCGGCGCCGCCGACGAAGTCAATGCACCGCTCGGATTCAAGCAGCTGATGTTGCTCGAATTGGCGCCGCCGACCACGCTGCAGCGGCGACTCAATGCACTGGTCGGCAACCGGACCATACGGCGGTCGACGCTGCGCGACGACGGAAGGCGCGTCAGTTATTCGCTGACGCCGAAGACGGTGGCGGCCTTCCGCAAGTACTTCATGAAAATGCGTTTCTGAGCGCTTTAGAGGGGCGACAGGGCGAAACTTGGGCTACGAACTCATCTGGGAACCGCACGGTGTCCTCAAACGCTTCTTCGGCGAGGTCACCGACACCGACATCTCGGCTTCGATCGCCGTAACCCACGGCGACGAACGTTTCGATTCCCTGCGCTACATCATCAACGATTTCCTGGGCGGCACCGAGCGTTTGGTCAAGGCTGCCGCGATCGAGGAGATCGTGGCCATCGACCACGCCGCATCGATCAGCAATCCGCGTATCAGGATTGCGCTGGTGGCTGCGGACGCGGACTTCGTCGAGCTGGCGAATCAATATACCGGCTCGGCGCTGAAAACCTATCCGACCCGGATATTCTCGTCGCTGGACGAGGCGCGGACCTGGCTCGACGCCTATCCGGCCAGCCCGTCGTAGCAAAGCTTCGCTCCCGCCGCCAGCAGCGTCCACGCCGTCACCAGATTGAAGCCGCGCATGTCGACGGCATGGAGCAGGCGGTAGCCGATGAAGTAGCCGAGCGGAATCGCCGGCGCCAGCAGCAGCGAAACGCCGAGCTTGGACAGGTCGAGCAGGCCGAGCTGGGCATAGGGGCCGAGCTTGGAAAAATTCACCACCGAAAAGAAGATCACCGTGGTGCCGACCAGGCGCATCTTGTCCATGTTCTGCGGCATCAGGTATTGCATGATCGGTGGGCCGCCGGCATGCGAGACGAAGCTGGTGAAGCCGGACAGCGCGCTCCAGAAAATTCCCGGGCCGAGAGTTGGCGCTGACGGCACGGCGCTATCGACGTTGCGCGCGGCGCGAAAGCGGTCGAAGGCGAAGGCCAGCGCCTCGATGCCGATCAGGAGCCGGATCCAGCGCGCGTCGACCTGACCGAAGGTGATCCAGCCCAGCGCGATGCCGATCAGCGCGCCAGGCAGGATGATGCGCAGGTTGGCGGCGTCGGCGCGGCCGCGGAACACCACCAGGCCGATGGCGTCGAGCGCGAGCAGGATCGGCAGCATCACCGCGGCGGCGAAGGGCGGCGCCACCACCAGCGCCATCAGCGGCACGCCGAGGCTGCCCGCGGCGCCGCCGAAACCGGCCTTGGACATGCCGATCAGCACCGTGGCGGCAATGGCCAGCAGCCAGAAGGCAAGCGGCAGGGTGGTGGCGTGGTCGAACATTCGTAGTGTGACGGCTGCCTCTCGGGCGGGGCGCACACTCTACCGGAAGCGCCGCGAAGCGGCGGGTCCGGCGTCCTCGAAAACCTTTACCCCCGGGAAATCCTGATCGGCCTGGTGGCGCGAACGCCGGAATACAGCCCCGCGCGCCGTGTCCTCAGCGCCGACCGCTGAATGGCGTTATTCGTTTGCCCACCGGAAATCAATTTTGTTTCCGTACGCATTCCCTGTGCGCTTGCCCATCTTCATGCAAGGTCATCGCACGCCACGTTGGGCTCAGTGGGCCTTCAGCCAGTCGAGCGCCTGCATATCCCCGTCAAAAGGGAAGTGCCTCAATGCGGCCGACGTAAAGTGTTTGCCAAGCGATTCCGCTATGTCGGCGATCTGGCTGTCCGTCACGATGGCAACACGTTCGACCTGCTTGTGGTGCTCGCGAACAAAGTGCATATGCGCGGTGAATCCCCCGAAGTTCTCCCATCCGGGAAATCCTTTGGTATGGATCAACACCCCGTGAAGTTTGGCGTGGTCGGCCAGATAGGCATCGACAGCAGCACCGAGGCCAATGAAGTCTTCTTTATTCAGCGGCGCGTCGGGTTTGAGCACCAGAATGCCTTCTGGCTTCATTATCGAGTCGTCGAGCATACGATCCTCCATGAACCTGCCGACCAATGTAGGTCGCCATGGCTGACCGTTCCGTTCGCCAACGAACATAGTCGCGCCACGGACCGGACAGGCAGATATCTGCCAAGCGAGTCCTGTGCCTCGATCGACTTCGATTTATGGAAATGGAATGGGTGTAACTCTCACGCTGACGCTACCCGAAATGCATTGATTGGGACGACATTTTCTGGGAAGCGGACGACGCGCCGATATTCCGCGGAAACTTTCTGCCAAGCGGCCTCAAAGCGGTCGCTCTGAGCGAGGGCACG
>JAXMJU010000191.1:0-3464 GCA_034376265.1 Sulfuritalea sp.
TCACCGCCGACCGGGCCGCCGGCAATCTGCACGGTCCAGCCGTTGTATGAGATGTCGCTGCCGCTGGCGTAGGCCACGCCGCTGGCCAACGTGGTGGCCGTGGTGACATCGAGCACATCGAAGCTCGTCGCGCTGGTAAAGCTTATGGTCACCCGGTGCTGCAAGTCCGGATTGGGCGGCGGCGGCGCATTGACCGTCCCGGCGCTGACTTTTCCGGTGCCGGTATTGCCCAGGCTGGCCGTACTGCGTATGGGTGCCGCGGCGGCGATCTGGCGCACGTCGGACAATGCCACGGCAATATCTCGCGCGCCGCCGCGAGTCGGCTGGATCAGGACGCTGTCATTGGCGGCGGGCAGCCAGGTGGCGGCCGCGATCGTGATTCCATCGACGGTCTGCGGCAGGCTGGCAAAGGTCCGGGTCTGGTTGTCGGCGAGGCGAAGCAATTGGTAGTTGCCGCCGACGAAGCTCAGCCGGTAATCGCTGCCGGTCAACTCCGAAACGCTCGCCGCATCGATGCCGACGGCCGGCGTCCCGCTGCCGCTATTGCCGCTGTTCACGCGCACGATTGGAGCCGACACGGTGAACAGATCCTGGCCCAGGGCGCCCGTCAAATCCTGCCCGAGGCGATGCTGGTCATTGAAATTCCGGGCCAGCGTCACGGCAATCCGGCCCAGGGCGTTTTGCGCCGCATCGAGGCTCGCGTTGCGGAAGCTCAGCAAGCCGCCGAGGCTGCCGCCGCCTATCTGCGACTCCGACAGCACCTGCGCCGTACCGCCAGCGCCAACTATCGCCACGGTCTTGCGCTGCGGATCGTCCGCGGCGGCGACGGCCTGCAGGCTGGAGGAGCGGGTGCCGACCACCAGCGGCTGACCCTGGCCAATGAATACGTTGATGCTGCCGTCGCCCTGGGTCACCGTGCTGACGCGAACCAGTTTGTTCAAATCCCTCAGCATCGTGTCGCGCTGATCCAGCAGGTCGTTCGGCTGCTGATTGGCACCGGCCGCCTGCGCCATGATGATGCGCTGGTTGATGTCGGCCAGTTGCGTGCTGAAGACATTGATCTGGCCGATTTGTGCCGAAATCTGTTGGTTGACGCCTTCGCGGATCTCCGAGAATCGCTGGTCCAGTCCCTTAAACCGCGCCACCAGGGCCTCGGCGGCCGACAGCATGGATTGCCGGCCGGCAACCGATGCCGGATTGGCCGCAACGTCCTGCAGGCCCTTGAAGAAGGCCGACAGCGCCGGGGACAGGCCGGCGCTGGAATCGGCCAGCAGATTGTCGATCTGACTGATCTGCGCCAGATAACTATCCATCTCCGCCGCTCCGGCCCCCGCGCTCAACACTTGGCGTCCGAGGAATTCGTCATAGACGCGCTTGACGGTCTGCACATGGGTACCCTGGCCGATGAAGCCGGCTCCGGTAAACAACGAACCATTGGCGTTCTGCACGATCTCCTGACGCCGATAGCCCGGCGTCGACGCGTTGGAGATGTTATGGCTGGTGGTCAGCAGGCCCGCCTGTGCCGCATTCAGTCCGCTGAAGCCAATACTGGAAATGCCCATGATTTCTCCGCTATGGAACCTCTATAACGGCAAAACTTGCCGCAAGTTGAGGATTCAGCGGAAATACAGCAACCGGCGTGCCAGCATCAGGCAGGGAGCCGCCGCAAACGCGGCACTCAGCCGGTCAAGGTCTGCTTCAGCGCCGCTCCGCCGATGATGCGCTCGAGCTTTGCCGCGTACTGCGGATCCGTGGCATAACCCGCCTGCTGCAGGCCGCGTGCAAAATCGGCGGCATCGCGGGCCTCGCGCACTGGCGCATAACGCGGGCTGCGCATCATGAGATTGGCATAGTCGGCGAAGGCCTCTGCGTGCGAACCGTAGGCGCGGAAGCGCTCGACGCGGCTTTGCGCCACGCCCATGATCACTTCGGTGGTCCTCGACTCCACCGTCGGACCCTGCCAGCCGGCGCCCGCCTTGATGCCGAAAATATTGAAGCTGGTGCTGCCGTCGGCGCGCCGTGGCTCCGCCCTGCCCCAGCCGGTTTCCAGCGCCGCCTGGGCGACCATGAACGGCGCCGGAATGCCGGTGGCGCGCTGCGCCGACAGCGCGGCAGGCAGCAGGCGATCGACAAAGTCACGCTGTGCGGCAGAAATCGCCGGCGCGACCTCGGTAGGTGCCCCCGCGGCAGGATCCGCGGTTCGTGCCGGAGCGACCGGCTGCGGCAGTTCGAAACCCGTCGCCGCAGGCTGCCGCAAGGGCAATGCCTTGATCTCCGGCTGCAGCGGGAAAGCCCGCGCCTTGGGCGCCAGTTGTAGCGGCCCGTCCGCCGACAGCGGCGCTTCGTCGCGCCGCGACAACTGCGCCTCGATCATCGCCGCGAGGCCCAGGCCGCCCTTGCCGGAACCCAGCCCGCGACTCAGTTGCTGATCCAGCAACGACTGATACAGCCGGGACTGGTCGCTGTCGAACAAACCTTCGCGCGGCGTTGCATCGCGCATCGACTTCAGCACCATCTGCAGAAACATCGACTCGAACTCCTTGGCGACGGCCTTGTTGGCATCGGGATCGCCGCTGCGCGCCTGCCGCTTGAGGTTGCCCAGGCTGCCTACGTCGAGAATATTCGACGTCGCGGACAGGGTGGAACGGTCGTTGGGGACATTCATAGCGGGATGCAGAATGACATGGGAAGGCTGGAAGCGTTCGCCGGGGCAGAAGCCGAAAAACCGCGCTTACCCACGGCGTTAAATGATTTCCAGCTCGGCACGCAAGGCGCCGGCGGACTTCATGGCCTGCAGGATCGCAATCAAGTCCTGCGGATTCGCACCCAGGGAATTCAATGCTCTGACGACGTCGGCCAGATTCGCGCCGCCCGTGATATTCATCAGGGCGCCGCCCTCCTGCCTGATCTCGATCTGGGCATTGGCAACCCGCGCGGTCTGTCCGGCGGACAACGCTCCGGGCTGGCTCACGGCATTCTGGGTACTGACCGAAACCGACAGGCTGCCGTGCGCGACCGCACAGGTCTCGATCAGCACGGACTGGTTCATCACCACCGAACCGGTGCGGCTATTCACGATGACCTTGGCCGCCTGGCGCACCGGCGTGACGTCGATGCTTTCGAGCCTGCCGATGAAGCTCACCCGTTCATCGGGTGTGGACGGCGCGCGTACCCGGATTTGCCGGCCGTCGGCGGCGGCGGCGGCGCCCGGCACCACCAAGTTGATCGCCTCGACCATGCGCTGCGCGGTACCGAAATCGGTGGTATTCAGTTCCAGGTGCACATAGTCGCCCTGCCCCAGCGGCATCGGTACTTCGCGCTCGACCGTGGCGCCGGCAGCAATGCGGCCCACCGACAAGTGGTTCACCGTGACCTTCGACCCGGCGCCGCTGGCCCCGGCACCGACGACGGCGACATTGCCCTGCGCCATGGCGTAGATCTGTCCATCGGCGCCCTTCATCGGC
>JAXMJU010000192.1:0-5775 GCA_034376265.1 Sulfuritalea sp.
CGTTGCAGAACTGTCGAAACTCACTCAGCAGGCGCGCATATCCGGCGTGGATATGGGTACTGTGGAAATGGCTCTTGTACGGCTCAGTAAAGGCATGCACGGAACGAAGGAAGAATCTGAGAAGGCGACGCGCGCGCTTGAGGCGCTTGGGCTGAAAGCGGCTGATCTGAAAAATATGGACACCGCGAAACAGTTGCAGATTGTCGCTGGCGCGATGAACAAGTTCGGAGACTCAAGCGGCAAGACCGCGCTTGCGATGGATTTGCTCGGGAAGTCTGGCGCCAAGGTATTGCCATTCTTGAAAGACATGGCGAACGATGGCGAACTTGCGGCAACGGTAACTGCGGAACAGGCCGCGAAAGCCGAAGAACTGGAAAAGGCAGTACGCCGCCTTGGGAATGAATTCAGCAATTTCAAGCAGGCTGTAATGATCGATGCAGTACCTGCATTGCTGGAATGGGTTGAGGCAAACGCGAAGGCAATCAAGATAGCTGGAAGCGCTACGGAGGCGCTATGGCTGTTCGCGTTCAACCTGGATGCGATGACCACGGAAGCTCCAAGGCAGGAAATCGACAGACTGACCGAATCCTTGCGAAAGTTTCAAGAGGCCGGGCCAATCGGAAAATTCATGCAGTCCCCGACAGGCGCCTTGTTCGGAGGGCGGGAGGCCGATCTAAAAAAACAGATCGAATTCCTCAAGTATCTTGAAGCGCAGGCCGCATTGAAGGGCCGCACCGGGCCGCAATTTCTGGATGCGCGCGATCTCGCTTTACAGCAGAAAGCGACGCTCAATTACAAAGAACTGAAAAAAGCCACAGAGGATACAGATTCCGCCTACCGCGGCCTCCTGAAAACCCTCAAGGAAAAACTCCTCATTGATAAGGACTTGACCGAGGTCAACAAGTTGCAACTCGCCCTTGATGCGATGTCGGTGAAGGCGCGAGCGACGATCACGCCGGAGCGCGAAAAGGAATTGAAGGCGCTGGCTGCGCAGGTTGATCTGAACAAGCAGGCCAAGAAAGCATTTGACGAACGCGCGAAGGCTGAAGAAGCATTCAACGCTTTGGGAAAAAAGAATAAAGAATTCCTCGATTCGTTGGACACAAAGAACACCGAGGCGATTATTGCTGCAGGCAAGACGATAGAAAATATTAAAGCCGAAGCAAGGGAGCTAGCTTTAACCAATGAAGCTCGCGAGCAGGCGATCGCCTTGCGCGCTTTGGAAGCTAGCGGCATCGACAAAACCAATGAAGCGTATGGGCGTCTTGCTGCGCAGCTCACAATCGCAGTCGCGGAAAAGATTCTAGCTGAAAAAAACAAAAAAGCAGCGGACGAAATAACCGAGTTCTGGAAATCCGCCGCCCAGAGCATGCAGCAATCCATGAGCGGGTTCTTTTTCGATGTGATGCAGGGCAATCTTTCAGACCTGTCAGGCAGCTTCAAGCGCTCGATTGACCGCATGGTGGCCGACGTGCTGGCGGCCAAGGCGGCGACCGCGCTCTTCGGTGCGGACTTCGGCAAGGGCGGGGGCATCGGCGGCCTGGTGGGCAAGGGTCTCGATTGGCTCACGGGCAGCGCTGGCGTAGCTGGGATCGACGCGATGGCGATGCCCGTATTGGCCACCGGCACGCCATTCGTCTCGCGCGACGGCCCTGCATTCCTGCACCGGGGCGAGGCGGTCATTCCAGCTGCCGAGAACAACGGCGGCGGGGGCGGTATGACCGTAATCAATCAGTTCACCATCACCGGAGCGATGGACCGCCGCACGCAAGCGCAGATCGCTGCTGCCGCTGGTGAGAGTGTCCAAAGAGCGATGGCGCGTAATACATGATGGAAAAACCGCGCAGGCAAAAGGCTAAGTTATTCCGGGCGGTTCACGCGCCCGGAACACCCTGCCCATTTGGACACATTGCGGATGTTAGGCCGAGTTCCGGTATTTGCGCAGAATGTGAAAAATCTGATGACAGAGATAAGTACAAGAAAAATAGAGAAAAACGGAGCGCAGCCGCAAAAGCGAAAAATGCAACACCAGAACAGAAAGAAAAAACTCGCTTATATGTGCTGCGTAACAAGGAACGAATCGCCGCTAGAGTAAAGAAATATGACGAACAACATGCTCAGCACAAGAGAGATGCTGCGCACGCCAGATATATCGCAAACATTGATGAAATGAAATTGCGTGGTGCCAAGTGGCGGGCTGAGAATTTGGAAAAGCATCGAGAGCGGTGTCGTGTGTGGATAAAAAATAATCCAGAAAAAAGCTTAGCCGCAGTCAATCTCAAAAGGGCGCGAAAAATGAAGGCGATGCCGCCGTGGACTGATGCGGATGAGATAGGGCGCATTTATGCTACGGCGAAAGAATTGGAAAAATTGGACGGCATAAAGCGCCATGTTGACCACGAAATACCGCTAAAGCATGACAAGGTGTGCGGGTTGCATGTTCCTGCGAATCTGCGAATTATTCCGGCGACTGAGAACATGAAAAAAGGAAATCGCTTCCATGTCGTTTATTGAGACGCCTGTATTTCCGCAAACAATCGCCATTGGATCAAAATTCGGCCCTGGCTACTCGACTAGCATCGCGCGCAATCTTGGCGGGTTCGAGGCGAGCAACCAAAATTATAGTATGCCACTACACGAAGGTGACGTGTCCTACGGCGTGCGTTCTCAGGCAGAGCTTGACGAACTACTCGCATTTTTCCACGGCGTAGCCGGGATGCACAACGGTTTTCGGTTCAAGAATTACAATGATTTTTCCGCAACGGCCGCGCAGGGAACGCTCACCGTTATCGTTGCCGACACCACTTGGCAGATGGGTAAAACGTACACGCTTGGCGCAATCAGCAGACTGCGAAATATCACTAAGCCACTGGCTACCGGCATCACGTTCACCGGCGGCGGCGCGTACACCTACTCGACGGTGACAGGAATTGTCACAAAGACCAGCGGCGCTAATCCGACAAGCTGGGCCGGCGAATTCGATACGCCGGTCCGATTTAACATCGACAAGATGTTGCCGCAGTGGGAAACTTTCGAGCAGTACGATCTTGGGTCTATCCCCATCATAGAGGTGAGGATTTAACGGTGAAGACTCTCCCGACCAACCTCGCCACGCATGTCGCCACGCGCGCGACAACGCTGGCGACGGCGCTCAAGATCACGCGCACCGACGCCCAGGTGTTCGGCTTCACCACGCATGACATCGACGACCTGATCTCGGGCGTCACCTATTCGTCCAACCCGGGGCTGGACGTGAGCAATATCGTGATCGCCGCCAGCGCCGCGGTGGGCAACCTCGAGATGACCACGCTGCACGACGGCACGGTGTTCACCACCGCCGAGATCCTCGGCGGCGTGTGGCGCAACGCCGCCTTTATCATCTTCCGCTACAACTGGGCGAGCCTGGCCGACGGCATCGATACCCTGCTCACCGGCACGCTGGGCGAGGTGGAATTGAAATTGAACACCGTCGTCGCCGAGCTGCGCGACCTGCGCCAGTACCTGCAGCAGCCGGTCGGCAACGCTTCGAGCAAGACCTGCCGCGCGCGCCTGGGCGATGCGAAATGCACCAAGGTGCTGACCGCGTTCACCTACACCGGCACGCTCACCGGCGCGACCAACAATCAGGTGTTCCAGGACACCGGCCGCGGCGAGGCGGCCAACTGGTTCGACGAGGGGCAGATCACCTTCGACAGCGGCGCGAACAGCGGCCGCTCGGCGAAAATCAAGACCTTCGCCTCGGGCGGCAGCTTCACCCTCGCGCTCCCGATGTATGCCCTGGTCGCCGCCGGCGACACCTACACCGCGATCGCCGGTTGCCGCAAGCGCCTGGCCGAGGACTGCGTTGGGAAATTTTCAAACGTGCTTTTCTTCGTTGGAGAGCCTCACCGCAAGGGGATCAATGATCTGACGAAATCGCCGGAGCCGAGCGTATGACCACGCGCGCCGATGTCGTAAGGGTTGCGAGAAGTTTTTTATCGACGCCTTTTCACCATCTTGGCCGCCAGCCCGGTATCGGGCTGGACTGCGTAGGCGTCCCGATCTGCATATCCCGCGAACTCGGCACTGTCGCCCCTGATTTCGATATTCCGCCCTACACGCCCACCCCTGACGGCCACACGATGATGGAATGGTGCAACGCCCACCTGACCGCCGTATCTCAGGCCGACATGCAGCCGGGCGACATGATCATCCTCGCGATCGAACGCGACCCGCAGCACATCGGCATCCTGGGCGACTACCGGCACGGCGGGCTATCGATCATCCATGCCGCGAGCAATGCAAGGCCGCCGCGCGTGATCGAGACGCGGCTGATGTTCAGCCGGTCGCAGCGGTTTGTGGCGGCGTTTGCATTGGCTGGGGTGGCGTAATGGCCCAGCTCGTCATCGCCGCCGCCGGCGCCGCGATCGGCTCCACGTTCGGCATGCCCGCGCTCGGCTGGGCTATCGGCTCGATGCTCGGCTCGGCGATGTTCCCGGCGAAGGGGCCGACGATCGCGCAGCCGCTGATGGACCTGAAGGTCACCGGCAGCGAATACGGCCAGCCGATCCCCTATGTGCGCGGCGCGGCCGGCATCGCCGGGCAGATGTGGTGGAACACCGACCGGCGCGCGACCACGACCACGACATCGAGCGGCGGAAAGGGCGGCGGCGGCGGCGTCGAGAGTTCGACCACCACCTACGACATGGACGCCCTGATCGGCCTCACCGACAACGAGATCGTCGGCGTCGCCCGCATCTGGAACAACGGCAAGCTCATCTACACCGCCGATGCGGGCGCGGACTCGGGCAGCATCGAGGCGAGCGTTGACACCACAATCTGGACCCGGCTCACCATCTACACCGGCTCGGCAACCCAGCTCCCCGACCCGACTTACGAGGCGGCGGTCACAACCGCCCTGGCGCCGGCCTATCGGGGCCGCGCCTATGCGTTTATCGAGGGGCTGCGGCTCGGCCAAAGCGGCCAGGTGCCGAACCTCACGTTCGAGGTGGTGACCGACGGCAGCGCGGGCTACGCCGCGGACACGACCAAGGCGCTGCTCCATTTCGACGGCGCGAACGGCGCGACCAGCACCACCGACGTCTATGGCAACACGGTCACCATGACCGGGTCGACGCTATCGACCACCCAGCAAAAATTCGGCGCTTCGAGCATCAAAATGCTCACCAACACCGATAAGTGCACCGTCGTCGGCCCGACCTCGCTCGGCGCCAGCGGTTGGACGCTCGAGGCCTGGTTTTACTGGAGCAGCGCGCCGGTGAGCTATAACCTGCTGGCCGCGCTCAATGCTACCGGCTTAGGCTGGGGGGTCTTGCTCCAGACCGCGCAATTCGGCGGCGACAAGATCATCGTCGGATTGAGTTCGAACGGCACCAGCAACGATATCGACCAGAACTGGGGCTCGACCATTACGCTGAGCACCGGCGTCTGGCATCACATCGCGATCGTGCGCGACAACGACGCCGGCAAGTATTACCAGTATTTCGACGGCACCAAGATCTACGAAAAGGCGAGCGCCAGCCAGATTTGCCCCATTACCAAGCTCTATGTCGGAAACGATCTGACCGGCACCTCCTCGGTGCGCGGTTATGTCGACGAATTCCGATTTTCCAATCTGTGCCAATATCCGGGCGGCACGAGTTTCACGCCATCGAGCACCGCCTTTACCGGCACCGGCAACGCCGTCATCACGCTCGACCCGCCGGCGGTCTCCACCGTGGTGTCCAACCTGTGCCTGCGCGCCGGCCTCACCGCCGGCCAGATCGACGTGACCGG
>JAXMJU010000193.1:0-8379 GCA_034376265.1 Sulfuritalea sp.
TACGAAAAGCGAGTTGAAATCGAGCGATCAGCCGAAGGTGCTGTCTTCGCGGCCCAGCATGTAGTACTGGATCGCAAGGCGGCTGATGCCGGTGGTCGGCGTGCCACCGCCGCTCACCCAACGCACCGTGATGTCGCCATCGCCGACAACGCCGGTTGGAACCAGATCATCAATTCCGGTACCTGCGATGCTGGCGGCATTCAGGTAGGTGTTGTAGGCGTCATCATCGCCGACACTGATCACGTCCGAAGACGTTGAATTCCACGCCTCCGACGTATAGACCTGGCCGCTGACGATGACGTAATTGCCGGCAGGCATCTTGATTGCATCCTGATCCACCCCCGTCGCCACATCGGCGAGGTTGATGTCCACATACGCCACCTTCAGATCCTGGCGGCCCGTGTTGAGAGTGATTGCCATGTAAGTTCTCCTTCAAATAAGCGCGATTACAGCGCGAGGTCGAGAGCGATCACGCCGAAGTCTTCCACGGCGTCGCTGTCGAAACGGCTGATGAATGTGGGCTTGAGCATCCCGGTGTACATGGCCACGCTGATGACGTTCTTCGCGTCGTGGTCACGCTTGCCCTCGTACCACTTGGCCGCACCCCAGATGTCGCCGAACGCCAATGCTTGGCAGCCAAGCAGCAGGGAACGAGTGCCGTCCACGTCATTACCTGCACCCCACTTGTCCACGCTGCTGGTCTTGCCCAGCGTCGTATAGACGCGGGTGTTGGTGTGAATCACCAAGCCATCCATGGTCACCGTGGCGCCGGTAAAGATTGGGTTGTTCGAGCCGCGGGCGTCACCTTGAACGATGGCCTCCCGGAAGTCCGTATCCTTTTTCAGCCGGGCGAAGGTCTTGGGATGGCACAGATAGACCATGTGCTCCTTGCCGCCGATCATCAGCGGCTTGATGCCTCTGGTCTTAGCCTCGGCCATGGCGTCCACGATCATCCCGTACTTCGGGACGTAGGATGTGGTCATGGTGGTGGTGTCGCCGGCCACCAGACTGGTGCCGTTGAAGGCGAAGTGCCTGTTGGTCGAAGGTGCCGTCACGTCGGCCGCGTAGGCCAATGTGGCCGGATCGTCTTCGGCATCGATCGATCGCGTTGAACCGTCCGTGTTGTAGGTCAGCGCAATGCCTGACGCACAAAGGATCAGGAATTCCTCCATGATCCGCGCCCGCCAGTAAGATGCCTTGTCCTTGGCCTCGGTGCGGAAGTTGAAGACCGAACGCTGGTCGTCAACCCTGCCCTTGCTGCTGATCGCCTTGCGCAACTGGTCGCATTGAATCTCGACCCAGCTGGATTCCAGGGCTTCCGTGCGGCCGTCGATGTCGTTGTCACCGACGATACCAGACCCTTTCAGGTCCTGGACCAGACCGATACCGGCACGATCGCCGTTCGCGGTCTTTTTCAGTTCGTTGCAGACCTGAACGATGTTGTTCGGGCCGGTGCCCGTGAACTTCTCGAAGAAGAAATTGGCGCGGAAAGCGCGAATCGATTCCTTCACCCACGCTTTCTGTTGTTCGGGGAGTTGACTCCCCAGTGCGGTGAATCCCATGATTGTTTCTCCGTGTAGTGGATTACTGGCAATCGGGGCCAGCGCCGGACTGATACCGCTCAGTCGAGCTGCTACACGGGGTTATCGAACCCGAGCGTCGGGGATTTTTCCGCCTTCCCTTGGCTGTGACATCGGATGCGCTCCGAAGCGGCGGCGAGGGTATCAGGCCCTCGCGGTCCTCTTAGATTGCGGCCTTTTTCAAGGCAGGTATCAAGCTAGTAACTTGTTGCGCTCCGCTTCCGGCAACTTTTCGTATTCCTCCTGGGTTTGCGGCGCCGGTGCAGTCGGCACGGCACGATTTCCGACGCCGGCGACCGGCGCTGCGGGCTGTGCTCTGGCAGCAGCAGCACCGCGAGCGACGGCCGCGGCTTTCCTGGGGTCCGGCAGACGAGTCAGGTTGTCCGGGTCGGCGGGAGCTGCGGCGTAGGCAGGCGCGATGCGCTTGGCTGCTTCGACGAGCGCTTCGGCAGGAGTCTTTCCTTTGGCCACGTAGTAGTCCCTCCACTCCACTCCTTCGGCAATAGCTTCCTGGCTCCCGGTCTTCGGATCGAGAAACGGGTAGTCCTTCAGCACCTGGGCGTAGGTGCCCTTGTAGTCCCGATCGGCTTCGCGTTGCAGGGCCTTTTCCTCGGCCCGGGCGAACGCGGCTTCCGTGGCCTGGCGCACCAGTTCGGCGTTGATCGACGCCCGGATCTCGGCGGCCTTGTCCTCCTCACCGCTCATGAATGCCGTGGCGTATTCCTTCTCCAGCGCCTGAATGTTGGGCGGTGGTGCGGCTTTCAGGGCAGCGAGTTCGGCCTGGGCGGCGGCAGCGGCTGCTTCTGATGCAGCGCGCGCATCGCGCTCGGCGTGTAGCTTCTCGTTGACCTCATCGAAGCGGGCACGGGGGATTTGGGCGTCTCGGGCAGGCTCGGAAGCAGGCTCCGCAGCGGGCTCCGGCTCCTCTGCTTCACCCTCTGGCGCGGTCGGCGCGTCATCCTTCGGCACTACTTCAGTGCCGTCGTCTTCTTCACCACCAAGCAGCTTCGGGTCGGTCGGTTCGTTCATGTCGTCGGACATTGTTGCTCCTTGTCAGTAACGCTTCTTCATCTTCGGCGGCGTCGCCAGCGGGCTTGGCATCATGGGCATGGGCCGTTTCATCGGCATCGCCTTGGCTGGCATCGACTTCTTGGTGCGTTTCTTTTTCATGGCTTACCTCCTTCAATTCCAGTATTCAGCCCCACATCCGGTTGCGGCACCCGGGGCGGGAAGTTCGGTGATGTGTTGCTCGGTACGGCAGGCTCGGCAACTGCCGGAGCCCCGGCAGGCGGTCCACCCACGATGGGCGGCTGATCTGCATCCACAGCACCGGCAGACTTGAGCAACTGGTCGGCCATCGGCGCGATCTGCGGCACCGAGGCGATCTGCATAGCTGCGTTCGTCGCCGAGAAATCGGCTTCGATCTGTTTGGCCACCGTTTCGGCAGCGACTTTCTTGGTCTGCGCGGCCATCAACCCGGCCTTGGCTTCGGCCAACGGGTCGGGCGGCGGACCTCCAGCAGTCTCCATCGCGGCGATCAGTTCGTGCTTGTCGGTCACGTTGCTGTGCCGAATCACGAACGCATCCGGGATTTGCACGCCTTCCTTGCGCATCTCCATCAACTGCGTGAACTGGCTGTTCTCGAAGGTGACCTGCATAGGCTGTTCGGTAATCACGGTGTCGTACTCACCGGCCGTCATGTCGTTCAGGTACGAGCCATCAGCCTGCATCTGGTTGATCGGCAACCTGACTTCTTCCTCCCGTCCAGTCGTCGGGTCGGTCTTGGTGATCCTGAACACCCGCTCGGTGTCGTAGTATTTCGTCACGGCGTAATCAATCCAGCCGGCCAGCATGTGGCGGGTCCTGGCCAGATTGTCCAGCGGGACCGAGAGAATCTGCTGGCTGGCGTGCTGCCGACTCTGGATTGCAATGCCGGACTCGCCTTCGCCCAGGTTCCCGCGCATGGCATCCGGGACCGTGACATCCTGGATTGACTTATTGGCCACCTGAATCAGTTCGGCTATGCCACGCGGCATTTCGTTGACCGGAATCTTGCCAAGGGGGGCAGACCCTACTTTGCGCTCCAGAATCAATCCGGTTGACGAGCCCTTGGTTTCCAAGTCGTCGGTGGTCATGTTGGTGAGCTGACCCTGCTCCAGCTGCCAGCCGGAGTTCGCCGTCGAATTGACAATGTGGATCGCCTGGCTCATCGCCTTGTCCAGCGTCTTCTGCGGCCCAATGGCGTTGTCCACCATCCCCCGGGTCTTTCCACGCCTGAAGAACGGGAAGTACGGAATCACGGTGAAACGGTCGTAGGGGCTCCAGTCGTCATGCAGAAGGGCGTCACAGGTCGAAACCTGCCAGCGCACGCGCCGGGACCTGCGCTTGGTGATGTGGGCGCCCTGCTGTGCCAGACCATCCATGACCTCGGGCGTCTCGTCGCCATGCAGGGGCCTGACATCGCCTTCCTGGCTCACCGACACGTCCATGACCGAGCGCACCCACTTCTGCCGGTCGATTACTCGTAGGTGCAGGACAGTGCCGAGGACGTAAGCGGAATCGTGGTTGTTCACGTCGCCGAATTTGTTGCGCTTGGCCCCGTCCAGGTCGTCGCCGAAGTCCTCACGGTCGGAGCTGTAGCCGGCGGCCTCGGCCTTCGCTCTTGCGTCCAGCCCGTACAGGCCCTCGATGTCGTCAAGGGTCATCCAGCGCGTCACGATCACGTCGCTCCAGCCGGCCGGGTCGTAGCTCTTGGCGTCCGGGTCCGGGATCACGTCCCTGGGGTCGAGTACCGTGACCCGAAACTCGCCGAGAATCGAGTCGTCGAAGTCCATGCGGGCCTCGAAATACCCGCGCTGCTCCACCATGCCGTCGGCGAATACCTCGGTCTCGCGCCAGTGCAACTGGTTGTTGTCGGCGATCTGCATGGCGACTTTGGAGCGGACCTCGGCCACGTCCTTGGTCGCATCCCCCGACCGCGGCCGGAAGCTGATGTCCATCCGGTTCGCAATCTGGTAGCCGAATGCGGCTTCCAAGGCAGGCTTGATCTCGTTGAACTCGTAGGCCGGGCGCCCCTGCTCCTTCAGCACGTTCAGATCATCCTGATTCCAGTGGCCTCCGGCTTGCATGATGCCTTGGCCGTCGTACTGGCCGCCGAGATAGAAGCCCTCGAGCATGGCCGCTGTTTCGGTGTAGGCACGATGGCCTCGCGTCACGCCATACTGGAAGCGAGCCCAATTGTCCCGGGCAATGGTGTAGCCCTCGTCGCGCACGGCTTCGCCCACCGACTCAGTTGGGGCGGCGGCTTGGGCGTACTCAGCCATTACGCGGACTGCGCCGAGCGGGCGCTATGGGGGTAGCGCTTCGGCTGTCTCGGCTGTATCCGCTGCCTGGCGAACCGGCGCATCATTACCGCATACCGGGTCGCGCTCATCAGATCATCGCCTACCTTGACGATCAGCCCGTCTTTGCGGTGATACATACGGAATTCCTCCCACCAATCGTTAAGATGCGCAAACACCTTGAGTCGCCCTGTCTGCATGCGGTCCAACATTTCTGTGATACCGGCCTCGACGCCGTTCCCGCCTTCGCCTTCCTTCTGCCCCGGAGTCGGCGCGTGCGTTGCACGCTCCTGCAGCATGTCCAGGCCCTGCACACGATATTGAGCCGAGAGCTGCACGCCTGATCCCTTGTCATGCTGCAGACCGTCATGCGGCCACGCCCACGGTAGCCAGTCGCCCCAGGCTCGCACGGTAGGAGCAAATAGCACCGGCGTCTGCTCGCGCGCCCTGTGCGCTGCCATGACATACAGCACGTCGTTGTCCCGGTCCCATGCGAGGCGCGCGCCAGCCGATGGATGATCCCACCCGAAGTCGATTCCGCAGATTTGTGGCCAGTTCTGCGGGATACCGAATGCCTCGACGCGGATCATTTCCTCTGGCACGGGGAAGACCCGCCCCGATCCCATCGTCGGGATACCCTTGGCGCGGGCCTCGCGCTCGTGCTCAGGGTAGCTGGCCACGATCGCCGTGCGTTCTTCGACCGAGTAATGCAACGCATCTTCGATCGTCATCGGCGTGACGTGTCGCCCTGACTGACGATCAATCAAAAACCGCTTGACCACGTTCGACATACCCATCAGCGGCGTGAACGTGATCCAGACCGGAGACAGCCCTACATTCGTCCGCGTCAGCCCCTCGCTGTAGATATCCTCTGGCGGCTCCTCGTCGAACCAGACAAAATCCAATGTCGGGCCCTGCCACTTCTCCCGGCCCTGGACATACGCCTTGAACCCCAGGCGCGACCGACCGGCTTGTACGTCTCCACCGCCACCATGTCTCACAGTGAGCGTATCCAGCGCGTCGGCGAGCCCCCTGGACATTGAATGATCCACGATCGCATCTGCCGGGACCATCCCAGTGCCAGGTGCCCCGATGCGCCCGTACAGCCAGCGCTGCGGATTGTCGCGCGTGCTCTCGCCAGTTACCCCGGACACCCAGGCGTTGACGGGGTGATCAAATACACGCCCTTGCCACCAGTCCGGGTAGCGCCCTGTCGCATGCATCGCCGTCTCTGCCGCGGCGCACATCGTCTTGCCGAGTTGATTTCCCGCAAGCAGCAGCCGCTCGCGGTTATCGCGACCTGCAGCGTGGAACTCAGCCTGCCGCGGGTAGGGCCGGTAGCTTTTCAGCAGGTTGTGCGCCGCCCTGTCCAATCTCATCCGGTCGATACCCCTGAGCTGCGAGAATAGTTCGGATGGTTTCGGCAGCGGCATCGAGCTGTTCATCGGTGAATTCATCGAGTGGATGTGAAATTTCCAGTTCTTTCGGGAGCAGACTGGCCAATATCGTCACAAATCGAGCGGGGTCTTCCTTCGCACATGCTTTGATCGCAGCCTTACCGCTACGGTTGAATTCAGCCAGCAAAGCATTGAGAAAGGCGGCATTCAGGCTATTCCTGGCCCGCACTGGCTTGCCACCTGGATTTGCAAGATTCCCGGCTTTGAAGCGGGTTTCAAGCGGTGGGTGCTTGTAGCCAACTTTCCCGGTTTCTGCGGGATTCTTAACCACGGTGCTAACGCTCATAACCTCACCCATTTACCGCGTTCCATTTCACTTATGATCTTTGCGGCCACATCTTCCATTAACTCCCTGTTTCGCAATGGGACTTTCGCCCAAGGTACGGCAGACTCTTTTCGCGTCTCGTACCCGTGATATGGAGCCAAACGCTCATACCAATAATGGAACCTGCGAGCCAGTGCTACCGCTGGATCACGCTTCTTTGCCATCACACCATCCTCAGAAACCGCTGCAGCGGCACCGCGGCGCGCCGGGTCTCGATCTGGCGTCCATCCTCGCGGGCGAACGCCTCTGTGACGAGTACGGACGGAACACGGCTGCCGAACGCCTCGTTGACCGTCACAGCCGCCACCCGTGGCAACAGAATGCTGCGCTGCATGATGCGGTCCTTGCCGGTCAGTCTCACCACGTTTTTCATTGCAGCCACTCCGACTCAACATCACACGCCAAAAACCGCCTGATACCGCTGGGCGAATTCATTGCTGAACCACAAAACCCGCTCTTGCCGCTCCACCATGCGACTTTCGATCCGGGGCCATCCCATTCTTGCAGAATTAATTCGACCGATGATCCGTCATCCGTACCAAACAACCGGCCAAACTTCGCGGCAATCAACTCACCGTTCCGAACTCGAATATCGACAATCTTCATGCGGTCCTCGGAAATCGTTCAGCCAGACCAGCGGCGATCGCTCGGCGCGCGCGCATCAGGTCACGCTGGTAGCCGGGCGAATGACGGTCGCCGCGGCGAGTCCTACTATTTGCTGTAGCCCCTGCGGGGGTTGATGTGTTAGCACCAGCCCTGTCCTGATCGTCGATCCTGGAGCCTGTACGCAAGCCGGTTTCACCAGATTTGATCGCCTCGGCGTACTTTTGCCTGTCGGCGAGGAATTTGGCGCGCTGGCAGCCGATCATCGGGTCATGCTCCAGTTTGCAGTTTCGGCAGGGTCTCATCTCTGTTAGCACCTTGATAGTTTGGCGCCCACTGCACCCGCTAGGGCATCTGCGCGAGTATCTGCGGTCGCCGTAATAGGTGCCGCCCTGCCCGCGTTTGTTGCACTGCGGGACCAATGGGCGGCCGTCACCCTGTGAGACAGGACGACGTAATCGGAACTACTGTACACCCGTACAGTAGCCAACTGTTACAAATTAGTTCTTGACTCCATGTAGCCGTATGCTACACTTGAATTGTACCGACCAACAACTAACAGGAGATTGAACATGAACGAACTAAATCACAGCATGCAAACTGAAACGTGGCGTGCCTGGCTTGACGGCAAGCGCGACGAAGCAGTTACGTTTGAAGTCCCGATTGCTGTCACTACTTACGATGTTGCTGATGCTGGCGCTCGGGCGCTCGGGATTGACGTTTGCGAAGAACTCAACGTCGAACGCGCCTAGATTCCCCTGCCCCTGCTCACGGCAAACAACCAAGGACACATCATGACCATACGCCCAAGCACCGCCACCGCATCGCGCAATATCGAGGCGGCAAACCAGAAAATCATCGCCCTGCTCGCAGAAAATCGTGACCTGCGCGCGCGCATCGCGAGACTGGAAGCGCCTGACGCGCTCCAATCCCAGCCACTCCCGGAAGAGATCGTCGGCAACGACACTATCCTCTGATTCGAAACCGAGGCATGACCCACTCCGACCTCCGTACAGACCGCCAGTCGCTCGGCCTCACCCAATCTGAGGCCGCAGCCCTGCTCCCGGTCGATC
>JAXMJU010000194.1:0-10678 GCA_034376265.1 Sulfuritalea sp.
CATTTCCGGCTACAACGCCGCCTTCAAGACCGGGACGGACTGGGGCGTGAGGAATGCCTACGACCCGGCCCGGATTGCCGGCGGCTCGTCCTCGGGCAGCGCCGCGGCGATCGGCGCGCGCATCGTTGCCGCGGGCCTGGGCACCGATACCGGCGGTTCGGTCCGGATTCCCTGCGCCCTGAACGGCTGTGCCTCGCTGCGGCCGAGCGTCGGCCGCTATGCGCAGGCGGGCATCGCGCCGATTTCGCATACGCGCGATACGGCGGGGCCGATGGGTGTCGCCATGGCCGACGTCGAATTGCTCGACCGGCTGATCGCCGGCGGCAAGGCGGTGCGGGCGGCGGACCTGAAGAAAGTACGGGTCGGCGTCGTCGCCTCGACCCTGGCCAACCTCGATGCCGACACCCAGGCGGCGACCGATGCCGCCATCGCCAAAATGAAGTCCGCCGGCGTGACGGTGGTCGCTGTCGAGATGCCGCAACTGGCCGAGCTGAACGGCGCGATAGGCTTCCCGGTGGCGCTCTACGAGGCCTACGACGACATGGTCGCCTACCTGAAGAAAAGCGGCGCCGGCATCTCCATCGAGGAACTGGCCAAGGGCATCGCCAGCCCCGACGTGAAGGGCACCTACGATGGGCTGGTGATTCCGCGCAAGCTGCCCGGACCCAACAACACGCTGGTCGACGCCCAGCCGGCCTACGCTGCGGCGCTCAAGACCAGCCGCCCGGCGCTGCAGAAGCTCTACAAGGACACGTTCCGCCGCCACCGGCTCGATGCCATTGTCTTTCCCACGGTACCGAAGGTGGCCATCGCCGCGACTGCGGATTCGAGCAGCCTGGGCAACTTCGGCCTGTACATCCAGAACACCGATCCGGGCAGCAATGCCGGCATCCCCGGCCTGCAGATTCCGCTGGCGCTGGGGGTGGCCAGCAAGCTGCCGATCGGCCTCGAACTCGACGGCCCGGCCGGCAGTGATCGCCGGCTGATCGCCATCGGGCTGGCGCTGGAGGGAGTCTTCGGGCGCCTGCCGGCGCCGCCGGCCAGGCGCTAGTCGCGCTTGAGGCGGCCGACCGCCGTGGCGAGCCCGCCGCGGCGGTTCACGCCGAGCTTGAGGAAGCTGCGCTTGAGATAGGTGCGCACCGTCGACAGCTCGACGTCGAGGCGCTGCGCGATCTGCTTGTCGGTCAGGCCTGCGCCGACCATCCGCGCGACGGCGAGTTCGCGCGCGGACAGCGCCGCCATTTCCGGGCCGGCAAGGTCGACCGTGCCGGGGGCGCGCAGCGACACGCGGCGCAAGGCGCCGGCGAAGGCGGGCTCGATCAGGCGCAGCAGGTCGAGCGTGTGGCCGTCGAAGTTGTCGCGGTGCCTGCCGCGCCAGATGCGCAGATCGCCGATGCTGCGCTCGCCTGCGTAGCTGTAGGAATTGACGCCCCAGTGCAGGCCGTCGCGCGCTAGGAAGTCGTTGAAGAACTCGGTGCGCATCAGCTCGTTCTGCGGCATCACCTGGGTCACCAGCGTCGGTACGCGCCGCGCCTGCAGCTTGAAGGTGATCGGATCGTGGAACTGGAAATGGCTGTCGTAGGTGCCCAGCGTGTCCGCGTTCATGTTGATCGAGACGCATCCGTCGAAGCGCCGCGTCGCCTCGTCCCAGACGAAGGAGGCGAAGTGGTCGGCACGCAACATGTCGAGCAGGCCGTAGCCGATCCGTTCCCGCACCTCGCGTTCCGCCATGTCTTCGGCCAGCAGACCGAAGAGGCGGGAGAGGGCGCGACTTTCCGAGGCCGTCAGGTACATGCGGACAAGTGTAGGCGAGTGCCCGCGCGCTTGCAACGCGGGACAAGAGTTGGCGCTGGCGACACGGCGGTTGTGGCCAGCGGGTGCGGCGGGCCGGTCAGGGCCGACTTGATCCGCCCGCCATGGCCTTCTTCAGCCATCGCCCGATGGCATGTATTTCCTCGATGCAAATCGAATGCGGCATCGGGTATTCGTGCCACTCGACCTCGTGGCCGCGCGCCGTCACAAAATCCCTGGCGCGGATGCCCAGTTCGATCGATACCACGTCGTCTTCGCTGCCGTGGGCCGCGAAGATCGGCAGCGCGGTGTCGGTTGCCGCGTCGGCAATGAGCTGCTGGGTCGGGATGTAGGTCGATAGCGCAATCACACCGGCCACGGGCTCGGCATGGGTCAGCGCCGTGGTGTAGGCGATCGCGCCGCCTTGCGAAAAGCCGGCCAGAAAGATGCGCGAGCAGGGTACGCCGCGCTGGTTCTCGCGTGCCATGAGGTCGCGAATCGCCTGCCGGGAGCGGACGATGCCGGCTTCATCGACGGTGCGGCTGCTGCTGTCCAGTGCAATGATGTCGTACCAGGCCGGCATGACGTAGCCGCCGTTGCAGGTCACCGGTATTGGGGGCGCGTGAGGAAAGATGAAGCGAATGCCGGGGCCGTCGTCGAGGCCGAGTTCCGGCACGACGGGTTCGAAATCCGATCCATCGGCGCCCAGGCCGTGCATCCAGATCACGGAAAACAGGGGCGCTGCGGCGGTTTCTATTTCGATGGCAGGCAGCAGCGGGTCCATTCGGTTTTCCTTGTGCTTGCGGCGACATCGCTGCGCGCGCCGCGGGGCATGCTCAGTGGATCTCGCGGGTTTCGAGGAACTTCACTTCCGGGTGGCGGTCCTGGGTCATCGACAGGTTGACCCGGTTGGGCGCCAGATAGACATAGTCGCCGGCGCCGTCGAGCGCCACATTGACACCGGACTTGTCGGCCAGGGCGCGGATCGCCTGGTCGTCGCCGCGCAGCCAGCGTGCCGTGGCGACGGGGTAGGGTTCGAACATGACATCGACGCCGTATTCGAATTCGAGGCGGTGGGCGACCACGTCGAACTGCAGCGTGCCGACCGCGCCGAGGATCAGGTCGTTGCTGTGGATCGGGCGGAACAGTTGCGTTGCGCCTTCCTCGGCGAGCTGCTGCAGGCCCTTCTGCAGCTGCTTCATTTTCATCGGATTGCGGATCTGGGCGCGGCGGAAATGTTCGGGCGCGAAGCAGGGGATGCCGGTGAATTTGAGGTCCTCGCCTTCGCTGAAGGCGTCGCCGAGCAGCACCGTGCCGTGGTTGGGAATGCCGAGGATGTCGCCGGGCCAGGCTTCGTCGGTGGTGTTGCGGTCCTGGGCCATGAAGGTGATGGCGTTGTTCACCGCCAGGGTCTTGCCGGTCGAGCGCTGCCTGAGCTTGATGCCGCGTTCGAACTTGCCCGAGCAGACGCGGACGAAGGCGATGCGGTCGCGGTGCTTGGGGTCCATGTTGGCCTGGATCTTGAACACGAAGCCGGTGAACTTCGGCTCGCCGGGCTGCACCAGGCGCGACTCGGTGGCGCGCGGCTGCGGCGGCGGCGAAAGTTCGACCACCGCGTCGAGCAGCGACTGCACGCCGAAGTTGTTGATCGCCGAACCGAAATACACCGGCGTCTGCTTGCCGGCGAGGTAGGCCTCGCGGTCGAAGGCATGCGAGGCGCCGCGCACCAGTTCGACTTCCATGCGCAGTTCCTCGGCCTGGTCGGGGATCAGCTCGTCGAGCCGCGGATTGTTCAAGCCCTTGATGACTTCGGCGGTTCCCTTCTCGGCTTGCGGATCGAAGAAGCTGATGCTGTCGTCGTAGAGGTGGTAGACGCCGCGAAAACGCTTGCCCATGCTGATCGGCCAGGTCATCGGCGCGCACTGGATGTCGAGCACCGACTCGATCTCGTCGAGCAGTTCGATCGGCGGCCGGCCTTCGCGGTCGAGCTTGTTGATGAAGGTCAGAATCGGCGTGTCGCGCAGGCGGCAGACGTTGAGCAGCTTGATGGTCTGGGCTTCGACGCCGTTCACCGAGTCGATCACCATGACCGCCGAATCGACCGCGGTCAGCGTGCGGTAGGTGTCTTCCGAAAAATCTTCGTGGCCCGGCGTGTCGAGCAGGTTGACCATGCACTCGCGGTAGGGGAACTGCATCACCGAGCTGGTGACCGAGATGCCGCGCTGCTTTTCGAGTTCCATCCAGTCGGACGTCGCGTGGCGGCTGGCCTTCCTGGCGCGGACTTCGCCGGCGACCTGAATCGCGCCGCCGAACCACAGCAGCTTTTCGGTCAGCGTGGTCTTGCCCGCATCGGGGTGGGAAATGATGGCGAAAGTGCGGCGGCGGGCGGTTTCTAGATCGAGCTGGGACACGGCGGCAGGGATATCGGGGCGAAGGGCCGCGATTATACGGTGCCGGGAGTTCCCCAAGGGGCGCAGAGAGTTGGCGTTGGCGCTACGGCGATGCGCTTCGCCTTTGGTTCAGCGCGTCGCCTGCGCCATCACTGTGCGTTGCGTCGGCGCGGTGAAAACGCCGGACCGGGCCTTTTCGCCGGCCAGCACCCAGTCGGCGTCCAGCGAGCGGATCGGCACCGCGGTATCGGCAGGAATGCGGCCGGACACCTGCAGGGCCAGATAGCGGCCGCAACTGACGCGCAGGAAGGAACTGAAATTCGCGCTGTCGTTGCCACCCGGGCCGCCGGCCTCGACGAGTTCGTCGTAGAGGCGGGTGATCAGTTGTCCCACGCTGAGCCCATCGCGCGCGCCGATTTCTTCAAGCACCTGCCAGAACAGATTCTCCAGGCGGATGCTGGTGGCAACGCCGGAGAGCCGCAGGGAACGCGAGCGGCAGCGATACAGCTCAGGGTCGGCAGTAATGAAAATCTTGCACACTGCGTTATCTCCTCGGCAAGATCAAGGGGGATGCGGATACATCCCCCTTGCGCAATGTAGCACCACTGCCGCGATCGGCGAAAGTATCAAAGCTCGATGCGGGTGCCGAGCAGCTTGAGGAATTGGCTGATCCAGGCCGGATGCGCCGGCCAGGCGGGCGCCGTGACCAGGTTGCCGTCGGTGACCGCGGCGTCGATGGCGATCTCGGCGAACTTGCCTTCGGCCAGTACCACCTCGGCGCTGCAGGCCGGGTAGGCCGAACAGTGCCGGCCCTTGAGCACGCCGGCGGCGGCCAGTATCTGTGCACCGTGGCAGATCGCGGCCACCGGCTTGTTGGCGCTGAAGAAGTGGCGAACCATGTCGAGCACCTGCGGGTTCAGGCGCAGGTATTCCGGTGCGCGGCCGCCGGGAATCACCAGTGCGTCGTAGTCTTCGGCCTTGATCTGGGCAAAATCGGCGTTCAGGGCGAAGTTGTGGCCACGCTTTTCCGAATAGGTCTGCTGCCCCTCGAAATCGTGGATCGCCGTGGCCACGCTGTCGCCGGCCTGCTTGTCCGGACAAACCGCGTGCACGCTGTGTCCTACCGCCAGCAAGGCCTGGAACGGTACCATCACCTCATAGTCCTCGACGTAATCGCCGACCAGCATCAGTATCTTCTTGGCTGCCATGTCTCTCTCCTGGTTGTTGCGGGCCACGCCCGTCGACGCATTCTTTCAGCAGCCGTACGGCGGCGGGTAGTAGCGGGCTAACGCAGCGAAGATTGGCCGCGCAGCCCGCCGATCCATTCCATGCTTATCGACCATGTTGCCGGCCATGCCATTGAGGTGGCGGTGTAACATCCGCTTTGCCCTTCTCCCGCAAGACACCAATTGATGCCGCGAGATCAGCTTTCCGACGCAACCACGGGTTCGGCGCGCTCCCGGGTGGGCCTGTGGCCCGCCTGGATCGCGCTTGCCTGTTCGCTGGGCCTGACGCTGCTTGCCTGGCGCTATACCGAGCAGGACCTTCAAGCTCAGCAGCGCCGCGAGTTCGATGCCGAGGTCAGCCAGTTGCGGGCCGACCTCAAGGCGAGCCTCACCGGCTATACCCAGACCTTGCGCGCCGCTGCCGCGCTGTTCGGCGCCGACGATGCCGTGACGCGCAAGGATTGGCGCGACTTTGTCGTCGGACTCAAGGTGGAGCGCGACTATCCGGCGATTCAGGCCCTGGCTTTCGCGCGTTCCGTCGATGCCGCCGAACTGCCGGCGCTGGTGGCCGAAATGCACCGCAGCGGCGTGCCGGATTTCTCCATGCGTCCGCCGGGAAGCCGCGAGCGTTACGTGATCAACGTGTATACGGAACCCGACGACGGACACAACCATCCTGCGCTCGGCTATGACATGTGGCAGGATCCGGGGCGACGGGAAACCATGCAGCGCGCCCGCGATGCCGGCGAGCCGATGATCACGCGCAAGCTCACGCTGAAAATCGACGAGCAGACCAATCCGGTGCCGGCCTTCATCATGTACCTGCCGGTGATGTCGAAGTCGGGCGCCGAGGTTTACGGTTACGTGTTGAGCCCGTTTCGCATGCCGCACCTGATGGCCGAACTGCTGCAGCGCAATCCCCGCGCGGTGTCGCTGAGCATCCACGACGGCGCCGATCTGCGTCCGGAAAACCTTTTCTACCGCAGCGCCACGGCGGACCGCGCGGCGTCGGCAAAGTTCGTCCACAGCGAAACCCTGGTCGTCGGCGGCCGGCCCTGGACACTGAATTACGCGAGCCAGCCGGAACTCGAAGGACCAGGCTACATGACGCGCTCGACGCAGGTACTGGCGGGCGGTGTGCTGACCAGCCTGCTGCTGTTCACCATCGCCTGGTCGCTGGCCACCACGCGCGATCGCGCCCTGCGCCTGGCGCGCGACATGACCCGCTCGCTACGCGAAAGCGAAGACCGCTTCCGGGTCCTGGTGGAGCAGGCGCCCGACGCCATCGTGGTGTACGACCTCGACCTGGGCCGCTTCGTGGATGCCAACGCGCAGGCCGAGAAACTCTTTGGCTGCAGCCGCGAGGAACTCAAGGCCGGAGGCGTGGAAAGATTCTATGCACCGGGCCTGCACCATGGGAAGACCGCGGCACAAATTGTCCAGGAAATGCTTGAGCGGGCGATGGCCGGTCACCAGGTGGTGTTCGACCGTACCATCCGCAATGGCCAGGGACAACTGGTACGCTGCGAAATCCGGCTGGTCCGGCTGCCGGCGGTCGGCCATCGGTTGATCCGCGGCAGCTTCATCGACATCACCGAGCGCAAGCGCGCCGAGGCCGATCTGCGCGTCGCCGCGATCACTTTCGAGTCCCAGGAGGGCGTGATCATCACCGATGAAGCGACGGTGATCCTGCGCGTCAATCGCGCCTTCACCGAGATCACCGGCTATTCGAGCGTCGATGCCGTCGGCAAGACGCCGCGCCTGCTGCGCTCGGGGCGGCACGACGCGGCTTTTTTTGCCGCGATGTGGGAAAGCCTCGAAAAGTACGGCACCTGGCGCGGTGAACTATGGAACCGCCGCAAGTGCGGCGAAATCTATCCGGGTTGGATCAACATCACGGCGGTGAAGGGCAGTCGCGGTACGGTTACCCACTATGTCGCCACCCTTGCGGATATCACCTTGCGCAAGGCGGCGGAGGACGAAATCCGGCATCTGGCTTTCTACGATTCGCTGACCGGGCTGCCCAACCGCCGCCTGATGCTCGAACGCCTGCGGCAGGCCCTGACCAGCAGCGCCCGGCACGGCCGTCATGGCGCACTGATGCTGTTCGACCTGGACGACTTCAAGACCCTCAACGATACCCTGGGACACGACGTCGGCGACCAGTTCCTGGTCGAAGTCGCCTCACGCCTGGCATCCAGCATCCGCGAGTGCGACACCGTGGCGCGGCTGGGCGGCGACGAGTTCGTGATCATTCTCGAGGATCTCGACGCCGAGGCGCTGGCCGCCATGCAGGCGGAGAGCGTGGCAGTGAAGATCCAGGCCATGCTCAACGAACCCTACCTGCTGGACCTGAGCCTCAGCGGAGGGGAACACAACACGCGCAGCTACCACTGCACGTCGAGCATCGGTATCACGCTGTTCCGCGATCATTCGGTGTCGGTCGATGAACTGATGAAGCGTGCCGACACGGCGATGTACCAGGCCAAGGAGGCGGGGCGCAACGCACTGCGCTTCTTCGACCCGGAAATGCAGGCGGCGGTCTCCGCCCGTGCCCTGCTCGATACGGACTTGCGTCGGGCGCTCGACGAAGGCCAGTTCGTATTGCACTACCAGCCGCAAGTCGATGCCGGCGGACGCGTGACCGGAGCGGAAGCGCTGGTGCGCTGGCAGCATCCGCGGCGCGGCCTGGTCTATCCGGCCGAGTTCATCCAGCAGGCCGAGGCCACCCGGCTGATCATGCCGCTGGGCCACTGGGTGCTGGAAACCGCCTGCCGGCAGCTGGTGGCCTGGGCCGGGCAGGGTGACACCGCCCGTCTCTCGCTGGCGGTGAATGTCAGCGGCCGCCAGTTCCATCAGGCCAACTTTGTCGAGGAAGTGCTTGCGGTGCTGCGCCTCACTGGCGCCAATCCGCGGCGACTGAAACTCGAGGTGACCGAAAGCCTGCTGCTGCATGACATCGAGGACATCGTGATCAAGATGTCGACGCTGAAGGCCGAGGGTGTCAGCTTCTCACTCGACGATTTCGGCACCGGCTATTCGTCGCTGTCCTACCTGAAACGTCTGCCGCTGGACCAGTTGAAGATCGACCAGTCCTTCGTGCGCGACGTGCTGACCGATGGCAACGATGCCGTGATCGCCCGCACCATCATCGCCCTGGGTCGGAGCCTCGGCCTGGCCGTGATTGCCGAGGGAGTCGAAACCGAAGCGCAGTTCGAATTCCTCGCCGCGGAGGGCTGCGATGCCTATCAGGGCAACCTGTTCGGCAAGCCGGGAACGGTGAAAAATCTATTCGCGGGACGCACGGCCGAGGTCTGAATCAGGCCGGCTCGAAGTGCTCCAGCATCAGTTGCACGGTCTGGGTGCCGTTCCATTCGTTGATATCGACGCGAAATGCGGCATGGATGCGATTCGGCGCGGCGCTGGCGGAGCCGTCGACAAAATTGAACTGGATCGCGTCGAAGCGCTGCTTGCCCTTTTGCAGCTTGAGCTTGAGGTGCTTGTCTTTCAGGATGCGCTGATTGACCACCTCGAAGCTGTCGGCAAACAGCGGCGCGGGGAAGGCCTGGCCCCAGACTTCCTGTTGCATCAGGCGCACGGCGTCGAGCGAAAAGTAGCCGGATTCGAGCGGGCCGTCGGTTTCCAGGGTGCGCGTCAGTTCGGCCGGCGAGAGCAGTTCGGCACAGACGGTTTCGAAAGCGGCTTCGAACTCGGCCAGGCGCTCTTCCCGCAAGCTCAGCCCGGCGGCGGCGGCGTGGCCGCCGAAGCGCAGCAGCAGGTCCGGATGCCGCTTGGCCACCAGATCCAGCGCGTCGCGCAGATGCAGGCCGGGTATCGAACGGCCGGAGGCTTTCAGCTCGCCGGCATTGCCGCGGGCAAAAGCGAAGGTCGGGCGGTGCAGCTTTTCCTTGACGCGGCCGGCCAGAATGCCGATCACGCCCTGATGCCAGCCCGGGTCGAACAGGGTCAGGCTGGCCCGGCTGCCGGCGTCGAGCGAGGCCAGCAGGAGTTCCGCATCCTCGCGCATGCCGGTCTCGATCACGCGCCGCTCGCGATTGATGGCGTCGAGCTGCTGGGCGATGTTCATGGCGCGGCTGGGGTCGTCGGTGCACAGGCATTCGATGCCGAGCGACATGTCGGCCAGGCGGCCGGCGGCATTGAGGCGCGGGCCCAGCGCGAAGCCGAGATCGAAAGTGGCGGCGCGAGCCGTCTCGCGCCCGGCGACGGCGAACAGCGCGGCGACGCCGGCCTGCATCTGGCCGCCGCGGATGCGCGCCAGGCCCTGGGCCACCAGGATGCGGTTGTTGCGGTCGAGCGGTACCACGTCGGCCACGGTGCCCAGCGCCACGAGGTCGAGCAGGCCGGCCAGGTTCGGTTCCGGCGCATCGGCGTAGGCGCCGCGCCGGCGCAGTTCGGCGCGCAAGGCCAGCGCCACGTAGAACATCACGCCGACGCCGGCCAGCGCCTTGCTCGGAAAATCGCAGCCGGGCTGGTTGGGGTTCACGATCACCTCGGCTTGCGGCAACTCCGCGCCGGGCAGGTGGTGATCGGTGATCAGCGTCGCAATGCCGCGGCGCCTCAATTCCGCCACGCCCTCGACGCTGGCGATGCCGTTGTCCACCGTGACGACCAGGTCGGGTTGCCTTGCGGCCGCCAGTTGCGCGACTTCCGGCGAGAGCCCGTAGCCCAGCGTGAAGCGGTCCGGCACCAGGTAATCGACCGTGGCGCCCATCATGCGCAGGGCGCGCAGGCCGACCGCGCAGGCGGTGGCGCCGTCGCAGTCGTAGTCGGCGACGATCAGCATCCTGCGCCCGGCGGCGATGCTGTCGGCCAGCAGCGTGGCGGCTTCGCGCGCACCTTTGAGCCGGTCGGGGGCGAGCAGGGCGCTGCTGCGCGTGTCGAGTTCGTCGGGGCTGCGGATGCCGCGCGCGGCATAGAGCCGCGCCAGCAGCGGATGCACGCCGCCCTGTTCGAGCGCCCAGGTGGCGCGCGGCGGGATGTCGCGGACGGCGATGCGCGTCATGCGGAGACCAGTTCGGCCAGGCCGCGCGGCTTGCGCCAGAATTTCCACAAGTCGCGGCGGCTGACCAGCAACTCGGCGGCGGCGAGATCGCCGGGGGCAAGCAGGCGCAGGGCATCGAGGCGGCCCCGGCGCAGGGCGTCAAGCGCCGGCGCCAGCCACTCGGCCTCGAAGCGGGTCAGTTCGTCGCGCCAGACGATCGCATCGCCGGTGCCGGCAGAGGGCTCCAAGCGGTCGACCACCGCCAGCGG
>JAXMJU010000195.1:0-17170 GCA_034376265.1 Sulfuritalea sp.
GTGGACGAGAGCCGCGACTCGCTCGATCCGGCCAGGACCGTGTGGGAGGAGATATCCGACGGCCTGGACACCATCCAGGTGGGTTCCTACAGCACCGCGAGCCGCGGCTATGTCGGACGCTTCAACTTCAAGGGCGGCGACCAGCAGAAGAACGTCGGCAACCTCTCCGGCGGCGAGCGCGGACGCCTGCACCTGGCGAAGACGCTGATGGCCGGCGGCAACGTACTGCTGCTCGACGAACCCTCCAACGACCTCGACGTCGAAACCCTGCGCGCGCTCGAAGACGCCCTGCTCGAATTCGCCGGCTGCGCCATGATCATCAGCCATGACAGATGGTTCCTCGACCGCATCTGCACCCACATCCTGGCCTGCGAGGGCGAGTCGCAATGGAGCTTCTTCGCCGGCAACTATCACGAGTACGAGGAAGACAAGAAGAAACGCCTCGGCGAGGAAGGCGCCAAGCCGAAGCGCATCCGCTACAAGCCGATCACGCGCTAAGATAAAGAGACATTTCCGGGGAACCGTCATGCTCGATGCCGAAACCATCCAGTCCGCCGTCAAACGCATGGTCGCCGCCGCGTCCGGCCCCAGCCGGGTGATCCTTTTTGGTTCCTATGCACGGGGAACGGCTAAGGAAGGGTCGGACCTCGACCTGATGGTGGTAGAGCAGGAACTCACCGACAAGGCCGGAGAATATTTGCGGCTGCGCGGGGCTTTGGGCCGTGTGGCGCCCGGTGTCGGTGTCGACTTGCTGCTCTACCCCTTGGCCGAGTTCGAGCGTCGCAGCCAGGTCCCCGGCACCATCCTCTTCGAGGCAAGAATGGAAGGCAAGGTGCTGCATGACGCCCTTCATTGAGGAAGCGGAACGGCTGCTGCGCCTGGCGAGGCGCGATTACCAGTTGGTAGCGAAGGTTCAGTGACCGGCCTCAAAGTTGCCGCAGGCGTCTTCGTCCTGCTGGTCGCGATGCTGCTGGCGCAGATGCTGTTGGCGCCGCCGCGCGAAGCGGTGCCGGCGATGACGCATGGCATGCCCTGGCAGATCGAATTGCCGGGGCCGGGGCAATCGCGGGTGTTCGGCCTGACGCTGGGCGGCAGCGCAGCCAGCACGCTGGCCGATGCGCTGCGCCTTGCCAAGGACGCGCCAACGCTTGCGCTGCTGACGCCGCAGGATGCGCCGGCGGCGCTCGAAGCCTATTTCGAAAGCGTCTCGTTCGACGCCCTGACCGGCAAGCTGGTGCTGAGCATCGCCGCCGCGCCGGGCGAACTGGAAGCGATGCGCAGCAATGCGGCGAAGACCGATCACCTCGAAACCGGCATCCGCAAATATGTACTGCACGAGGCCGACCGACAGCGCGCCGAGGCCCTGCCGCTATCCGCGATCGCCTTCATTCCCGCCGCCGGCCTCGACGAAGCCGTCATCCTGCAGCGCTTCGGCACGCCGGCGGAGCGCATCCGCCAGGGCGAGACGCTGGAACATTTTCTCTATCCGGCGCAGGGCCTGGACATCGTGCTCGACCGCAAGGGCAAGGAAGTCCTGCAGTACGTCGCCCCCGCCGAGTTCGCCCGGCTGCGTGCGCCGCTGGGAAAATAGCCACTGCAAGAGTTGGCGCTGGCGACACGGCGCCATGCCGCCGTGCTGCGCCGCAGATTGCCGCCGGCATGATTCGGGTCTATCCTCGCGCGATTCGTTCGGGATAGCCGCCGCCGCAAAAACTGATACGAAGCCGACCCTTTTCACGGATGAAGCCGCGCAGCACCAGTCACCTCGACGTTAAACCAACTTCCATGACTGCGAGAATTGCCGTGCCGCCAACGCCAACTTTCAAGCAATGCGGCGCGCGGGCCAATGCCGATGTGGCGCGACTGACGGACCGCGCGCCGGACCAATGAACAGGAGTAAGCACTCATGCTCGATGCAAATACCGTTGCGCAGCTGAATCAACTGGGGATCAGCACCGAGACGAGCTATAGATGTCACCCATTAGCCGGCCGATGTCAAGCGCGTAAATGATTTCATGGCGGCGCAAGCCGCCGGTTTTGAATTTCGCCATCGCTCCCTCGCAGTAGCCGACCGCGCCCGTTTCTTCAAAACGTTAACGCCGCGGAAACCCAATCCACACTGACCTGTATAGCCGCTGCATAGCTGCGCGACGCGGCGACGACAAATCCGGAAAGTCGGCGCTGGCGAGACGGCGATCGCCGACCGGCTGTTCGACCATTCCAAACGGCGGGGCGACGCGCCGGGATTCTCACTGCGAAGCGGCGGTCCGGCGGGCTTCGCTGGGCGTGAAACCGTAGCGAGTGCGAAACACCCGGCTGAAATGGGCGGGATGGTTGAAGCCCCAGTAGTAGGCGATTTCGGCCACGGTCTTGCCGGCGTGGCGCGAATCGCCGAGGGTGTCGTGGCAGCGTTGCAAGCGGGCGTCGCGCACCAGCTCGCCGATGCTGCGGCCGGTCGGGCGCATCAGGCGGTAGAGGTAGCTCAGCGAAATGCCGTTGGCAACGGCAATCGATTCCGGGCTGAGATCGTCGTGGCGCAAATGATCCTCGATGTAGCGCACGATGCGCTGACGGTGGGCCAGGCGCACGCTGCTGTCGCCGGATTCCAGGCCGCGTCCCTGGTCGGTGACGAGGAAGCCCACCAGGTCGAGCAGGCGCTCGACGAGGAAGCCGGCCTCTTCGTCGTCCCATTCGTCGATGGCGGCGAACAGGGTGTCGAGATAGGCGGAAACGACGCGGGCGCGGCTGGGTATGCGAGATAGATCGCTTTCGAAGACCTGCGGCAAGTGCGGCACCCGCTCGCGCAGCCGGGCGGTGGGAATCACCACGTTCAGCGTGTCGTAGCCGTCGATGTCGAAGGAGCGGTAGGGCGTGCTCTGGTTGAACAGGTAGATCCGACCCGGCTGGAGGGTGATGGCGCGGCCGTTGTGGTCGATCGGCCAGGGCCCGCGACTGGGCCGCGTCAGGGTGAAGTAGTCCTCGCGCAGGCTGGCAATGCAGGAGCGGGTACGCCGCAGGTTCTGGCCGCGGTAGGAAATCTCGTTGAAGGCCAGGCCGGCGCGACGGCGGCTGGTGAGGGCGCCATAGAACTTCGCCTGATCCGTGCGCTCGATGTCGACCGCGCCGAAGACCGAGGTGAAGATGGCGCGCCAGGCCTCGAAGCACTCGTGCGGGGGGACATCGGTGGTGCGAAAGCTCACGGTTGCCATGCTTGGCCTCGCTGCGCTGGGGACGGCGTATTACACCATGAGGCCGCCATTCATGGTCAGTCAGGCCAGCGTTCGGCGCAGCGCGGCCACCAGCCAGGCGTGGGCCTCGCGCGCCGCCGGCGACAGCCCGACGGCGCGCAGGAAGCCGTGGATCATGGTCGGCGCGCAGTAGTGGCTGACGGGGATGCCGGCCCTTTCCAGCTTGCAGGCGTAGGCGGCGGCCTCGTCGCGCAGGGGGTCGTGGCCGGCGGCGAGGACGATGGTCGGCGGGAAGGCGAAGAATTCCTCCGCTTGCAGGGGGGCGAGGTAGATGTCGCCATTGGCGCCCCGGCCCTGGGTGTAGAGATTCCAGAAATGCCGCGTCAGGGCGCGGGTCAGAAAGGGGCCGTCGGCATTCTCGATGCAGGAGCGGGTATTCAGGTTGTCGTCGAGCGCCGGGTAGACCAGCGCCAGAGCCCGCAGCGGCGGCAGTTCGTGGCGCAGGGCGCGCACCACGCCGGCGGCGAGATTGGCGCCGGCGCTGTCGCCGCCGATGGCCAGCCGATCCGGGTCGATGCCGATCGCATCGGCCTGCGCCGCCAGCCAGCGGGCGGCGGCGATGCCGTCCTGCAGGGCGGCCGGGTAAGGATGTTCGGGCGCCAGGCGGTAGTCCACGCTGACGACGATGGCATGGCATTGCCGCGCCAGGCGGGCGGTGATCGCTTCATGGTCGAGGGCGCTGCCCATGACCCAGCCGCCGCCGTGAAAGTACAGGATGGCGGGCAGTTGGGCGCCTGGATGCGGATGATGGATGCGCAGGGCCAGGGGCGGCACCGTGGCGTCCTCGACCCAGGCTTCGGTGATCGCCATGCCGGGCGGCAGCTCGCGCGGGCGGCCGGCGCCGAGGGCCGCCAGGCGTTCCCGATACGCGGCGGCCGGGATACATTCCGGCGCTTCGGGAAAGGCCGCCGCGAGCGCGGCGATGAAGGGCGCGAGATCGGGATCGACGGCCATCTTTCGTTCGCCCTACTGCACCAGCGGGCAGCCGCTATCCTTCTCGGCAAGGAAGGCCTGCTCGCCGGGAATCTCGCGCAGGACGCGGTAGTAGTCCCATGGCGCTTTCGATTCGGCCGGAGTCTTCACCTGCACCAGGTACATGTCATGGACCATGCGGCCGTTGCGCAGGATTTTTCCATTGGTCGCGAACATGTCGTTGACCTTCATGCCGCGCATGGTCTCGGCGACGACCTTGGTCTCGTCGGTACCGGCCTTTTGCACGGCGAGCAGGTAGTGGCGCATCGCCGAGTACATGCCGGCCTGCGGCCCGCTGGGCTTCTTCTTCATGCGCTTTTCGAATTCCGCCGACCAGCGGCGGGTTTCCGGCGTGCGATCCCAGTAGAACGAGGTGGTGAAGGTCAGGCCCTGCGCGGTCTTGAGCCCGAGGGCATGCACGTCGTTGATGAAGACCACCATCGGCACCACGCGCTGGTTGTCGGTGATGCGGAATTCGGCGGCCTGCTTGATGGCGCTGATGGTGTCGCCGCCGGCGTTGGCCAGGCCAACGACCTGGGCCTTGGAGGCCTGCGCCTGGAGCAGATAGGAAGAGAAATCGCTGGCGTTCAGCGCATGCCGTACGTGGCCGATAACCTTGCCGCCGCCGGCTTCGATTTCCGTCGCCGCATCCTTTTCCATGGCATGGCCGAAGGCATAGTCGGCGGAGACGAAGTACCAGGATTTGCCGCCTTCGCGGGTGACGGCGCGGGCGGTGCCGACCGAGAAGGCATGAGTGTCGTGGGTCCACATGAAGCCCCAGGGCGAGCAGGCGGCGCCGGTGAGCGCCGTGGTGGCCGCGCCCGAGATCAGCGTGATGCGCTGTTTTTCCTTGGCCACCGCCTGGATGGCGAGGGCCACGGAGGAGGTCGGCAGGTCGGCCAGGACGTCGATGCCATCGCGGTCGATCCAGCCGCGGACGATCGCCGAACCGACATCGGGCTTGTTCTGGTGATCGGCGGAGATCAGTTCGACGGGAATGCCGTTGATCTTGCCGCCGAACTCCTCGACGGCCATCTTGGCCGCCATGACGGTGCCTTCGCCGCCCGCGTCGGAAAACACGCTGGCCTTGTCGGTAATCACGCCGATGCGAATGGCGTTGCCGGAATACTGGGCCAGGGCGGCACTGCTGCACAGCAGCGAAAGGCCGAGCCCGGCGTAGAAAGATGGTTTCATAGTCCCTCCGAATTGATCGCTCCGCTTCTCGCGACAGCGTCGTCCGGAAGCGGTGATGCGAGTCTAGCCGGGTGCCCCGGCGCGCCCTTGACTCCGGATGAACAAACTATGTACCGGGCGTCGACTCCCGGCGGCGGACAGCCGCACCGGCGCCTGGTCTTCGTCAGGAGCTATAGGGGCCACCTTGGAATTGATTTCCATGACCGCGTGGATTACCGTACCGCCAACGCCAACTCTTGAGCAACGAAGCCGCGCAGCGGCGTCACATGCAATGCCAGCAGCCAAACGAATGACCGGGAGTAAGCACTCATGCTCGATGCCAATACCGTTGCGCAACTGAATCAGCTGGGGATCAGCACCGGGACCATCGAGTCGGCGCTGTCCGGCCTGATCGTCCTCACGGTGCTGTCGGTGGTGGCGGCGATACCCACGGCCATCCTGGCCAAGCGCAAGGGGCGGTC
Source organism: Sulfuritalea sp. (assembly GCA_034376265.1). Lineage (GTDB taxonomy): Bacteria > Pseudomonadota > Gammaproteobacteria > Burkholderiales > Rhodocyclaceae > Sulfuritalea. The sequence continues at coordinate 5,876 of JAXMJU010000195.1, forward strand.
GGTCGCCGGCTGGCTGATCCTGGCGCTGTCGATTCCCGTCCTCCCGCTGCTGCTGATCTGGCTCCTGCCAAAATTGCCGCAACGGCCGCGGCAGTAGCCGCGGGGCGTCGGGTCAGGCCGGCAGCCTGGCGTAGAGGTCCACGGCGGCGTCCATGCGCCGCAGCAGGTTCTCGCTGGTGGTGAACAGCTTGCGCGCGGTCGGCGCAAAGTCCTTTCCATTGCGCAGCACCAGCGTCGATTGCATGGTGTTCCAGTGCGCTGCCACGGATTCGAGTTCGCCAAGTATGACGGGGCTGCTGTCCTGCGCGACCGCGGTCAGTTCGACGAGGGCGGTGGAGAACTCCTGGCTCGCATCGTCGAGTTCCACGCGGCATCGCGCCACCTTGATGCCCATGTGGCGAAACATGAAGAACTTGGCCACGCGCTGCGACAGCATGCGTTCCCGCCCCGCCAGGTTGATCAGTTGGCCCTTGCGTGTGCCGTCGGCCTGCTCGAAACTCAAGGTCAGGCATTGCGCCGCCTGGAGAACATCCTCGTTGATGCCGAACAAATCGCGTGCGGCTTGCCGGGACGGGTCGGTATCGAGCAATGCCTGGTAACGCGGCCAGAGCCGGGCGAGTTCGGCCATGGCGGCGGCGCTTTCGGCGCCGTTCGCCCTCGCTTCGAGCGCCTGCAACTGGCCACCGAAGGCGTCCATCGACTGCCTGAGGATCAGCCGCGACTGGCGCGCCAACAGCCCTGTCTCCAGCATCAACCATGACTTGGCCATGCGCTGCGACAGCATCCGCAGGCGTCCCGCCTGGTTGATGGAATCGCAGTACGACCTGGAATCCCTGGCCTGGCTCCGCGCCGCCAGGGTCGAAGCCGCCCTGGCGCAGCCATTGCCGGCCAGTCGCGGAAGGCGCCGGAGATTGGGGAAATTGACCGGCTGCGGCAGGGTTTCGTCGTCGAGATAACGTGCGACCGCGCTGTTCCTGAGCCGTATGCGGCTTCCGTCAACCACGATCAAACCGGAATCGGCGAGGTCGCGCAGGGTTCGCGACAGGGTCTCCGGCTGCATGTCGAAGCGCGACGCCAATACCTTTTTGCTGACGGCGAGCGTCACCGTGGTTTCACCCACGAGGTCGCGGTTCGGTCCCGCCAGTTGCAGCATGAAATCCAGCAGCCGCCGGCTGCCGGAACAGAAATGCCGCGCCGCGAGTTCCGTCTCCATGTCGACTTGCCGCCGCGCCAGCACCCCCATGAGGCGCAGCGCCAGGCGCGGATCCGCTGCCATGACCTGGCAGACGCCCTCACGTCGTATGCCCAGCAACTGCGAGGGTTTTGTTGCCACCGCGGCGACCAGGCAGGGATCGCTTGCAAACAGCTCGGATTCGCCGAAGGACTGGCCGGCGCCGAGCACCTCGATGACCTTTTCATTGCCCCGATTGGACGATAGCGACAGCGTCACCTGGCCCGACAACAATACGTACATTTCGTTGACGGGATCGCCGGCCCGGTATATCGGCTGATCCTTTTGACAGGCGATGCAGCGCGTCGCCGCGACCAGCTCGCCCAGTTGTTCCGGCGCAAGATCGGCGAACAGCGGAAGCTCGGAGAGCGTCTTTTTAATAGTGCGGGTGAACGTTGCCTGCATGCGACATTCCTTTTTCCCAGCTCCTGAAACACGACCGACTTGCCCGCGGCAGCCGCGCCGCTACGATGCCCCTTGGCGCCCTAGCGGTCGATGCCGACCACGTCGTCCGCCTCGAATTCGTCCGGCACCGTGCCGTCGCCTATGCCGGTGACCATGGCCGCCAGCGTGTCGCTCTGCTTGACGAAATATTCGGCGCTGATCGGATCATAGAAGCGCTGGCCGAGGCTGACATCGCTGAACTTGATGCGGTGAAGGGTGGGATGAGTGTTCATGCGGATTCGACAGGAAAGGTTAATCAGACTTGGTGTGCCGCATTCTAACGCAGCGGCGGGCGCGCCTTGAGCAGCCCGGGCGCGGCAAAACGTCGCTATAGGCCTGGCCCCGGTACCCCGCCGGCGACCGTCGGCAAGCCTTGTTGCTACTGGCCCGTCACCGCCACGTGGCCGACAAAGATCAGCTTCGGGAAGCTGCGCATGAGCAGCTTGCTGTAGAAGTTGGTCATCACCGCCCCGTCTTCATAACGGATCGTGTTGCCGGGCTTGAGCACCATCTTCGGCGCGGCGATCCACTCGGTGCTGCCTGCATGAGCGACCTCGATATAGGTGAAGTCGTTGGCGTCCATCGTGCTGAGCACCTTGCCCTGGTTCGGCAGTTGGTCCAGCGCCGGCGGCTTGAGCGGCATCAGCAGGTCCATGGCCTGGACCGGCGAGGGATGGCCGGGCGGCGGCGCCGCCAGCGCGGAGCAGGCGAGGCCAAGGAGCAGCAGGGGAAGCGTTTGTTTCATGGGTCGAATCCTGGCAATGGGTGAAGAGTATGGGAGGCCGGCAGCGCAAGCTTACAGGCAGCGCCAGGAAGGCGAGCCCGGCGTCAGCGGAAAGCAGTTGATCATGGGATAGGGATAAGGCCCGGGCATGAACATGGGTCCGAATGCCTGGTTGCGACACCAGAGGATTTCCTGTTCGATCTTGTCCTGGCAGGCCCGGTCGCGCTTGTAGGCCTCGGCGGCCATGTCGTCGAAGATCTGCCGGCGTTCGGCGGCCACGATGTGGTCGAGCACCGCGCGCGGCACGCCCTGCGCGGCCAGCTCGATGAGCTGCGTCGCCGACAGCCGATAACGCGACGCGGAGGCCGTGATGCGGTCGATCAAGTCCTCGGCGCCGATGCCCTGGCGCGCCAGTGCCACGATCTGTTCCAAGGGCAGTGCGGCGGACGGCTGCGGCAGGCTGGCCTCCAGCTGTTCGGCGCTGATGCGCTCGATCTTCGGCGGCTCGGTGGGCGTGCCGGCACAGCCCTGCAGGATCAGGACCAGAACCAGCCAAAGGTGACGGAGAGAACTCATCGTGGTTTCACTGGTCGGATTCGGTCGCGAACTTTATCCATCATAGGCGCATCGGCGCCCGGCGGAGGACCGTGCAAGCTCGGAAATTCGGCTTTTCTTTCAAAACTAACATTGCAATAACGGGAACGATACTCCATAATTGCAATGATGATTTCTCGCTCGCTTGCGCCATCCCTGATCGATGCGCTGACCCATTCGCCCGCCGTGGCGCTGCTCGGCCCGCGCCAGGCGGGCAAGACCACGCTGGCGCTGGAAGTGGCCAAGGCAGCCGGACAGCCATCACTCTACCTGGATCTCGAATCCGAACAGGACCGGGGCAAACTGGCCCAGGCGGAACTCTACCTGGCCGATCATGCCGACCAACTGGTCATCCTCGACGAAGTTCATCGTGCGCCCGGCCTGTTTCCGGTATTGCGCGGACTGATCGACAAAGGTCGCCGCGCGGGAAGGACGACAGGCCGTTATCTGCTGCTGGGTTCGGCATCGCTCGATCTTCTGCAGCAATCCGGCGAAACCCTGGCGGGGCGCATCGCCTATCTGGAATTGGCCCCTTTCAACCTGATCGAAACGCGCCACCTGCCCGCGGATGATCTCTGGGTACGCGGCGGCTTTCCCGAAAGCCTGCTGGCATCGAGCGGCGCGCGCAGCCTGCGCTGGCGTCACGACTTCATCCGCAGCTATCTGGAGCGCGACATTCCCCAGTTCGGCCCACGCATCGCCGCCGAAACCCTGCGCCGCTTCTGGGGCATGCTGGCGCATCATCAGGGCGGCTTGCTGAATACCGCCCAGTTCGCCCGCAACCTGGGCGTGGATGCGAAAACCGCCGCGGCCTACCTCGACCTGCTGGTCGACCTGCTGCTGGTGCGCCGCCTGCCGCCCTGGCACGCCAACCTGGGCAAGCGCCTGGTGAAATCGCCCAAGGTATATGTGCGCGACAGCGGCCTGGTCCACGCGCTGCTCGGCATCGCCGACAAGGAAACGCTGCTGTCCCACCCTGTGGTCGGACAAAGCTGGGAATGCTTCGTCATCGAAAACCTGCTGGCCTGCGCCCCGGACGGCGTGCAGGGCCATTTTTACCGCAGCAGCGCCGGCGCCGAAATCGACCTCCTGCTGGCGTGGCCCGATGGCAAGCTGTGGGCCATCGAAGTCAAGCGCAGCCTCGCGCCGAAGCTGGAGCGCGGTTTTCATGCGGCATGCGCCGACCTGAAGCCGGCGCGCAAGCTGGTCATCTACCCCGGTGACGAAAGCTTCCGGCTGGCGCAGGACATCGAAGCCATGAGCCCGTTGAGCGCGGCGCTACTGGTGGCCGGGCAATGAAATCCCCCGTCCTCGAACTCCTCGCCCCCGCCAAGAACGCCGACTTCGGCATCGAGGCGATCACGCATGGCGCGGACGCGCTCGATCTTGGGCGGCTCGCTGGACACGCCGACGCATCCCTGCAGCAAGACGACCAAGACAGCAGAAGGCAGGAAGCCTGGATCGCCTGCAGCCGCTGCGCCAACGCCTCGCCGCGGTGGCGCTCAAAGTGCCGATCTGGTGGACCTGCAGGCCGCGTCCGTCCCATCCACATTCATCACTCGATTGCGACCAGATTCCTTGGCCTGATACAGCGCGGTGTCGGCGCTCTTGGTCCACGCCTCGATCGATTGTCCGGCTAGATACTGAGCAATTCCAATGCTGACCGTCACCCTGCGGCCAGGCAGCAACTCGGCCGCTTCGATGCGGGCGCGGATATCATCTGCGACCACTATTGCACCGCCCGTGTCGGTTTGTTCCAGCAGCGTCAGAAACTCCTCGCCGCCAAAACGGTACAAGCGATCACTGTCGCGGATGCGCGCGTCGGCGATCTCGACGATTTTTTGCAGGACCAGATCGCCCTGCCCATGCCCGTAGGTGTCGTTGACCTCCTTGAAGTGATCAACATCCATCAATAACACCGAGGCCGTGACCGCATAGCGTCTACCCTTGATCACCAGTATCGAAAGGTCCCGGTCCATGCAGCGGCGGTTGAAACAACCCGTCAGCGGATCGGTCAGCGCCTGTTTGGCAAGCGTCTCATGCAGGCTGGAGATCACGCTCAGCACGATATTGATCAGGACGACGACCAGCAGTAGCGACACCAAATGCCGGGACGCCAGATCGGGATCGATGTAGCGCCAGGTCAGCCATGGGAAGAGGCAGAGCAACATCGCGCTGAAAACAATGGCAGCGCGACGTTCGAGCACGAAGTAGGTAAACACCATCAAGGGATAGCTCCACAGGGCGCCGGCAACTCCCTGCCTGATGGACACCGCGGTCAGTGCCGCAACAACGGTAAGCAGCAGCAGTACCGGCGGTACCGGCGAGCGGCGCCCGCGCCACGCTGCGTAGCCATTGGCGGCCGTGCTCGCCTGGATCAGGAAGATCCCCAGCGCGACCAGATGGCGGCCCTGCAAGAGATTGTTGATGATGAACGGCGTCAACAGCACCAAGGTAGCCACGCCCATGGACTGCATGATGCGGTCCCGGTAGGGCCCCAGCGAATCGTTGTCCACCAGCACAACGTCGCGCATCCAGTGCTTCCAGGTGCTGACTTTCTGCACTCCCACTGCATACCCCCAAGGCTACGGTTGCCGTCGCGCACAGATTGGCGCGGCGCGTGTCAAGCTGTCGTCGATCAGGATACGCCTCTCTGTCTGTCGCGGAGGTGTTGGACCCGGATTTCGAAGTGCCATCGCGGGATTCGGGCGGCGAGAATATCGCCAGCGCATATCGACCACACGGTCCACGCAGACCAAGACCCCGCTCCGGTACAATTCTGCCCCCATGTCTTCCACCCTCGAACTCCTCGCCCCCGCCAAGAACGCCGACTTCGGCATCGAGGCGATCGACCACGGCGCCGACGCCGTGTACATCGGCGGGCCGGCTTTCGGCGCGCGGGCCAATGCCGGCAACAGCGTGGCCGACATCCAACGTCTGGCGGCGCACGCGCACCGCTATCACGCGCGGGTTTTCGTCACGCTCAACACCCTACTGCGCGACGATGAACTCGAAACAGCACGGCGCATCGCCTGGCAGATTTACGAGGCAGGGGCCGATGCGCTGATCGTGCAGGACATGGGCCTGCTCGAACTCGACCTGCCGCCCATCCAGTTGCATGCGAGCACCCAGACCGACATCCGCACGCCGGCAAAGGCGCGCTTCCTGCAGGACGTCGGCTTCTCGCAGATCGTGCTGGCGCGCGAACTGACGCTGAAGGAAATCGCAACGATTGGCGACGGTTTGAAAGTTGCCCCACCCTCTCCCTCGATCCCTCTCCCTGAGGGCGAGGGAAGAAATGCGGCGACGCTGGAGTTCTTCGTCCATGGCGCGCTGTGCGTGGCCTACAGCGGCCAGTGCTACATCAGCCACGCCCACACCGGGCGCAGCGCCAATCGCGGCGAATGCTCGCAGGCCTGCCGCCTGCCCTATACGCTGGAAGACGAGGCCGGCCGCATCGTCGCCCACGACAAGCACCTCTTGTCGATGAAGGACAACGACCAGAGCGCCAACCTCGCAGCCTTGATCGAAGCCGGCATCCGCTCCTTCAAGATCGAGGGGCGGCTCAAGGACCTTTCCTACGTCAAGAACATCACGGCGCATTACCGCAAGCTGCTCGACGCCTTCCTCGAAGATACGCCGCAATACCGGCGCGCCTCGTCCGGGCGCTGCAGCTACACCTTCACGCCGCGCCCGGAAAAGACCTTCAATCGCGGCGCCACGGATTACTTCGTCAACGAGCGCCAGACCGACATCGGCGCCTTCGATACGCCGAAGTTTTCGGGCGAGGCGATCGGCGAAGTCAGCCGCATCGGGCCGAACTGGTTCGAGGTGGCGGCCGGTGCGCCGCTGCACAACGGCGACGGCCTCAGCTATTTTGATGCCCACCGCGAACTGGTCGGCCTGCGCATCAACCGCGTCGATGGCATGCGCCTGTTTCCCATGCAGATGCCCGACGACCTGACCGTCGGCACCGCGCTCTACCGCAACCGCGACCAGGAATTCGAGCGCGCGCTGGAAAGGAAATCCGCCGCGCGGCGCATCGGCCTGCACCTGCAATTGGGCGAGACGCCCGACGGCTTCGCCCTGACGCTGACCGATGCAGACGGCATCGCGGCGCGCGCCGCCCTGGCCCACGCCCATGAGCTTGCGAAGAACGCCGAGCGCACCTATGCCGGCCTACGCGAGAACCTCGGCAAGCTGGGCAATACGATCTTCGACGCGACGGAAATTTCGCTCGACCTCTCCCAGCCCTGGTTCGTTCCGGCGTCTGCCGTGAACGGCTTGCGCCGCGAGGCCATCGCCGCACTCGAAGCCGCGCGTGCCGTGGCCTGCCAGCGCCTGCCGCGCCGCGCGCCGGTCGAGCCACCGGTCGCCTATCCGGAAAACGAACTCAGCTATCTGGGCAACGTGCTCAACAGCGCGGCGCGCAGCTTCTATGCAAAGCACGGCGTGACGCTGATCGCCGAGGCTTACGAGACCAACAGCGAAAAGGGCGAGGTCTCGCTGATGATCACGCGCCACTGCCTGCGCTACAGCTACCAGCTCTGCCCCAAGCAAGTGAAGGGCATCCGCCCCGACCCGATGACTCTGGTCAATGGCAAGGAAAAGCTCACCCTGCGCTTCGACTGCAAGAAATGCGAAATGCACGTCATCGGAAAATCGAAGAAGGGCCGGCAGATCAACATCGTCCCGGTCGCGCCTTGAGCGGCGGACAAGAGTTGGCGCTGGTGGCCCGGCGATGAGCCGCGCATTGGGCAAAATCGTCCTCGCCCCCATGGAAGGCCTCGCCGACGACGTGCTGCGCGCGGTGCTGACCGCCGCCGGCGGCTACGACTGGTGCGTCACCGAGTTCGTGCGCGTCACCACCACCGTGCTGCCGCATTCCAGCTACACGCGCCTGAGTCCCGAACTGCGGCAGGGCTCGCGCACCGCCAGCGGAACGCCGGTGCGCATCCAGCTGCTCGGCTCCGATCCGGCAGTGATGGCAGCGAACGCCGCCCACCTGGCGCTGCTCAAGCCCTTCGGCATCGACCTGAATTTCGGCTGTCCGACGCCGCTGGTCAATCGCAATCGCGGCGGCGCGGCGCTGCTCGACGAGCCGGAGCTGTTGCGGCGCATCGCCGGCGCGGTGCGCGCCGCCGTGCCGGCGTCGATGCCGGTGACGGCCAAGATGCGGCTGGGCATCGAGAACACCGATCGCGCGCTGGAGGCCGGCGGCGTGCAGGAACTGGTGGTGCATGCCCGCACCAAAGAGGACGGCTATCGGCCACTGGTGCGCTGGGAATGGATCGCGCGCATCCGCGAAGCGGTGAAGCTGCCGATCATCGCCAACGGCGAGGTATGGAAGATCGCCGACTACCGCGACATTCGCGCCGCGACCGGCTGTGCCGATGTCATGCTGGGCCGCGGCGCGGTCGCCGATCCCCTGCTGGCGCGGCGCATCCGCGCCGGCGGCGAAACGCAGGACCCGGCCGCCGACTGGACGCTGCTGCAGGCCATGATCGCCGAGTTCTGGCTGCGGGTGCAGCAAAAACTGCCGCCGCAGCATTCGCCGGGCCGCCTCAAGCAGTGGCTGGGCCTGATGCAGCGCAGCTATCCGCAGGCGCTACGCCTGTTCGGCGCGGTACGCGAAGCGCGCTGCGCCTCCGGCATCAGCGCGGCGCTGGAACGCGGCGGCATCGAATTGAATTCATGACTGCGGTCAATGACTGCCATGAAATTCGACGCTATGATTAGCGGGGTCGTATCACAAAAACTATAAAGCGCATCAAGTTTGTCCCTTCTTCGGGAGAAAGAAGGAAACCACCGCCCCGCCCTCCGGCACACAAGTGTTCGGAAACGCGCCAGGCGCTGGATCTCCACCTTTGCGGTGCATCGTCGCCACGTTCGATGCGCCCCGGATTTTTGCCAAACGCCACTGCGGGATCGGAACCAGGCGATGTTGAATCGAATGAAGATTGTCACCCGGCTGTCCATCGGATTTTCGCTGATGCTGCTGGGCGCCTTGGTGCTCGGCATCCTGGGTACCCGCAGCATCACCCAGCTGTCCGCGATCAGCTCGGATATCTTGCGCCACCCCTTCGCCGTGACCACCGCCGCGCTCAATGTGAGATCCGATCTCCTCGCCAGCCAGAAGATGGCGACCGAAATCGTGAGCACGACCGACGCGGCCGAGATCGACGCACTGCGACAACAGCTCGCCGCGGCGGGGGCCCGGGTCGACGCCGACATGGCCACGGTGCGCCAGCGCTTCCTCGGCAACCCGCTGGAAATCGCCCCCATCGACAAGGCGCTGGCCGACTGGCATGCCGCGCGCGACGAAACCCTGGCCCTGGCGCAGAACGGCCGCCGCGCCGAAGCGGCGGCGCTCGACCAGGGCCGCGATGCGCGCCTGGCCGATATCGCGTTCAAGGAGGTCAGCCACGTTGCCGATGCCGCCAACGCCAAGGCCGCCGAGTTCGAACAGTCGGCCTTGAGCGAGCGCGATGCGGCGCTGGCAACCATCGCGAAGATGCTGGCCATGATCGTCGCCGGCGGCGCAGTGGTGGCTTTCCTGATCACCCGCAGCGTCAGGCAATCGCTGCAAGGCGCGGTCGCCGCCGTGCATGGCCTGATCGCCGACAGCGCCGACAAGGTGCTCGCCGCGCAAGCCGTCGGCGCAGGCGACCTGAGCCGCGAGATCATCGTCTCCGAACCGCTGCGAATCGATCTCGACAACCTGCCCAAGGACGAGCTGGGCGTCCTGATGAAAACGGCCTCGCACCTCAGCGAGGTCCAATGCGCGCTCGACGAATCCTTTCTGGACATGACCAATTCGCTGCGCTTGGCGCGCGACAACGAAACGGCACGCGACTGGCTGAAGACCGGGCGCAACGAACTCAATTTCCTGATCCGGGAGGAACAGAGCACCGCCGAGATCGCCGACAAGGTGCTGGGCTTCATGGTGGGCTATCTCAAGGCCGGCGTGGGCGCCCTCTACCTGTTCGACGAACGCGCGGTGAAGCTTTCCCTCGCCGCCACCTACGCCCTGTCCAGGGACATGAAACCCGGCGAGCAGTTTCGCCTCGGCGAAGGGGTGATCGGGCAGGCGGCGCGGGAACGGAAGATCATCTGCCTGGCCGACGTGCCGGCCGGCTATATGCCGATCGGCTCGGCCCTCGGCGCCGCGGTGCCGAAGGTCGTCGCCGCCATTCCGCTATTGCATGGCAACCGCCTGGTCGGCGTGATCGAGATCGGCAGCTTCCGCGAGTTCAGCGAGCCCGAACTTAAGTTCATCGATCTGGCCAGGGAAACCATCGCCATCGCCATCGACGCCAACCTCGCCCACCAGAAGACCGCCGAACTGCTCGAACAGACCGAACAACAGGCCGAGGAATTGCGGGTGCAACAGGAGGAACTCCAGCAAAGCAACGAGGAACTCGAGGAACGGGCGCAGATGCTGGAGCAACAGCGCGAGAAAATCCGCCTCAAGAACCAGGAAATCGAGGCCGCCAGCCAGATCCTGCAAGAGAAGGTGGCGGAACTGGAGCGGGTCAGCACCTACAAGTCGGAATTCCTCGCCAACATGTCGCACGAGCTGCGCACCCCGCTCAACAGCTTGATGATTCTTTCCAGCCTGCTGAAGCAGAACAAGGAAGGCAACCTGAGCGACAAGCAGGTCGAGTTCGCCGCCACCATCAATTCCGCCGGCACCGACCTGCTCAACCTGATCAACGACATCCTCGACCTGTCCAAGGTCGAAGCCGGCCAGATGCAGTTCAGTTTCGCCGCGCTGGCGGTGCCGAATCTGTGCGATTCCATCCGCGCCACCTTCGAACCGCTGGCCGAGCAGAAGGGACTCGCCTTCCGCGTGGCGGTCGATGCCGGGATTCCGGACCTGTTCCACGGCGACGAACAGCGGGTGCAGCAGATACTCAAGAACCTGCTGTCGAACGCCCTGAAATTCACCGAAAAGGGCGAGGTCAGCCTGCATGTCGCCACTCCGCCGGCACAGGAAAACCCCCTGCCGGTGCCGGCGCTGGCCTTCATCGTCAGCGATACCGGGATCGGCATTCCCGCCGCCAAGCAGCAACTGGTGTTCGAAGCCTTCCAGCAGGGAGACGGGTCCATCAGCCGCAAGTACGGCGGTACGGGGCTGGGACTTTCCATCTCGCGGCAGCTCGCGCACAGGATGCACGGCGAGATCCGCATGCACAGCGAAGAAGGCCGGGGCAGCGTGTTCACGTTGTACATGCCGCTCGCCGCCGCGGGCCAGGAAGCCGCCGCGACTGCCGCGCCCGCCGCCCTCCTGCGCCCGCCG
>JAXMJU010000196.1:0-20892 GCA_034376265.1 Sulfuritalea sp.
GCAGGGCGCGCGTGCGGCGCAGGATGCTCTTGATCCGCGCCAGCAGTTCGCGCGGGCTGAAGGGCTTGACCAGGTAGTCGTCGGCGCCCATCTCGATGCCGACGATGCGGTCGGTCTCCTCGCCGCGCGCGGTGAGCATCAGCACCGGCATATTCGACCGCGCGCGTAGGTCGCGGCACAGGGTCAGGCCATCGGTGTCGGGCAGCATCAGGTCGAGCACCACCAGGTCGATCGCGTGCCGTTCCAGGCCCTGCCACATCTCGCGCCCGTCCTTGGCGGCGTAGGCCTCGAAGCCGTTCTTGACCAGGTAATCGACCAGCAGGCGGCGGATTTCCGGATCGTCGTCGACGATGAGAATGCGGTCCTTGGTGTCCATGGCGGTCTTATAGCGCGTCGAAAAGAACTTGGGTGCCGGCAATGTAACGCACTGTAACGGTCCATGGGTCCGCAATGCAGCGATGCAAAACGCCGCTCCGCGGCAAAGACTTGCTTACATTCCGGACGTCAAATGGCCTCCATGGGCGAACGCAACAGCCGACGCTCCACCGACCGGCGGGAAACCTCCGGTCCCGAATGTCACTCGCTACAGGAGATCAACATGAGCACCAGCAAGTTTCGCAAGGGCGCAATCGCAATCGCCATCGCCGCCGGTCTCGTCACCGCTTTCGTCGCGGTGGCGCATCCCGGCTTCGGCGGCTATGGTCCAGGCTATGGCCCGGGCTACGGCCCCGGCATGATGGGCGGCGGTCCCGGCATGATGATGGGCTGGGGTCACGGCCCGCGGTTCGCCGCCAACGACACCGACATCGCCAAATTCCAGCAGGATCGGCTCGGCGAGCTCAAGTCGCAACTGGGCATCACGGCGGAACAGCAGCCGGCGTGGGACGCCTTCGCCGCCCAGGCCGCGGAACAGGCCAAAACCATGCAGGCCCTGCGCAATGACACCGGCACCGCGACGATGCCGGAGCGCATGCAGCAGCGGCAGAAAGCCATGGGGACGATGAGCGAATCCTTCACCAAGCTCTACGAGGCGCTGACGCCGCAGCAGCGCGAGGTGTTCGACCGGTCCTACGGGCCGATGCATCGGCGCGGCTGAGCGGCCGCGGGTGGATCGCATCTTTCGCATGCCCATGAGTCATGGGTCTGCGGAAGAATGCGCAGGATCGGGCTATGTCTCGCTCAACCAGTTCATGTAGCGGTCATTGAAGCCAAAATGGCTACGGTCGTAGCAATTAGTGCTACATGCGCTGTCAATCCGGATTGCCCGGCTGGCCGTTTCGGTTGAAAAGTGGTGCCGCTATTGGTACCATGGATCCGTGCCGTCTTCCACCAAAATCCTCGACCAGATGCGACGCGAACCGGGCAATGTGCGGTCAAGAAGGTTTGCGAGGCGTATTTCGGGAAGCCGCGCCAAAGTGACACCAGCGGGGCACCCGCCACGCCATCTTCAAGACGCCCTGGGTGGGCGATCCGCGGATCAACATCCAGGACGACAAAGGCAAGGCCAAGACGTATCAGGTCAGGCATCGCAATCGACAAACTGGAGGGGCTGCGCAATGAGCGTTGATCACTACACCTACCGCGTCACCTGGTCGGCCGGGGACGGCGAACACGTTGGCCTCTGCGCCGAATTTTCCTCGCTGTCGTGGCTGGCCAAGACCCCGGAAGCCGCCCTGAAGGGTATCCGACGGGTCGTGTCCGAAGCGGTGGCCGACATGCAATCGGCGGGCGAGGAGATTCCCGTGCCCCTGGCGGAAAAGCACTACAGCGGCGAGTTCCGGGTTCGCATACCGCCGCAAGTGCATCGCGCCCTGGCGACAGAGGCCGCCGAGCAGGGCGTCAGCCTGAATCGGCTGGCGAGCGCAAAACTGGCGGCGTGAATCGGATTCGGCAGTCACTGAAGCCGAATCTTCAGGACCAATCGCTGTTTCGTCCATGCCCGCGCCGCCGTTCGGAAAAGCTGACCAATCCGCCAGCGGCGAAAGCGGTGGCAGGAAGAAGGTTTGTGGGCTGTCTTGTTCCTTGCAACGTTTGCCTTCCTTGGAAGTTATATCGCCGTCATTGCAAATGGGAGGGCAGTAGCTCGTTTTTGAACGATGGCAGCGCCACGCTACATCGCAACTTTTTCGCGTTGTCAGTTCTCGGTTGGTGGCAATCACTTTCACGTGCAGTAGTGCCCCGCCTTTCAGCGCCAGAGGATTACTCGTCCTTTGTCCTCCGCCCTCCGTGAGGTAAAGTTGCGCGCTTGTGCCAAATGGCATCGAGACGCGAACAACAACCCTCATGGCCATCAAGAAATCCGACCTCTATTCCTCCCTCTGGGCCTCGTGCGATGCGCTGCGCGGCGGCATGGATGCCGGCCAGTACAAGGACTATGTCCTGTTCATGCTGTTCATCAAGTACATCAGCGACAAGTACGGCAACAGCGATGATTTCGCCCCGCCGGTAACGATCCCCCAGGGCGCCTCGTTCCGCGACATGATCGCCCTCAAGGGCAAGAGCGACATCGGCGACAAGATCAATACCCAGATCATCCAGCCGCTGATCGACGCCAACGCCCGGCTGGCCCGCAGCGACTTCCCCGACTTCAACGACCCCAACAAGCTCGGCGAAGGCAAGGACATGGTGGACACGCTGTCCAACCTGATCGGCATCTTCCAGAAGCCCGAGCTGGATTTCTCGCAGAACCGCGCCGAGAACGACGACATCCTCGGTGACGCCTACGAATACCTGATGCGGCACTTCGCCAGCGAATCGGGTAAATCCAAGGGCCAGTTCTACACCCCCTCCGAAGTCAGCCGCATCATCGCCAAGGTGATCGGCATTGCGCCCGACAACACCAAAGCATCGACCACCGCCTACGACCCCACCTGCGGCTCGGGTTCGCTGCTGTTGAAGGTGGCCGCGCAGGCGGGCAAGCACATCACGCTGGAAGGGCAGGAGAAGGACGTGACCACGGCCGGCCTGGCCCGCATGAACATGATCCTGCACGACTTCCCGACCGCCAATATTCTTTCCGGCAACACGCTGGCCGCGCCCAAGTTCCTGGATGGCGAGCAGCTTCGCACTTATGACTATGTCGTCGCCAATCAGCCGTTTTCCGACAAGACCTGGAGCACCGGCCTGACGCCCGCTAACGACCCTTACCAGCGCTTCGCCTGGGGCGTGCCGCCGACCAAGCAGGGCGACTACGCCTACCTGCAGCACATCATCCGCTCGATGAAGCGCACTGGCAAAGCCGCCTGCATCCTGCCCCACGGCGTGTTGTTTCGCGGCAACGCCGAGGCCGTTATCCGGGAAAAGCTCGTCCGTTCCGGCATCCTCAAGGGCATCATCGGCCTGCCCGCCAACCTGTTCTACGGCACCGGCATCCCCGCCTGCATTTTGGTGCTGGACAAGGAGAATGCAACCGCGCGCAAAGGCGTGTTCATGATCGACGGAGCCAAGGGCTTCATCAAGGACGGCAACAAGAACCGCCTGCGCGAGCAAGACATCCACCGCATTGTCGATACCTTCTCCAAGCAGGCCGACACCCCGCGCTACGCCCGGATGGTGCCCTTCGCCGAAATAGCCGACGCCAAAAACGACTTCAACCTCAACCTGCCGCGCTACATCGACAGCACCGCCCCGGAAGACCTGCAAGACATCGACGGCCACCTGCGCGGCGGCATCCCCGAGCGCGACCTCGATGCTCCCGACAACGCCTTGGCCGCCTACTGGCAAGTGCTCCCCGGTGTGCGCGCCACGCTGTTCAAGTCCGCCGACCGTCCCGGCTACGCCCGCCTCAAACTGGCGCTGTCCGAAGTCAAGCCCGCCATCTTCGGCCATGCCGAGTTCACCGCCTTCAATCAAACGGCGACGCAGCTTTTTGCCGACTGGCGCCGCGCCGTCACACCCGGCCTCACCGGTTTTGGCCCAGACGGCCACCCCAAGGCGCTGATCGAAACCATTGCCGAAACGCTGCTCGCCACCTTCAAGCCGGCGCCGCTGCTCGATGCCTACGACATCTACCAGCACCTGATGGACTACTGGGCCGAGACGATGCAGGACGATGCCTACCTGATCGCCAGCGACGGCTGGGTCGCCAAACCGGCCCGCATCGTCGAATCCGACAAGAAAGGCAAGAGCAAGGACAAGGGCTGGGCCTGCGACCTGATTCCCAAGGCGCTGATCGTCGCCCGCTACTTCGCGAAGGAGCAGGCCGCCATCGAGGCCAGGCAGGCCGAACTGGAAGCGGCGACAGCCGGCCTCGCCGAACTGGAAGAAGAACACGGCGGCGAAGATGGCTACCTCGGCGCGCTGGACAAGATCGCCAAGGGCGAGATCAATGCCCGGCTCAAGGAAATCAGGACCGACAAGGAGGCGAAAGACGAGATTGCCGTGCTCAAACGCTGGTTGGAACTGACCGAGAACGAGACGGCACTGAAGCGCGCCGTGAAGGAGCAGGAAGCCGCGCTCGACCGGCTCGCCTATGAGAAATACCCCAAGCTGACCGAGGCCGAAATCAAGACCCTGGTGGTGGACGACAAGTGGATGGCCCGTCTGCAAGCCGCCGTGCAAGGCGAACTGGATCGCGTCTCGCAAACCCTCACGGGCCGCATCCGCGAACTGGCCGAACGCTACGCCACGCCGCTGCCGCAACTCACCGACGAGGTGGCGACGCTGGCCGCCCGCGTGGAAGAACATTTAGAGAAAATGGGGTTCCGGCCATGAGCGATATCGAATTCAATTGTGGCGAATTCGCCGTAATTAAACCTATCGAGTTCGAGAGGTTCAGGAATAGGTCATGAACGACTACTCTGCTCTCCTGAAATCAACGCACGCGCTCGCCCGCGAGTTACAAGAATTGCAAGTCGTCGCCATCGCCCAATACACGCCGATGGTGAAAACCCTTATCGCCACTGGCAGCCGCGATGTCCGGCAGATCGAACGGACGCTCGACGGCCTGCTGGATTTCTGCAGCCACGAATCGGCGCTCAATCTCTACCGCCGCCTCTGCCGCCACTACTTCGACATCGACCCCGTTGCCACGGCGAG
This sequence comes from Sulfuritalea sp., assembly GCA_034376265.1. Classification (GTDB taxonomy): domain Bacteria; phylum Pseudomonadota; class Gammaproteobacteria; order Burkholderiales; family Rhodocyclaceae; genus Sulfuritalea. Next base: position 5,038 of record JAXMJU010000196.1, read on the forward strand.
CTACATCAACGCCTACCGCGAACGGTGGGACTCCGACGAGGTGAAGCCATGAATTGGACGCAGCCAGTCGCCGTCCCGCCAGCGCCGACTTTTGCGGGGATGGCCGGACACCGCAAGCGGATGGGGGCAAGGTTGTGATGACTTGGAATTCAGTGCCTCTTGGCAAAGTTGTGACATTCCAGCGTGGTTACGACCTTCCCCATCATGCTCGGAAGCGAGGCTCAGTTCCAATAGTCAGTTCAGCGGGCGTTACTGACTATCACAATGTCTCGATGGTTAATCCATCGGGCGTTGTCACAGGACGATACGGCACGATAGGTGAGATATTTTTTGTCACGGAACCTTTCTGGCCGTTGAACACGACGCTCTATGTGCGTGACTTTCACGGCAACGACCCGCGTTTCGTTTACTACCTGCTCCATAGGTTTGATTTTCATTCGTTCAGCGGCAAAAGCGGTGTTCCTGGTGTCAATCGAAACGATCTTCACCTTGAGTCGGTAACGTTGCCCGAAAATATCGACGAACAACGCGCCATCGCGGCGGCGTTGAGTGATGTGGATGCGCTGCTGGAGGGGCTTACGCGGCTCATCGCCAAGAAGCGCGACCTCAAACAGGCCGCCATGCAGCAACTCCTCACCGGCCAAAGCCGCCTCCCCGGCTTCAGCGGGGAGTGGGAGATGAAGCGGCTGGGGGACTTGGCGAAGATCCAGCGCGGCGCGTCACCTCGCCCGATTGATAGTCCAGTATGGTTTGACGAAAACTCATCTATTGGCTGGGTTCGCATCTCGGATGTGACGTGCTCCGGGATGTTCCTTTACGAGACAACTCAGCGTCTTTCAGTGCTCGGAGTGAAGCATAGTCGACCTGTCGCTACTGGCAGCCTGATTATGAGCATCTGTGCGACAGTCGGGCGCCCAATCATCACGCGGATTGACGTTTGCATTCACGACGGATTTGTCGTTTTCGACAATCTCGATGCCAACCAATTGTTTGTTTACTACGTCCTCAAATGGATCGAGCCGGATTGGACGAGGCATGGTCAAACGGGCTCACAGATGAATTTGAACACTGGGCTTATCAACGGCACAGTAATCAAGCTCCCCCCGCGTGCCGAACAAACCGCCATCGCCGCCGTCCTCTCCGACATGGACGCCGAATTGTCGGCGCTGGTGGCACGGCGCGACAAGACCCGCGACCTCAAGCAGGCGATGATGCAGGAACTGCTTACCGGGAGAATTCGCTTGGTATGAAACCCGTTCGCATCTTCATCAGCAGCGTGCAGAAGGAACTGGAACTGGAGCGCGCCGCCGTGGCCGGGTTGATCTCGACCGATCCTTTCCTGCTCCAGCATGGCGTGCCCGTGTTGTTCGAGAAGGAGCCGCCACCACCGCGGCCGGCCAGCAAACCCTATCTTGCGGCGCTGAAGGCTTGCCAGGCGTATGTGCTCATGATCGCGAACGAATATGGCGGCGCGGACGGCGAGATTTCCGCAACACACCACGAATACCGGCTTGCGCGGGAATTGAAGCTGCCCACGGTCGTGTTCCTCAAGGGAAGCGCGGATGGCGCGCGGTCGGCGGAGGCAAAGGCGCTGATTGCCGAGGTCAAGCAGGACGGCTTCACCTACAAGCGCTTCCACGACCGCGAGGATTTGCGTCCGCTGATGCTGGAGGCGCTGCACCGCATGCTGGCGGAGGCGTTCGCGCTTCAGGCCACTGCGGACGAGGTTGCCGAGGGCGAGCAACAGGTGGAAGCCGCGTCGCCGTTTGAAACCGCGGTCCTCTCCGATGCGTTCGCGACCGGCCTGGACAAGGGGCTGCTCGACCGCTTCAACGGCAGCATCGTGGCGAATACAGCGGAACCGCTTTTCCGCTCCGGGGGCGAGGCGCTTCACGCACGCGGCCTCGCGGTCAGTGCCGGGGCGAGGGATCGGTTTCACCCGACGACCGGGGCGTTCGTCCTGTTTGCGCCCAAACCAGCGAACCGCTTCCCACAGTGCGAGATTCTGGCCGACGCCTACGAGGGGCCGCGCATCACGGGGCGTCCGAAAGGACAGGCGGGCATCAATGCCCCGCTGCCGTTCGCGCTTGAGCAGGCGCTGAAGTTCATCGACGACCACAGCTTTCACCCGCGCCGGGTCGTGGGTCTGAATAACATGCGCCTGGACGAGTATCCGACGGCGGCGTTGCGCGAAGCGCTGGTCAACGCGGTGGCGCACCGCAACTACGAGGATGCGGCCCGGAAGATTTTCGTGCGCGTGTTCAGCGACCGCATCGAAATCGCCAGTCCCGGTTATCCACTGAAACCGCTGACGCCGGCGCGCCTGCGCCGGGGCGGCTACCGGCCCTGTTCGCGCAATCCGCTGATCTCGCAGACGCTGGCCACGTTGTCGCTGATGGAGCAGCGCGGTACCGGCTTCGCCCGGATGCGGGACGCCATGCTGGACCACGGCCTGGACGAGCCGAAGATCGAGCAGCAGGATGGGTTCTTCGTGGTCACGCTGCCCGGACCGGCGGGCAACCTTGACCGGATCAAGACTCCCGCAACTGTCTCAGGCCCGGTGACCCCGGCTATCGAGGCACAGCTCAACGAGCGGCAGAAGCGCATCGTCGCCAGGGTGATGGCCGAGGGAATGGTGACGCGCGGGTGGTGCGTGACGGAGTTCGGCGTGGCCAATGACACCGCCGGCCGTGACCTGAAGGGATTGACCGAGCTTGGGCTTCTGGAACTGGTCGGCAAGGGGCGGGCCGTGCGCTACGTGGCCAAAACGACCGACAATCGACCGGCTCAATCATGAAATCGACCGCCACGGAATCGACCGACAATCGACCGATGTTCTTTGAAAATCGACCGATGATCACCCGCACGATAACGGTCATCACCGTTACCGGCATGGACGCCGAATTGTCGGCGCTGGTGGCACGGCGCGACAAGACCCGCGACCTCAAGCAGGCGATGATGCAGGAACTGCTGACCGGGAGGATTCGCCTCGCATGAAAGAGCACCAGAACATCGAGTGGAAGGAGTCCTGGCGCGATGACCATCTGCGCTGGGTGTGCGGCTTTGCCAATGCCGAGGGCGGTGTGCTGGTCATCGGACGCAACGATCACGGCAAGGTGGTCGGCATCCCGGATGCCCGGAAACTGCTGGAAGACCTGCCCAACAAGGTGCGCGATCTGCTGGGCATCCTGATCGAGGTGAACCTTCGCCACGATGACGGCAAGGACTATCTGGAGCTGGTGACGCCGCCTTACCCCGCGCCCATCAGCTACCGGGGGCACTACTACCAGCGTAGCGGCAGCACGCTGCAAGAGCTGAAGGGCGCGGCCCTCGATCGCTTCTTGCTGCGCAAGCAGGGGCGCACTTGGGACGGCGTGCCCGTGCCGGGTGTGGCGGTAGCCGACCTCCGGCCGCAGGCGATCCAGACATTCCGCGCGCTCGCTGTCGACAGCGGGCGCATGGACCCTGCGGCCCTGGATGCGTCCGATGCGGGACTGGTGGAAAAGCTGAAGTTGACGGAGGGTAAGTACCTGGCGCGTGCGGCGGTGCTGCTGTTTCACCCCGATCCGCAACGCTTCGTGACGGGTGCCTTTGTCAAGATCGGCTTCTTTCGTTCGGAGTCCGATCTTGTCTATCACGACGAGGTGGGGGGCGATCTGTTCGGCCAAGTGCGTCAGACCATGGACCTGCTTCTCACCAAGTACCTCAAGGCCGCCATCCGCTACGAAGATATCCAGCGCATCGAACGCTTTCCCGTGCCACGGGCTGCGTTGCGCGAGGCGCTGCTAAATGCGCTGATGCACCGCGACTACGCGGTGCCGGCCCCGGTACAGATACGCGTGTACGAAGACAAGCTGAAGATCTGGAACCCGGCGGCGTTGCCGGAGGGGTGGTCGCTGCAGAAGTTGCTCGGGGAACATCCCTCGTTGCCCTTCAACCCGCTGGTAGCCAACGCCTTCTTCCGGGTCGGTGAAATCGAAGCTTGGGGGCGCGGCATCGACCGTATCTTTCGGGCCTGCCGGGAGGAGGGAACGCCGGCGCCGCGATTGCGCATTGATGCCAACGAGTTATTGCTGGAGTTCCCTTTTTCGTCGGACTATTTGGAAGCCGTCGGCGGGCGCTCTGGCCCTACTACCCAAGAAACCACCCAAGAAACCACCCAAGAAACAGCATCCACACCCCAGGAACGGATTTGCCGTTTGCTCAAGAGTGAGCCACGCCTGACCCGCCGCGAGCTTGCCGAGCGTCTGTCTTTGACGCCAGACGGGGTGAAGTACCACCTGGAAAAACTGAAGGCTGCGGGCCGGATTCGACATGTCGGGCCAACCAAGGCCGGACACTGGGAGGTGTTGAAATGAATGTACTGGAAGCTGGCCATGTCTGAACAACACCGCTCCGAACGCAAGACGCAGAACCGCGTCATCGACCTGTTCACCGGCAAGGCGCGGCCCGATTGGCTCGGCTACCGCTATCTCGGCGAGTGGAAAAAACGCGAGAACAATCGCCCCATCGAAACCGCACTGTTGCACGACAACCTCGCGGCGCGTGGCTATTCCGCCGCCCACATTGCCGCCGCCCTGCAAAAACTGGAGACGGCTGCCGATGCGACCGGCATCACGCTCTACCAGGCCAACCTGCGCACCTACCAGTTGCTGCGCTACGGCGTGCCGGTGCAGATCGCCGCCGGGCAGCCGCATGAGACGGTGCATCTGATCGACTGGGAAAACCCCGAGAACAACGACTTCGCGCTGGCCGAGGAGGTGACGCTGCGCGGCGGATACGAACGGCGCCCGGATATCGTGCTCTATATCAACGGTATCGCCATCGCAGTGATCGAGCTCAAGCGCAGCTCCGTGGAGCTGGCCGATGGGGTGCGCCAGCTCATCACCAATCAGGAAGAGATTTTCAACAAGGGCTTTTTCAGCACGGTGCAGCTTGTGCTGGCGGGCAGCGATTCGCAGGGACTGCGCTATGGCACGACAGGCACGCCGGAACAGTTTTTCGTGGCGTGGAAGGATGAAACAAAAGTCGGCGCTGACGGGACGGCGACACCCGCCGCCGGAGCGCTGCTCGACCGGCCGCTGGCGGCTTTGTGCAACAAGGTCCGGCTGCTCGACCTGCTACGCAACTTCATCATCTTCGACGCCGGCCAGAAGAAGGTGCCGCGCCCGCATCAATACGCCGGGGTGAAGGCGGCGCAAGAGCGCATCGCCAGGCGCGAGGGCGGCGTGATCTGGCACACCCAGGGCAGCGGCAAGAGCATCCTGATGGTGCTGATTGCCAAGTGGCTGCTGGAGTTTGAGCCCGAGGCGCGCATCCTGATCATCACCGACCGCGACGAGCTGGACAAGCAAATCGAAGGCGTGATGCGCAATGCGGGGGTGATCGGAGAGAACTCACCCTCGCCGCGCATTACCTCGCGGGCGGAGTTTGTCGAGAAGCTGGGGGCGACCACAACGCGACTGATGTGCGCGCTGATTCACAAGTTCGACGTGGCCGATCTGAATGGCCCGGCCCCTGCGGTGCATGGCCGCTTCTATGTGCTCGTGGACGAATGCCACCGCACCCAGGGCGGCGACATGAACAAGCAGATGAAGCGCTGGCTGGAAGGCGCGATCTTCATCGGCTTCACCGGCACGCCGCTGCTGCGCCGCGACAGGCGGATGACACGGGATGTGTTCGGCACCTACATCCACACCTACAAGTTTCACCAGGCGGTGGCCGACAAGGTGGTGCTCGACCTCAAGTACGAGGCTCGCGACGTGCCGGAGCGGCTGACCTCGCAGAAAAAAATTGATGACTGGTTCGAGCAGAAGACCAAAAACCTCAACAACTTCCAGAAGGCTTTGGTGCGCAAGCGCTGGGCGACCATGGAAGAGTTGATGAGCGCGGCGGGGCGCAAACGCGAGATCATTGCCGACATCATCGGCGACTTCGCCCTCAAGCCGCGCCTGAACAACGACCGCGGCACGGCGATCCTGGTGGCGGCCTCGATCTACGATGCCTGCCACTACTTCCGGCTGTTTCAGAACACGGGCTTCGGCCGCTACTGCGGGATCATCACGTCCTTCGAACCGAACCACAACGCGATCTCGCGCGAGCCGGCCAACAGCGACGAGCGCTACAAGTTCGACACCTACACGCAGCATGTCTTGAAGGACTTCCCGACCACCGAGAAGTACGAGACGGAGATGAAGCGCCGCTTCATTGAGGAACCGGCGAACCTGAAGCTTCTAATCGTGGTGAGCAAGCTGCTGACCGGCTTCGATGCGCCGAGCTGCACCTACATCTACCTCGACAACGAAGAACTACACGACCACAACCTGTTCCAGGCCATCTGCCGCACCAACCGGCTGGACGGCGACGACAAGGACTACGGCCACATCGTCGATTTCAAGAAGCTCTTCGGCGACGTGCAGCAGGCCATCGCGGTGTATAGCTCCGACGAGCTGGACATCGACCAGGGCAACGGTGGCGACAACAACGTGCGCCTGAAGAACTGGCTGGAGGAGGGCAAGAAGCAGCTCGACAATGCCCGCCAGGCGCTCGGCTACCTGTGCGAGCCGGTAGCGCTGCCGCGCGAGGTGGAGCAGTACCTGCGCTACTTCTGCGGCGATGCGGCCAACGCGAATGCATTGACCGAAACCGAGGCGCTGCGGGTGTCGTTCTACAAGGCGGTGGCGATCTTTGCTCGGGCCTACGCCGACCTTGCGCAGGACTTGACCGAGGCGGGATATGCCGATGCCGACGCGACGGCACTGCAAAAGGAGATCGAGTTCTACGCCGAGATTCGCTCCGCCATCAAGAAGCACTCCGGCGAGGAGCTGGACATCAAGCCCTTCGAGGCGGACATGCGCCACCTGATCAACACCTACATCCAGGCCGACCCGGCGGCGGAACTGGGCGAACTGGGCGAGATGTCGCTGACCGAACTTATCATCGAGACCGGCATCCACGATGCCATCGCCAAAAAGCTCAACGAGAAGGGCAAGCTCTCGAAGAACGCCATCGCCGAGGGGATCATCAACAACGTCCGCAAGACCATCATTCGCGACCAGCTTACCGATCCTAGGTTCTACGCGCAGATGTCGAAGCTGCTCGACGACTTGATCAGGCAGAGCCGGACGGATACGGCGGCATATGAGGAGTTTCTGCGCAACGCCGAAGACCTGGTGAAGCGGCTGGCGGCCAGGCAGCCGGAGGACGGCATTCCATCGGCATTGCACGGCAATCGCGAGGCGACGGTGCTGTTCAACAATCTGGGCACGATTTCGGCGACGAGTTTTCGTTATCCGACCGCCGACGAAGACAAAGCCGCGCTGGCCTTGAAGATCGACCTCGCCGTGCGCGAGCGTGCGCCTGCCGGGTGGTACGGCGACCAGGCCCGCGAAGCGCAAGTGCTGAATGCCCTGTTCCCGCTTCTCGACCGCGACCGCGAAGCAACGCAGGCGCTGTTCGAGATCATCAAGAATCAGTCGGGGTATCTGTGACCGCGAACATCCGGCTCGGCGACATTGAAATCGCCGTAACGCGCAAGGCGGTCAAGAACGTGCACCTCTCGGTGCATCCGCCGGCCGGCCATGTCACGCTGGTGGCGCCCACCGGAACCCGATTGGAAGTGGCCCGCGCCTTTGCCATCACCAAGCTCGGATGGATTCGTGACCAGCAGGCGAAATTGCTCGCCCAGGCTAGGGAAACGCCGCGACAGTTTGTGGAGCGGGAGAGCCATTACCTTTGGGGACGGCACTATCTGCTGTCCGTAGTCGTGAAGGACGCGAAGCCCGTTGTGAAGCTGGATCATCGGCGCATCACGCTCACAGTGCGCCCTGGCAGCACGCTGGCGAAGCGGGAACAGGTCATCGAGGAATGGCACCGCGCACTGCTGCATAAGGTGGTGCCTGCGCTGATCGAGAAATGGGAAGCAAGGCTTGGTGTAAAAGTCGCTGGCTATTTCCTTCAGCGCATGAAAACCAAGTGGGGTGGCTGCAACCACCGAGCGGGGAACATTCGCCTGAATACCGAACTGGTCAAGAAGCCCAAGGATCTACTGGAATATGTGGTCGTGCATGAAATGCTGCACCTGGTCGAGCCGACACATAGCGAGCGCTTTGTGGCGCTGCTGGAGCAGCACTATCCGATGTGGCGAGAGGCGCGGGCGGAATTGAATGAGTTGCCGTTGGCGGCGGAGGCTTGGGGTGGGCTGTAAGTGTATTTCGTGCGGCGGCCAGCAAAGTCGGCGCTGGCGGAACGGCGGCCGATACTGTCACGAGTTGTGGGATGCCGCCTGCGGGGGCGCGCATTGAGCCGTATTGGACGGCTGCTTTGGGGCGCCATTTTTGAGCTGACGAATGGATCTTCAGGGCACCCAGCGGCCAGCGCGGACCGCTCGTTTCCAATTCATCGCTCCGTTGCCGGGGCAGGGGCCGCGACCTTCTGCCAGACCATGACCCAGCGCATTGCTTGCCCCCGAACCTCCACTGAAGCTTCGCGTTTGTAACGCAGCGTAACAACCCGCGTTCGCGCAACCGGGCGATGCAAATCTGCCGGGTGCGGCAACGCGCAGCTGGCGTGGCTCGTGTCAAATTGCGGCAACTACTTTTGAAAGGAACGACATGAGCAGGATTTTCGGATTCGGCGAGACGGTGCCCGGCTATGACGTGCCGGTATTGAACGAACGCGAGGTGCGGGCCGCCGCTGGCATCCTCCTGGTGTTCGCCATGATGAGCTTCGCCAACGCGTGGTTCATGGGCAATTTCCGCCCGACCAAGATTTTCGTGATCGCCTTCCTGATCGATTTCACGATCCGTCTGTTCATCAACCCGAAGTATTCGCCGAGCATGATCGTCGGCCGCTTCGCCGTGCGCAATCAGGTGCCGGAATGGACCGGCGCGCCGCAGAAGCGCTTCGCCTGGGCCATCGGCTGGGGGCTGGCGGTGACCATGCTCTGGCTGATCGTGATCAACAACGTGATCGGGCCGATCAACATGCTGGTCTGCGCCACCTGCCTGACGCTGATGTTCTTCGAGAGCGCCTTCGGCATTTGCATCGGCTGCAAGATCTACAACGCCTTTTCCCGCCGGCAGGCGCAACATTGCGCCGGCGGCACCTGCGAGGTCTTCACGCCCCATGCCAGCCAGAGAGTCGACGCTGGCGGTACGGCGATTGTGGTGCTGTTTCTCACGCTGATCGGCGTCGTCGGCCAGCAGGGCTTTCCCGCCACGGACGCGCTTGCCGCGGTCGCCCCGGCTACGGCCGCACCCGGCGCCGACGATCGCTGCACGCCGCCGGCCTTTGCGGTGGCCATGGGCCATGCCGAGAAGTGGAAGCTGCACAACAACTGCAAGTGAAGGAACACTGAAATGAGTCTCGTGCAAGCAAGCGGCCTGACCAAGACCTACCGCGTCGGCGACATCGACGTGCCGGCGATCAAGGGTATCGACTTTGCCATCGAGGCTGCGTCCTTCGTCGCCTTCGTCGGCCCCTCGGGCAGCGGCAAGAGCACGCTGCTCAACATGGTCGGTTGCCTCGATCACCCGAGCTCGGGCACGCTCACGGTGCTCGACACTGACATCGCGACGCTGGACCGCCGCGCCGCGGCGCGCTTCCGTGGCGAACACATCGGATTCGTGTTCCAGGACTTCAACCTGATCCCGGTGCTCACCGTGTTCGAGAATGTCGAATACCCGCTGCGCATGGTGCAGGAATGGCCGGCGGAAAAACGTCGCACCCAGGTGCTGCGCATGCTGGAGGCCGTCGGCATGAGCGACCAGGCCGACAAGCGGCCCGACCAGATTTCCGGCGGGCAGAAGCAGCGCGTCGCCGTGGCGCGCGCGCTGGTGAGCCAGCCCAAACTGGTGCTGGCCGACGAACCCACCGCCAACCTCGACCACGACACCGCCTACCGCATCCTCGAATTGATGAAGAAAATGCGCGACGATTTCGGCACCACTTTCATCTTCTCCACCCACGACCCGAAGATCATGGGCGAGGCGGAAGTGACCTTCACGCTCGAAGACGGGCGCCTGCAGAATGGAGGCAGCCATGTTTGACATTCTTGGCATCGCCAGCCGCAACCTGTTGCGCTACCGCCGCCGCACCACGCTGACCCTGCTGCTGATCGTCATCGGCATGGTCGCGGTGCTGTTGTTCATCGCCGTCGCCGGTTCCTTCCGGTCCATGATGGTCGGCCAGATCACCGACTCGGTGCTCGGCCACCTGCAGGTGCATCGCAAGGGCTATGTCGCTTCGATCGACAACCTGCCGCTCAACCTCAACATGAAGCCGCCGATGATGGTCAAGGTCGAAGAGGCGCTGCAGGCCAATCCGGCGGTCGAGACCTGGTCGCCGCGGGTCAAGTTCGGCGGCATGTTCAGCAACTTCGCCGAGACTACCAGTATCCGCGTGAACGGCATCGACCCGGCGCGCGAGGCGGCGACCACGCCGCTGCTGCCTGGCCGCATGATCGAGGGCGACCAGGCCGGCGCGCTGGTCGGTCGCGGCCAGATCGTGATCCCGCAGCTGCTGGCGCGCGGCATGAAGACCAAGGTCGGCGACACCGTGGTGGTGGTCGCCACCAACCGCGACGGCTCGGTCAACGGCAAGACCTTCGTCGTGCGCGGCATCCTGGAGAGCGTGACCGGCCCCGGCGGGCGCGACGGCTATGTGCACATCGACGATGCGCGCGAACTGCTGCGCATGAACGAGGCCGAGGTCAGCGAGATCGCGGTGCGCCTGAAGGACTTCTCGCGCCTCGATCGTAGCACCGGCCAGATCAGGACCGCGCTGGAAGGCGTCAGCAGCAAGGAAGGCAAGCCGGTGCTGGAAACCCACAGCTGGGCTGACCTCTCGCCCTTTGCCAACCTGGCCAAGATGATCGATCTGATGACGCTGTTCATCAAGGTGGTGCTGGTCTCAATCGTCCTCGTCAGCGTGATGAACGTGATGATCATGGCGGTGTTCGAGCGCATCCGCGAAATCGGCACCATTGCCGCGATCGGCACGCCGCCCTCGCGTATCCTCTCGCTGTTCCTTGCCGAAGGCCTGATGCTGGGCCTCGTCGGCACGGTGGCGGGTACGCTGTTGAGCCTCGTCGCGATTTTCGGCATCAAGCTCTGGAGCCCGACCTTCAATTTTGGCCAGCAGCAGAACCTGGTGATGGCGCCGACCATCGCCGGCGGCGACGTGCTGACCATCGCTGCACTGGTGGTGGTCGTCGCCATCGTCGCCAGCCTGCAACCGGCGCGGAAGGCTTCGCGCATGGATCCGATCAGTGCCCTGCGCCACGTCTGAAAATGGAATCGTCATGAAAAGACTCATTGCACTATTGTTTTGCCTGGTGGCGACGCAGGTTCTCGCCCTCGACGGCACCGCGATCCTGAAGAAGGTGGACCGCAACCTCGAACCCGAGTCCTACGAGATGCTGAGGAAGCTCATCAACGTCGAGCCCGACGGCAGGAAGAAGGAGTTCGTGCTGTATTCGGTAAAGAAGGGCCGCGACAAGATCGTCGCGCTCTTCCTCGCGCCGCAGAGCGACAAGGGGCGCGCCACGCTGCGCCTGGGCGACAACATGTGGCTTTACATCCCCGAGGTCGGCAAGCCGATGCGCATCACCAGCCTGCAGTCGGTGACCGGCGGCGTCTTCAACAATGCCGACATCCTGCGCATCGATTACACGGTCGAGTACGACGTCGAGGCGGCGACGGAAGAGAAGGACCGCTACCTGCTCAATCTGAAGGCCAAGACCAATGAAGTCGCCTACGACAAACTGAAAATGTGGGTGGACAAGAAGACCCTGCTGCCGATCGACATCGAGTGCTACGCCGCCAGCGGCATGCTGATCAAGACCCTGCGCTTCAAGGACACCAAGGATTTCGGCGGCGGCATCAGGCGCCCGGCGACGATAGAGACCGACAGCCCGCTGTACAAGGATCACAAGTCGGTGATGCTCTACGCCAACATCAAGAAGCGCGACTTCCCCGACGAGGTGTTCTCGCTCAATTACCTGCCGCGCGTCGAGGATTTGCGCAAATGAAACCGTGGCTGGTGCTGTTGGCCTGCTTGCTGGCCGGCGGCGCCCAAGCCGAGGATTTCAAGTTCGACGCGGCGGAATTCGACAAGCAGCCCTTCGAGTTCGGCGGCTATCTCGAACTCAAGACCGATCGCTCCTGGCTCAATCGCGACGGCTCCTTCTATACGCTGAACGGACTCGCGCGCGATACGCTGGAGCGCAATACCGCGACGCTCAAGCTCAACGCCAAGTACACGCGGGGCATTGCCAGCTTCAACCTGCGCGCCAATGCCGACGCGCGCCGCGACGAACTGGGCAGCGAAGGCACGCTGCGTTTCGACGAGGCCTATGTCTCGTTCAAGCCGGACCCCGGCTTCACGCTCGATGCCGGCAAGATCGCGGCGAAATGGGGCAAGGGCTACGCCTGGAATCCGGTTGGCTTCATCGAGCGCATGAAAGACCCCAACGACGTCGAGCTGGCGCGCGAGGGTTACACCATGCTCGCCGCCGATTTCATCCGCAACTTTTCCGACGATGGCGGCGACCTCAAGACCGTGGCCTTCACGCCCGTGCTGCTGCCGGTCGGCACTCAGACCAACCAGGACTTCGGCCGACCGAACCACCTCAACGCCGCCGCCAAGCTCTACCTGCTCTACCGCGATACCGACATCGACTTTACCTGGCTGGCCAACGGCAGCCGCAGCTCGCGCTTCGGCATCGACTTCTCGCGCAATCTCAGCAGCGCACTGGAAATCCACGGCGAATGGGCACGCCTGCGCGACGTCGAGCAGCGCCGCATCGACGCCGCCGGCAACGTCAGCAGCGAAACCCGCGATGCGACCAGCTATCTGCTCGGCCTGCGCTACCTGACCGAACACGACACCACCTGGATTGCCGAGTATTACCGCAACGGCACGGGCTACACGCAAAGCCAGCTCACCGATTTCCATCGCCTGGTCGACAGCGGCAACCCTGCGCTGCTGGCCAAGGCGCGGCAGATCAGCCCGTCCTACGGCCGCCCCAACGCCGGCGAGCGCTACCTCTACCTGCGCGCCAGCCAGAAGGAGCCCTTCGACATCGTGTACTTCACGCCCTCGGCGACGCTGATCGCCAACCTCGATGACCGCAGCTGGTCGCTGACGCCGGAACTGCTCTACAACGGCATCACCAACCTCGACCTGCGCCTGCGCGCGACCTGGCTCAAGGGCAGCGCCGGCAGCGAATTCGGCGAGAAGCAGAACGCCCGCAAACTGGAGCTGATGGCGCGCTACTATTTCTGAAGCGCCGTATCGCCAGCGCCAACTCTTCACGGAGATAGTCATGAGTGATACCCAGCAGTTCAGCTTCACCCTCGAACAGCAGGAGGACTACGCCTTCCTGATCCGCTTCGACCAGGACATTCCGCCGCTCCTGACCGACGAGCCGCCACCCCTGGGCCGGGACGCCGGCCCCAATCCTTCGCGCCTGCTCGCCGCCAGCGTCGCCAACTGCCTCTCGGCCAGCCTGCTGTTCGCGCTGCGCAAGTTCAAGAACAATCCCGGCCCGATCGTCTCTGTGGTTACCGCGCACATGGAACGCAACGAGGCCAAGCGCCTGCGCGTCGGCAGCGTCGATGTGATGATCCAGGTCGATGCGCCGGCCGACAGCCTCGAACATCTCGATCGCGTGCTCGACCAGTTCGAGGATTTCTGCGTCGTCACCCAGAGCGTCAGGAGCGGCTTCCCGGTGAACGTCAGCGTGCGAGACGGTACCGGCAAGCTGCTCAAGGGCTAGGGCCTTTGCGGCGGCTGGTCATTGTGCCGGATCGCCGTTTGACATTGCCATATATCCGGAAAGGCAGTACATTTGCGAGGCCCAATTCCTGGATCGAGCCATGCCTCGCAACAAATGTGAAACCCTGTCCATCCGGACCACGGCCGAAATCAAGGACCTGATTCGCCAGGCCGCCGCGCGCGAGCATCGCTCCGTCGCCTCCATGCTGGAGGTGCTGGTCATGGCGCATGCCGGGCAGGCCGGCATCAAGGCCAGCGTCAAGCCCAAAAAGACCGGCAAGAAATAGTTCATGAGCGCCTTGCAGAACATTTCCAAAATCGAAGACAGCCTCTGGGAAGCCGCCGATCAACTGCGCGCCAATTCCAAGCTGACCAGCAGCGAATATTGCATGCCGGTGCTCGGCGTGATCTTCCTGCGTCACGCCACCAACCGTTACCAGGCGGCGCTGCAAGCCATCCAGGCCGATCAGGCCGCCGGCAAGATGCCCAAGCGCCCCTTGGTCAAGGGCGATTTTATCAAGCGCCGCGCGCTGATGCTGCCCGCGATAGCCCGCTACGACCACCTGCTCAAGCTGCCCTCCGGCGCCAATCTCGGCGCGGCGCTGGTCGAGGCCATGAACGCCATCGAAGCCGATTTCGAACCCCTGGCCAACCAGTTGCCCAAGGACTACGACCGCTTCGACAACAAGCTGCTCGAAGATCTGCTGCGCAACTTCGATTTCGTCGTGGCCAATCCACCGTTCAACTGGCTGTATCGCGGACAGCGCGAGCGCTTTCTCGGACTGGTGGACGAATACCTTGGCCGGCTTGGCAGCGAGGCTAGCGAAGTGGCACCTGCGCTCACGCGCTTCGAAACGCAACTCACCGCCTGCCGCGAATCGCTGGTGTCCGCCTTTATAGATAACGCCATCGGCCTTGGAACTCTCAGGTCGGAAAAGCAGAAGGTCTTCGCCGATGCCATGGCTGAATGGGCCGAGGCCGCCAATGCCTACCTGATCGATCGCACTGCCCTGGTCGATGGACTCACCGCCTATCTGAAGAAATTCGCCGTGTCGCCAGCGCCAACTCTCAAGCATCAGCATGCCGCCCGACAAGCCTTCGACCCATTGGCGGCAGCGGAGCGCGGCCTCGTCAAGCAGATCGACCTGCTCTACAAACTCGCCGCCCGCGCCGCGCAGTTGGCCACCGATCTATCCCCCTCTCCCCTCGCGGGAGAGGGCCGGGGAGAGGGGGCGCAGTTGCCAGCACCTTTCGACCGTCGCGCCACCAGCAAACTCATCAAGCAACTCGACGCAGAGCGCAAGGCCGCCGTCGAACAACTCAAGGCCGCGACCTACCTTCACCGTCAGATCGCCTGGCTGCAAGATCGCTTCCCCAAGGCCGAAATGCAAGACGTGCCCGGCCTGTGCAAGGTCGTCAGCCGCGCCGAGATCGAAGTCGCCGACTGGAGCCTGACCTCCGGCCGCTACGTCGGCGTCGCCCCGGCGGAAGTGGACGAGGACTTCGACTTCGAGCAGACCCTGCGCGACATCCATGCCGAGCTGGCCGACCTGAATTGCGACGCGGTGGAACTGGCGGCGAGGATTCAGGAGAACTTCGAGGAGCTCGGCGTATGACAAAGAAGCTCGGCAAAGCTGTCGCGGATGGCAGCCGCCTTCTGGGTGATGTCCGCAGCCTGATCGTCGAAGCACGTGGCGCGCTGGCGACCGCCGTCAATGCCGGGCTGACCCTGCTTTACTGGAATATCGGCAGGCGCGTCCAGCAGGAGATCCTCAAGGGGGAGCGCGCCGCCTATGGCGAGCAAGCCATCGCCGGTCTGGCGGCGCAACTGGGCGCCGAGTATGGCGGCGGCTTTGGCAAACGCAATCTGTTCAACATGCTGCGCATCGTCGAGGCGTTTCCGGACGAGCGGATTGTGCATGCGCTGCGTGCACAAAGTCCATTCCAATCCAGGTTTGAGTCTGAGCGATCGGTTTTGACGTTGAAATCCAAATTCAAAAAGGGCTGGCTTTTGGCGGGGCTGTGGGTATGTGGGGAGGTCGCCGTCAGGCGAGCTATCCACATATCCACAGCCCC
>JAXMJU010000197.1:0-9609 GCA_034376265.1 Sulfuritalea sp.
CTGGCGCTACGCCGACCAGCATTGCCTGCGACGCGGTGATCCTCGCCTTCGGCCAGCAGCCGGCGGCGCCTTACTGGCTGGAGGCCAACGGCGTGGCCACCGAATACGGCGCGATCAAGGTCGATGCCCACGGCCGCACGACGCATCCGCGCGTCTTCGCCGGCGGCGATGCCGTGCACGGGCCGGACCTGATCGTCACCGCCGCCGCCGCCGGACGCCGCGCCGCGCGCTGCGTGCTGGCGCAACGGCGCCTGACCGACTGGAAAGCCTGGAGCGCCTGGCGCGCGGCACCGCAGCCGCTGATGGCACCGAGGCTGGCGACATGAAGCGACTCGCGCTCCTGCTCGCAACGCTGGCGACGCCGGCCTGGGCGCACGTCCATGCGGTGAGTTTCGATTTCGTCTGCAGCACCGACGACACGGTACCGGGCCTGACGCTGCTGCCCTTGCTGCTGCTCGCCGGCGTCGGCGTCGCGCGCGCCGTCGCCCGCCATCGCAGAGATCGATGATCCCGGCAAAAGCATCGGGTCCGCAGATTTCGCCGATTGACGCAGATGGATCGAGGCGTTACGCGGCGGGTTCGTACCACGTGCTGGATGAGCTGTGGACACCGGCTATTTCGTGGTTTTATCTGCGTAATCTGCGAAATCTGCGGATTGAACTGGGATTTTCAGGATGATGTCCCGGCGCTGGCTGCTAATCCCGGTGCTGCTGTCCATCGCCGGCATCGCCGCCGGTATGGCCTATGTAGATTGGAGCAAGGGCGGCGCCGGCAGCGGCCTGTATTCGCGCGAATGGCAGCCCGACCCGGTGCAGGGCTACTGGGACCCGGACCGCTTCTACCAGCCGGGCCAAGCCATCGAAGGCGTCTACCCGGCGGAGGAATGCATCGCTTGCCACGAGGCGCTGACACCGGGCATCGTCGCCGACTGGCGCGACAGCCGCCACAGCAAGCCCGCCAAGCGCGCGCCGGTGGCCTGCCCCGACTGCCACGGCGCCGACCACCAGAAGCTGCGCATGCCGACGCCGCAGGTCTGCGGCGAGTGCCACGGGGTGCAGAAGGACGCCTTCAATTCCGAGAAGCACTATGGCTTCCCCAGCCACGCGCTGGCCATGGAGCGCGCCACCGACAGCAAGCATTTCGTCGACAAGCCCAAGGCCGAGACCACGGCCTGCGTGCAATGCCATTCGGTGGCGACCAAGTGCGATTCCTGCCACACCCGCCACCGCTTCGACGCCGCCGAGGCGCGCCGGCCCGAGGCCTGCACCACCTGCCACAGCGGCCCGCCGCATCCCGACGACGAGACCTACTTCGCCTCGGCCCACGGCAAGCGCTACCTCGCCGACGCGCAGAAGACCGACTGGAGCAAGCCGCTCAAAAAAGGCAACTACCTGACGCCCACCTGCGCCTATTGCCACATGCGCAATGGCCAGCATGTGGTGGCCGACAAGTCGATCTGGCAATTCGGCCTGCGCCAGGTCAATCCCAACAACGCCGAGAACAAGGTCAAGCGCGAACGCTGGGTCGAGGTGTGCACCGATTGCCACGACGAGGAGTTCTCGCGCCGACAATTGACCGACATGGACCGCGAGCGCGCCCAAGCCTGGCAGGGGCTGAACCGCACGGAACGCCTGCTGCGCCAGTTGCGCAGCGAGAAGGCCCTTTACCCCGCCGCCGGCGAGCGCCCGCCCTATCCGACCGACTGGATGGACACGGTGTTCCCGAAAGAACGCATCGGCTTCTTCGAGGGCCAGGCCTCGAGCTTCTACAACGTCTCGCCGATCGAGCGCGACTATTTCGAGATGTGGTACTTCGCCAACCTCGGCAGCTACAAGGCCGCGGCGCACGGCGCACCGGAACTGGTGCAGCAAGGCCATGCGGCGCTGGCGCAGGCGGAAAATTCCATCGCCGCCCAGGCCATGCAGCTGCGCGACAAGGCGCGCGCGCCACGGCCTGATCCGAAAGCGCTGTGGCTGGGCGGCGAGTACACCGCGCACAACAAGGAGCACAACTGATGCGCGAACTGGTGACCGAACTGAGGCGCCATGTGCTCTGGCTGCTCCTGCTGGCGGCCCTCCCCGCCATGGCCGGCAAGAGCTGCATCGATTGCCATGCCGGCGCGGCGGAACGCAGCTGGGCGCTGTCCAAGCACGGCGTCATCGCGCGCATCGAGGCCGGGCGCGAACGCCGGCGCACGCCGGACTGCGGCGCTTGTCACGCCTTCGAAGCCACGGCCCCGGCGCCGCGGCACTACGTGAAAAGAACCTCGCGCAAGGACGCGCGCGAGCAAGCCATGGCCGGATGCGGCGCCTGCCATTCGCCGCGCTACGTGGCGGAACAGCTCGCCGCCGCGCAACGGGGGCTGGCCATCGGCGAAATGAAGCGGCGCGAAGCCGAGGTGCTGGTGGAACTCGCGCGCAAGGAAGTACCCGCCACGGAACTGGCACAGATCGAGAAGCTGCTGGCGACCCTGCGCGACGAGAACCTGCGCGACCTGCGCCTCGGCCTCGCCCATCAGTCGCCCGACTACCAGTGGTGGCTGGGGCAGGCCGCGCTCGATGGCAGCCTGCTGCGGATCAAGGGCGCGCTGGGCGAAGCGCGGCGCACGCGAGCTCGCTCCCCTTTGACAGCGGAATAGCGACCTGCTGAATCGCCGCTGCTTTGCCGGATGCGCCAGGCCGGAAAAATCCTCAATTGACTTCGCCAGCCCGACTCGGAGATACTTTGTCAATGCCTTTGTATTTTTCGTGCGATGGCTAAGCTAGCTCCGCCCGCAACTGTTCCCGATTGGTCCGTTTATTTGAATTGATTGGATATTGACGCGATGAGCCGAGAACAGCAGCAGATCCGATTTTGTACCAGCAAAGACGGCACGCGTCTCGCGGTCGCGACGGCAGGGGAAGGCCCGCCCCTGGTCAAGGCGGCCACATGGCTGACCCACGTCGAGAAGGATCCGTACAACCTCTTCACCCGTCACTGGGTGGCCGAGTTGAGTCGCGACAATACGCTCATCCGCTATGACTCCCGCGGCTGCGGATTATCCGGCCGCGAAGTAGAGCGTATTTCCATGGAGGCGTGGATCGAGGATCTCGAAGCTGTCGCCGCAACCCTCGATATCGACCGTTTTCCCCTGTTTGGAATGTCCCAGGGCGCGGTGATTGCGATCGGCTACGCCGCGCGTCATCCGGACAAAGTCAGCCATCTCGTGCTCTATGGCGGCTGCGCGCGCGGCCTGCTGAAACGCAATCCGCCGCCCAAGGTGGTCGACGCGGCGCAGGCAATGCTCAAGGCGGCCGAACTGGGCTGGGGTGCCGACAGCTCATCTTTCCGCCAGGTATTCATTTCGCAACTGCTGCACGACGCCACGGCGGAACAGCAGCGCGCGGTCGACGAAGCCCAGCGCCTGACCATCTCCGGCGCCAATGCCGTGCGCTTCATGAGGGAAGTCTTCGAGATCGATGTGCGCGAGGTGGCGCCGAAGGTCCGCTGCCCGACACTGGTATTTCATGGCAAGGACGATCCCTGTTTTCCGTTCGAGGAAGGCAGCCTGCTCGCGTCGTTGATTCCGGATGCCCGCCTCGTTCCGCTGCCGAGCAAGAACCATCTGCCATTCGAGACCGAGGCCGCATGGCCGATGTTTCTTGCCGAACTGCGCGCTTTCCTGCCAACGTTCCACTCGGGGACTCGATCAGAGAGCCCAAGCGAAGGCGGGAGAAACGCGTCGTCGCTGACGCCGCGGCAAGTCGAAATCCTGCGCGAAGTCGGCCAGGGCCAGACCGACAAGCAGATCGCGCGCAAGCTTTCCCTGAGCCCGCGCACGGTAGAAATGCACGTCGCCAACGCGCTCCTTGCATTGCAGTGCCGCACACGCGCCGAGGCCGTGCGGCGCGCCACGGAACTCAAGCTGATCGACTGAAGCACCCAACTACGGTAGCCGGCTACCGTAGCCGGAGCCGGCGCATGCCGTAGTTTCCCGAATTATCTTTCGCACCCGCTCGCTGCAGACTGGCCCCATGCCGTCGCGTACGGAGTTTTTTTCGGGAGCCGACATGCCTGTACTTCAATATGGGAAATTGCGGATCGATTTCAGCGACGCCGGTGCCGGCGATCCCGTCGTGCTGGTCCACAGCTCGGTGAGCGGCAATCGCCAGTGGAGGCGCCTGGCGCAGGAACTGCAGCCGCATTTCAGGGTCTTGGCGGTCAACCTGTTCGGCTACGGCGAAACCTCCGCCTGGACCGAGGAAGGCACCCAGACCATCGCCGATCAGGCCAGACTGGTGCTCAGGCTGGTCCGCGACATTCCCGGTCCGGTGCGTATCGTGGGCCATTCCTTTGGCGGTTCGGTGGCCGCCAAGGCAGCCGCCTTGCTCGGCAAGCGCGCGTCGCATCTGTGCCTGTTCGAGCCGACCCTGTTCCACCTGCTGGCGCAGAACGACCGCCGCGAGGCCTACGCCGAAGCCGCGGCCCTGCGCGACTTCGTCAAGCTCCACGGCAAGAATGATCGCTGGGAAGCCGTCGCCGAACGCTTCGTCGAATACTGGATCGGCGACGGCGGATGGGCCGCGACGCCCCACGAGCGGCGGCTCGCCTACATGCAGCTGCTGCGTCCGAACTATTACGAGTGGGACGGCGTGGACAGCGACCAGACCACGATCGAGGAGTTCGACCGAATTCCGGCCAGGGCAATGATGGTCTATTCGTCGGGCGCACGGCGCGCCAGCCGCGAGATTGTGCAGTTGTTCGCGGAGAAATGCCCGAACTGGTCGGTCGTGAGGATCGCCGAAGGCGGCCACATGGCGCCGCTCACGCACCCGGACGTGGTCAACCCGCTCATCACCCGCTTCCTCAAGGAGGACCGGCAGGTCAGCATGGCAAAGTTGCCACCGGATGGGGCATCGCGGCGCCTTACCCGCACATTATCAATGACGACGTAAGGGTTACCGTGCCGCCAGCGCCGACTTTTGAATAATGAGCGAGGCTTTGACTTTCACTCCCGCGATACTAGAGTTATTTTTACAGGCAGGGCCGACCATCGAACGACAATAACTTACTGGAGGAAAGGGTTATGGAACAGTTTTGCGAAATCACGCTCGACCGCGAGCGATTAAAGTCCGAAATACGCAGTACGTACTCGCTTGTTGCCGAAACGCCGACCGGCGATTTCCATTTCCATCGCGGGCCGGAATACGCTGCCAGGCAACTTGGATATGACGGTGAGGAACTCTCTTCACTGCCTGGAAGCTCGAC
The DNA here is from genome assembly GCA_034376265.1 of Sulfuritalea sp. Classification (GTDB taxonomy): domain Bacteria; phylum Pseudomonadota; class Gammaproteobacteria; order Burkholderiales; family Rhodocyclaceae; genus Sulfuritalea. The sequence goes on from JAXMJU010000197.1 coordinate 5,248, forward strand.
AGCATCATTTGCGGGTGTTGGCAATCCATTCCGTGTTCGTGAAATTCCTTCCGGTGCATTGGTTATCGATCTCGGATCGGGCGCCGGCATGGATTGTTTGCTGGCCGGGCGCCGTGTCGGCAAGCACGGACGTGTCCTTGGTGTCGACATGACAGATGCCATGCTCGAAGTTGCGCGAACGTCCGCCAAACAGGCGGACATGCCACACGTTTCGTTCGCGTTCGGCGAAATCACGGACCTGCCAATCGACGATGCATCGGTCGACCTGGCCATTTCCAACGGCGTCATAAACCTGGCGGTCGATAAACCGGCTGTGTTCAGGGAGCTGTATCGGGTGCTGAAGCCGGGAGGCTGGATTCAGTTCGCCGACATCGTCATCGACCAGGAACTGTCGGAGAAAGCGCGCAATGACATTGATCTCTGGGTGGGCTGAATTGCGGGTGCTCTGCAGTCTGCAGGCATGATCGCAATGATGCAAACCGCCGGATTTAAAGCTTGTGCCGCAACCGAGTTTTTTGACTGTTTTGCGGGAACGACAAAGGAAAACACCGCACGAAAATACGGCGTGCGGGGAGCGAATTTCATCGCATACAAGCAATAGTTGCAGGGGTCGGGCGGCATCGACCTTCCGCCTGCCCCTGCCTGGGCCGGGGTTCTTCCCGGCACACCGCGCCAGAGCGCGATTGGCCGAAAGCCACTTCGCGCCCGGCGCAACCAGCGACGCGAGCCCCCTTGCGGCACGGCTGTCGCGTCAACGGGCAACTGCGCCGGCCTGCTCCCTGATCACGTGCCAGACCTCGATGGCGCCCTTGCCCTTGACGTTGACGGTGCCCATCGCTTCGCAAACGAACTGGTCCTTGATGCGCTCGAAGGTGCCGCGCGTCACCTGAATCGCACCTTCCTGGCCAGTGGATTCCATGCGGCTCGCCACATTGACGGCGTCGCCCCACAGGTCGTAGATGAACTTGCGGCGGCCGATCACGCCGGCGACGATGGGGCCGGAATTGATACCGATGCGCAGCGCCAGGCGGTGACCGCCGAATTCATGCTGCGCCACGTATTCCCTGATTTCGAGCGCCATGCGCACCAGCACGCGGGCATTGTCCGCGCGCGGCAGCGGCACGCCGCTCGCCGCCATGTAGCAGTCGCCGATGGTCTTGATTTTTTCGACGCCGTATTTCTCGGCCAGCTCGTCGAAATGGGAAAACACCTCGTTGAGCATCTCGACCAGATCCTCGGCCCGCATGCGTTCCGAGAGGGGCGTGAAATTAACCACGTCGGCAAACAGGATGCTCGCATCCTCGAAATGATCGGCGATCGTGCGCCGGCCGCTCTTCAGGATCGTGGCAATATCGCGCGGCAGGATATTGAGCAACAGGCCCTCGGACCTCTCCTGCTCGGCACGCAGCAGGTTCAGGTTCGTCTCCTTCTGAATGACGAAACTGTACAGGAGCGTGAAGATGATGGCGGCGATGGCCACGATGTTCATGACGAAGAACATGACCACCAGCCAGGGCGGAAGATTGTTGCCGAGATCCAGCTGCGGTTGCATGAAGCCGCTGGCAGTTACGATCACGGCGAACGCGGCGAACCAGCGCGGCGCGCGGCGCGGCGCGTCGAACAGCAGCGCTCCCAGGGGGCAAAGCAGCGCCCACAGGATCACCGCGCTGGAACCGACGAAGCCGCCCAGCGAGAGCTGGAGCAGGAAGGGCAGCAACAGGATCAGCACGAACTGGCTGGAACGGAACAATGCATAGCGGCCGGTCGCCGCGAACAGCGCGACGCTCACCAGCGAAACGCCGGCATAGGCAAGCGGAATCGCACCGGCAAGGGGTTCCCCGAAGGCGAGGTAGAGCAGTCCCCAGAGGATTCCGGCGAGGATGAACATCAGGCTGCCGCCCACCAGCAGCGCCTTGTGCAGGCGCACGTCCTCGCTGTCGTCGGGATCCACGCCGACGCGCGCGATCACCTGTAGAAGCGGGCGGATCAGTTCCGGCAACGGGGCCATGGAGCTCACCACGAGGCTGAAGTTCGGACAATCAAGTTAGCTTTCGTGCATGTTGAAGTCAACCGCATTGTCCAAAGGGGTCGAGCCCGGGCCAAGGGTGCCAAACCAACGGGGCATGGCAATCGGACACCAGCCCTCGGCACCGTAGTACCAGCGCCGACTTTCGCTCATCAAGCCGAAAATCAATGCCGATGCCGATGATGGCTGTCAGGGAAATGCCCATGCTCATGGCGCAGCGGCGCATGCACATGCGGATGCGTGTGGGGCTCGGCCCCATCCCAGGCAAAGCCGTGCTCGTGTCGATGGTGTTCGTCATGAACGTGAAGGTGGTCGTGGCTCAGTGCCGGGTGTTCATGCCCATGCTCGTGGCGCTCCGTGAGATGCAGCCAGACGCCGATAGCCATCAAGGCGCCGGCCAGCAGCAGCGGCAGCGTCACGGCCTCGCCCAGCGCAATCGCGAGCGCCGCGCCGAAGAAGGGTGCCACCGAAAAATAGGCGCCGGTACGGGCGGTGCCCAGATGCCGCAGGCCGACGACGAACAGCGCAAGGCTGACGCCATAGGCCAGAAAGCCGACCGCCATGGCCGCGGCCAGGTTCGCCACGGACGGCAAACTCGCGCCAAGCCAGAAGGCCAGCGCCAGATTCACCGTCCCCGCCACCAGGCCCTTGATCGCGGCAATCCACGTCGCATCGTTCAGCGCCAGCTTGCGCGTCAGGTTGTTGTCGATGGCCCAGGCCAGGCAGGCGCCCAGTACCGTCAGCGTCGGCCACCATCCGGCGAAGCTGGCTTCGCCCGGCCAGCTCAGGACCAGGGCGCCGGCGACGATGGCGGCCATGCCCAGCGCTATTCGGCGATCGACGTTTTCCCTGAAAACGAACCAGGCCAGCAGCGCGGTGAATACCCCCTCGGCATTGAGCAGCAGCGACGCCCCCGCGGCCGGCATACCGGCCAGCCCCAGCATCAGCAACACCGGCGCCAGCACACCTCCGGCGAGGGTGGCGCCGGCCAGCCAGGGCGCGACGAATGCGGCGATACAGCAGCAGGCCGCTGCCCGCGCCGAGATAGAGCAACCCCGCCAGCAACCAGGGGCCGACATCGGCCAGCAGCAGCTTGGCCAGCGGCGTTCCGGCGCCAAACAGCAGCGCCGACAATAGCGCGGCAATCACACCGGTATTCGCGCCGCGGATCATCGCTTCTTCCTGACATTCCGGCTGCTCACGGAAGCCGGACTCTCGTTCGGATGACAGGCGCACGCTTCCCCGTGGGCGGCGGCCACCAGTTCGTGCAGGATGCCGCATTCGGCGACGACGTGTCCCGCGTCACAGCGCGCGCGCAAGGCCGCGAGCTGCTTCGCCAGGGCTTGCATGGACTTGATCCGCGCCCGCACCCGCGCCAGTTGTTCGTCGATCAGCCGGTCGATGTCGCCGCAGTCGGTATCGGGGTGCGCGACGAAATCGAGCAGGCGCTTGATCCCGACGAGCGGCATGTCCAGAGCCCGGCAATGCCTGATGAACGCGAGCCGCTCGACATGGACGGGGCTGTAGGCGCGATAGCCGTTGGGGGTCCGCGCAGGCGGCGCCAGCAGTCCCGCCTTCTCGTAGTAACGGATGGTTTCGATATCCACCCCCATCGTCTGTCCCAGCTCACCGATACGCATGGCGTCTCCTTTTCCGGATCGGCAAATTCTACCCCTTGACCCTGGAGCCGCTACGGAGTTTTAAATGGCACTGACACATGGACATGGAGCCGCAATGAAACCGTCGATATCCGTCATCGCCCACCTGGATTGTCCGACCAAAGAGGCACCGATTCCGCGCACCACCCGTCTGCTCGACGGGCAGTCGCCGAACATTCAGCACCTCATAAGCGCGAGAGGCTGGCGCGGCTTGAGCGAGTTCGAGCGCATCGGCGCGATCTACCGGTTCGTGCGCGACGAAATTGCATTCGGCTACAACGAGCGCGACGATCTGCCAGCCTCGCGCATCCTCGAGGACGGCTACGGGCAATGCAACACCAAGACCATTTTGCTGATGGCGTTGCTGCGCGCGGCGGGCGTCCCTTGCCGCTTGCACGGAGCCACCATTCACAAGCGTCTGCAGCAGGGGATCGTCAGCGGACTTTTATTCGTGGCTGTATCGTTACCTCGTTCGTCACATCATGAACCGCAAGGTGGCGCGGATCCGGGCAGCGGAATGCTGAACCCGCGCCCCGCAAGTCCATTCCAATCCAGGTTTGAGTCTGAGCGATCGGTTTTGACGTTGAAATCCAAATTCAAAAAGGGCTGGCTTTTGGCGGGGCTGTGGGTATGTGGGGAGGTCGCCGTCAGGCGAGCTATCCACATATCCACAGCCCC
>JAXMJU010000198.1:0-3673 GCA_034376265.1 Sulfuritalea sp.
ACCACGATAGGCGCGATCGCGTCGTACTCTCCGATCATCGCTTGGCCCTGTGGGGTGGCGGACAGGATGTTGTCGCGGAATCCGCGCAGCGCTTCGAGTTCCATGCCGTTGTCGGCGCCGCCGGTCGCCATGACCGCTTCGGTGATGAAGCAATCAGGAACGATTGAGTCCATGAAGTTACCGGCAGTCTCGACAGCCTTTGGTATCAGGTCGTTCTGGACGATCATGTTCGCCGCAGCGTATGCGGGGCCACCGCCGAACGCTGGCGCAGCAGCACCAGCAGCTTCGCTAGCCCCTGCGGCTGCGTCGCTCATCGGAAATGAGCCTTGCGCTCCCCATCCGGTTGCTTCTGGGGCAACGGTGTCGATGACATTGCCTGACATGCCGGACACGACACTCGGACCTTCGGCAAGAGCTGCGACACCAGAAGGTGCCGCGCTTGAATACGGGGCGAAGGAGTTCATGTAGTCGCTCACGTTTCCAGCCATGCCTGAAAGCACACTCGGATTTTCGGCGAGCGCACCTACTCCAGTGGGCTTTGCGCCGGCCCCCCATGGATCGGAGACCGCCGGTGCAGCGGCCGGCGTGAGCGCGTTCTTGAGGCCCCTGAATCCAGCCTTCATGCCCTCTCCTGCCAGCACACCGCCAGCCTGAGTTGCGAGCGTCCCGGCAAGGCTCGGCCGCGGCACGTTGCCGGCGCTGAACTGCGAGATCCCGGGCCCGCCAGCATCGGACGTCGGCGGCTTCGGCGCGGCAGGGTTGATCCCCGCCGATTGCAGATAGGTCGGCTGCTGGAGGTTCCCGGTCTGCGCGTTGGTCGAGCCTCCACGGAATCCGAGCGCCTTGGTGGTGGAGAACCGCGGACTCTTGGTGTTGGAATTGAACTTGTCTTCAGCCATGGCAACCTCTCTCGAATAGAGCAGCAAAACTACTGTGATCAGGCAAACCCGGTGCATATCCCGTCCTTGAAGCTGAGCGTCTTCCCGACAAGGCTCGCCGTCGTCACGTCCTGCGTGATCCCCGCGCTCGAATCGCTCGAGCTGAACGAACCTTCCATTGTCCCACCGGTGATCGCCACCGCGCCGTTGTCCTGCAACGCCATACTGCCAAGTCCCAACAGTGTATTGGCGGCCGTAGCGTTCGCGGCGGCCAGGAGCGTGCGCGCAAAGGCGGTCAGATCGGCCAGTGCCCAAGCATCTGGCCCAGTGTAGTAGGCGAGTTTGTCAGCAGCACTGACCAGCGCGGCCAGCGCGGCGAGCGCCGGGTAGTTCGCCTCGAACAGCGCATTGAACTGCGCGGTGAGTTCGATCGGAAAGTTCTGTGTCTGCAAGAGCCCGCCCGCCAAGATCCCCTTGGTGTAGAACGAGTTCATCCACTGCATGACGGCGATCAGGTCATGCGCCGGGTCACCGGTCAAGCGCGGCGGCGGGTCGATCGAGTTGGCGATACTGGCCATCAGCTTGGTCTCACTTCGGCTTCGAGCTTCACGATTTCAGCGCTCACGGCATCCGTGACCATCCACTCGAACTGCCACGTCGACATGGCGCTCCCCATGCCGCCAAACTGGATCGTGTTGTAGGTGTCGCCAGGCCGCCCGAGGCTGCGGTACTTCCACTTTGTCCTGCGTGTTCCATCCCGAATGCACCGGAAGGCGATCTTCGGCGGTTCGTCATCCTCGCTGCTGCTCGAGCCAACACCACGCTTGACGCGCATCCGCACGTTGTCGACGAAGGCCGGCCCCCAGTGATCCATCGGCGCCGTGCGCCCGAGCATGCGCTGCGTCTGGCCGACGTTGGAGTAGACATCGGTGTCAAGCTCGTAGATAACCCCGTTCCCACCAACGAAGCGCCGTCCCCATATTTCCTCGTAGGAGCACCCAGGCCACTTCACCGGCACGCCGCCGTCGAACCCGTACAGGGTGTACCACTTTTTCTGGCGGTAGTCGTACAGGCACGTGATGCCCTTGGTGTCGTAGACGTTGGCCGCTTCAGGGATCTGCAGGATGATGAACTTCTGGCCCTTGATCTGAACAGGCGCAGCCCAAGCGTCTGTCCAGTCGTCCACTTTCTCGAAGGTGGCTTGCAGGTCGTCGCCGACGGCTTCGGAAACTTGGCCGGTGAACCGGACGAACTCATAGGTGCTGTTGATTGCGAAGTTGCCTTGGTCGACCGCGACCAGCGTGTAGGGCGCGAGCACGCCCTCGCCAACCGACCAGCGGCGAAAGAACGGCGTCGTGCCGGATGGCAGGCGCTCGAACTGCTCCACGGAATCGACGCCGGTGAGGAGCAATTCGCGGTAGGGTGACACCAGCATGCCGTTGATCTCGTCAGGCTTGCCGTCTGCCGAGAAGGTATCGAGCGGGTCCCACGTCCTGAAATCGTTCGCGCCTGAGTGCTGGAACCGCCCGCTACTCACTTCGACGGCGACCAGATACCCGTCTATGTAGCCGACGTGCGTGGAAAGCGGTGCGTCCGCAGATAGAATCTCGGTGGTCTCTCCAGCCAAACGGATGATCTGCCCGCCGGCCGCCATGACCAGTTCGTCGTCGGTCTCATCGAAGATCACGCGCCGGCCGCCGGAGACTGGCACGCCGGTCACATCGGATACGGTCCCGGCGCGGTCGATGCGGTAGACGCGCGAGTTGCTTACCGCAATCAAGTCGCCGATCGGGGCCTTCCACCCATGCAGGTAGGTCGGAGAATTGCCGGGCAGCGTGACGAACGCCTTGAGCCCAGGGAACCTGGAGTGCGAACCGCTCTCCGTGATGAAGCAATTCTCAAGGGCCGCGGCAGACTTGCGCAGCACCGCCTCCTCCACGTTGAGGAACATCTTGGCCGACAAGTCAATGTTCTGCCACTTGCCCATGTCATCCAGCCGAGACCTGCACCGAGATTGACCACTCAACCGTCTTTGCCGCTGCGCCAGCTACCATGACGCGCACCTTGCGCGCGGTCACGCCGAAGATCGCCGCCCATGCCGCATCCGTCTCAACGGCTGCGGATGGCGTGTTGATCGTCCCGAGCAACACAGCATTCTGGTGCGCCATGACGCCATTGGCGAGCGCGCTCCCGCCGGCAGAATCAGTGATTGTCTCGTCGTCGACAAACTCGCCTGTGATATCCCGCAGCGTGACTGTCCCGGTCGCGCCAGCATCGGTATCCGCCGTAATGCGCGCCGTCGCCCCGGATGTGCTCCCGGTGAGTACGGCGCCAGCAGTAAAGTTGGCTGTCTGGTTGTCGTAGGCGAGCGTCGATCCTGGCCGGTAGGCTCCCTGCGTGATGTGGTAGACGGCCGTGTCGATGACGTTCCGGCCATTGCCGATCACCTTGGCATCGAGAAAGACCACTTCGCCGGCCGCGAGGTCATAGGACCAGCCCTCCGTGGACGTTGCATCCGTGGTGATACCAGCCGATCCTGGGGCGTCCCCAAGCGATGTGCGGATCCGCATCCACTGCGTCGCGTCGCCGCCGGCGATCGCAACCGTGGAAGATTCCGTGCTGTCCTTGGCGATGATCGTGTTCTCGACGCTGGTCAGGGTGTAGGTGCCTGCATTGAACTCCCCGCGCTCGAAGATCACATCCTGGCACTTGCCAGTAAAGGACATGGCGGCCGAAATGATGAAGTCCGAGATGTGCAGGCCGACAACCGAATTCTCAGCCACCAGCGTCGTGTC
>JAXMJU010000199.1:0-7295 GCA_034376265.1 Sulfuritalea sp.
CTGGATTCCGGCTTGCGCCGGAATGACGGCAAAAGTCGGCGCTGGTGCCACGGCGCCATGGTCGGCGATGCCAGCGCGAATCGGTTGGCGCGTGCTGCGCGAGCCTAGGCAAGAGAATCCGCACCAAACGCACTATTTGACCCAATCGAACGATTCGGTTAAATTGAGCATCTCAACGTGCAACACACGGAGCGTGCCCCATGCAAACCTTTACCGCGAACGAAGCCAAGACCCGTTTCGGCGAGTTCCTCGACCGCGCGCAGCGCGAACCGGTGCGCGTGATGCGCCATGATCGCGTGGTCGGCGTGATGGTCAGCGCCGAGGACTACGAGGCAATGCGTGCCTTTTATGCCGACAGATTGCTGAAAACCATGGACCAGACGGCGGAGGCCGCGGAGCGCGCTGGATTGACTCCCGAAAAGCTGGCCGAATTACTGGCCGACGAAAGCTGATCGATCCATGAATCCTCGCGGGCCAGGCGTTGTCATCGACACCAATGTCTGGATAAGCGGCTTGCTGACGAAGGGCGGCGTGCCAGCGCAGTTGACGCGCCATGTGGTCAGACACGCCCAACCGGTCTTCTCGGCGGATACTTTCGCGGAACTCAAGGAACGCCTATGGCGGCCCAAGTTCGATCGTTACGTTTCCATGGATCTGCGGAAATCGCTGCTGACCGACATCGAATCCACTGTGCTATGGACTGATGTGCCGCCCGCAGTTGCCGCACGGCAATTTTGCCGCGACGCCACCGATGACAAATTCATCCATGCGGCGCTGGCCGCAGAGTCGGCATGGCTGGTGACGGGCGACCGGGACTTGCTGGTTTTGGCGGAGAGCGTCGCGCCGCTCGGCTTAAGAATCATTACTCCCGCTGCGGCAATGAAATTGCCAGAGTTTTCACCACAAAGATAGCTTGCAGCGGCAAGGGCAAATTGGGCGGCAACCGCCTACGGCGCCATCGTCGGCAATATCCAGCCGTCGCGCACTTCGATCGAGCGCGAACGCAGCAGTTCGCCGAGCAGCCATGAGGCGAAATCCTCGTCGGAAAAACCCAGCATGCGCTGGTTGACGCTGTCGAAGAAGGGCACGCTCTTCAGGTAGGCCGGCAGCTCTTCCTCGCGCAGGCGCTGCAGATCGAGCAGGTTGAAGGTGAAGCAGGCGCGCACGGCATTGCGCCCGACGCGCGTCGAGTCGGCCTCGAAGGAAGCCAGGCGCTTGAACGCGCGCTCCAGCGCTGCATCGAAATCCTCGAAGGGAGCGCCATGGCCGGGGATAACGGTATCGACGCCGAGCCGGCCGATCATTTCGAGCGTGGCGCGCGTGGCCGGCAGCGCGTCCTTCTTGCCCATGAGTTCGCCGAAGATGATGCCGAAGCCGTCCTGCCACAGCGCGTCTCCCGAGATCAGGATGCGCTGCTCGGCGCAGTAGTAGACCAGCGCCTCCATGTCGTGGCCGGGCGCCGGCAGGGCCTGCCAGACCATGCCCCCCATTTCGAATTCGCTGTTGGCCTCGATCACCGCGTCATGGGCGAAGCGGTGGCCGCGCTGTTTCGCGGCGTCGAGCAGCAGCGCGTCGGTATCCCAGTCGGCAACCATGCGTTCGATGCCGGCGGGGATCACGATCCTGCAGCCGAAAGCGGCCTGCAGCGCGGCATTGCCGCCAATGTGGTCGGAATGCGAATGGGTGTTGATCAGGCGGCCGAGGCCGACGCTGCCGCGCCGTGCCGCCAGCGCCGACTTTACGAGATCCACGGTCTGCGGCGCATGGCCGACGTAGCCGGCATCGACCAGCGTGGCGGAATCGCCCTCGAAGAACAGCACGTTGTTCGAGGAGAGCCAGCCGCGCTCGATGACCTGGATAGTCTCAGGCAGCGTCATCGGTCACGGCCTTGCCGGTGAGTCCGGGGTCGAGCTGGCCGCGGCGTTGCGCCACGGCCGCCAGGATCAGCCGCTTCTCGTCATCGCCGGCATTGGCCCAGCGCGCGATCTCGTCGAGGGTGCGAAAACATCCGGCGCAAAGACCCTCTTCCATTGTGCAGATGTTGATGCAGGGCGAATTCACCATGGCTGGACCGCCACGCCGGGCCGTTCGATCACGCCGCCGGCATGGCGCGCTTGGCGAGGATGGCGCGGGCCACGCGCGAGGCCGATTCGCGCTTGAGTTGCTTGGAGATCCAGACACCGGTGTCGACCAGCGCATCGAGGTCGATCCCGGTATCGATGCCCAGGCCCTGCAGCAGCCAGACCACATCCTCGGTCGCGACGTTGCCCGAGGCGCCGGCGGCATAGGGACAGCCGCCGAGGCCGGCGACCGAGCTGTCGAATATGCCGATGCCCATTTGCAGCGCGGCGTAGATGTTGGCCGTGGCCATGCCGTAGGTGTCGTGAAAATGGCCGGCGATCTTCTTCAGCGGAATGCGTCGCGCGACGGCCTCGATCATGTCCTTGGTGCGCTCCGGCGTGCCGACGCCGATGGTGTCGCCCAGGCTGACTTCGTAGCAGCCCATGTCGATCAGGGCCTGCGCCACGTCGGCCACGGCCAACGGTGCGATCTCGCCCTCGTAGGGACAGCCCAGCACGCAGGAAACATAGCCGCGTACCTTGACCTCCGCCGCCTTCGCGGCCTCGACGATGGGACGGAAGCGGTCCAGCGATTCGGCGATCGAGCAGTTGATGTTCTTCTGCGAAAAGGACTCGGAGGCCGCGCCGAACACCGCGACTTCCTTCGCCCCGGCCGCTAGCGCGGCTTCGAAGCCCTGCATGTTGGGCGTCAGCACCGGGTAGGCGACATCGGGCAGCTTCTCGATGGCGGCGAAGACTTCGGCATTGTCGGCCATCTGCGGCACCCACTTGGGCGAGACGAAGGCGGTGACCTCGATGCTCTTGAGGCCGGCTGCGCCCAGGCGGCGAATCAGCTCGACCTTGATCTCGGTGGCGACGGGCTTTTTTTCGTTCTGCAGGCCGTCACGCGGGCCGACTTCGACGATGCGTACTTTGCTGGGGAGGGTCATACGAATTCACTGTTGCTTGGCGACCTCGAATTCTACTAGCTCGGCGCCGTCGCTGACTTGATCGCCGACATTGAAACAGAAGGATTTCACCACCCCTGCGGACGGTGCGGCGATCGTGTGTTCCATTTTCATGGCTTCGAGGATCAAGAGCGGCGCGCCCTTCTCCAGCCTGGCCCCCACCGCCGCGATCAGTGCGATGACCTTGCCCGGCATCGGCGCCGTCAGTCCGCCCTCGGCGCCGCCGCCGCTGCCGGCGTGGAACAGCGGATCGATGGCGGCGAAGACGAAACAGAGGCCGTCGATGAAGACGTGGCGCTTCTCGTTGGCGGAAACCACGGTGACATTGATGCGGCGCCCGCCCAGATCGACGCGCAATTCGCCGCCGGCGGCAAAGCGTCCCCCCGCAGTGACGCTCTGGCCTTCGAATTCGAGCGTGAAGCTGTCGCCGACGTAGCCGGCATTGACCAGCTTTTCGACGTCGCCGGCGCGCAGCCTGATCTCGCGCCGCGCATTGCCGTTCACGCGCCAGCCGTCGCGCGCATGCCAGGGCGAATGCGGATCGCGGCTCGCTGTCGCTTCCGCGGCGGCGTACTGCTGGTCGCGGATCAGTTCCGCCAGGGCCGCGACCAGCCAGGCTTCGGCCGGCGGCTCGGTGCTGTCGGGAAACAGAAAAGCGCGTTCGCGCTCGATCAAGCCGGTGTCGAGATCGGCCTGGGCGAAAGCCGGGCAGGCGACCAGGCGCGAGAGAAAGCCGATGTTGTTCGACACCCCCACCACGCGGTAGTCGGCCAATGCCTGCAGCATGCGCGCGAGGGCACGCTCGCGCGCATTCGTGTCAGACCCGTCCCAGACGATCAGCTTGGCGATCATCGGGTCGTAATGCGGCGATATTTCGTCGTCCTGCTCGACACCGGTATCGACCCGCACATTGAGCGTCTCGGCCGGCGGCGCGAGGTGGATCAGGCGGCCGATCGAGGGCAGGAAGCCCTTGTCCGGGTCTTCAGCGTAGATGCGCGCTTCCAGCGCGTGGCCGCGGATCACCAGTTGTTCCTGGCGCAGCGGCAGCGTCTCGCCAGCGGCAACTTTCAACTGCCACTCGACCAGGTCGAGTCCCGTGATCATTTCGGTCACCGGATGCTCGACCTGCAGCCGCGTGTTCATTTCCATGAAGTAGAACGTGCCGTCTTGATTGACGATGAATTCCACAGTACCGGCGCCGACGTAGCCGACCGCCAGCGCCGCATCGACGGCGGCCTTGCCCATCGCGGCGCGGCGCGCAGGCGACATGCCGGGCGCCGGCGCCTCTTCGACGACCTTCTGGTGGCGGCGCTGCACCGAACAATCGCGCTCGAACAGATACACGCAATTGCCGTGGCTGTCGCCGAACACCTGGATCTCGATATGGCGCGGACGCTGCAGGTATTTCTCGATCAGCACATGCTGATCGCCGAAGGAGGATGCCGCCTCGCGCTGGCAGGAGGCCAGCGCATCGAGGAAATCCTCGCTCTGGTCGACCGCACGCATGCCTTTGCCGCCGCCGCCGGCGGCCGCCTTGATCAGCACCGGATAGCCGATCTGGTCGGCCTGCTGGCGGAGGAATGCGGGGTCCTGATCGTCGCCGTGATAGCCGGGAGTCAGCGGCACGCCGGCCTTTTCCATGAGCTTCTTGGCTTCGGACTTGGAACCCATGGCGCGGATCGCCGCGACCGGCGGGCCGATGAAGACGATGCCATTCCTGGCACAGGACTCGGCGAACTCTTCATTTTCGGAGAGGAAGCCGTATCCGGGATGAATCGCCTGGGCACCGGTGGCCAGCGCCGCGGCGATGATCTTTTCGATCACCAGATAGGATTCCTTGGGCGACGGCGCGCCGATGCAGACCGCCTCGTCGGCCAGACGCACATGGCGCGCACCGGCATCGGCCTCCGAATACACCGCGACGCTGCGGATGCCCATGCGGCGCGCGGTCTTGATGACTCGGCAGGCGATTTCGCCGCGGTTGGCTATCAGGATTTTCGTGAACATGGTGTCAGCCCTGGGCGATCCAGTTGGGTTTGCGCTTCTCCAAAAAGGCGTTCATGCCTTCGCGGCCTTCCTCGCTGGCGCGCAGGCGCGTGATGCGTTGCGCGGTGTCTTCGATGACCTCCGGCGACAGCGGCTTCCAGGCGACGGCCGTGATCAGCTGCTTGCACTCGGCGAGCGCGCGCGGCCCGTTGTTGAGCAGCGCATCGACAATCTCGCCGACCGCTTCGTCGAGCGCGGCAGCGTCGGTGACGATCTCGTGCAGCAGGCCGATGCGGTAGGCCTCGGCCGCGGAGAAGCGCTCGGCCGTCAGCATGTAGCGGCGCGCATAACGCTCGCCGATGGCGGCGATGACATGCGGGCTGATCACCGCTGGAACCAGGCCGAGCTTTACTTCGGTCAGCGAGAACTGGGCGTCGAAGGTGGCAATCGCCACGTCGCAGCAGGCCACCAGTCCGACACCGCCGCCATAGGCCGGGCCCTGGATACGGGCCATGGTCGGCTTCGGGCATTGCGCAAGCTTGCGCAGCATCTCCGCCAGCGCGCGCGAATCGCGCAGGTTCTCGTCGTTGCCGTAACCGGCCGCGCGTTTCATCCAGTTGAGGTCGGCGCCGGCGCAGAAACTCTTGCCGGTGCTCGATATCACGATCACGCGCACCGCCGGATCGACGGTCATACGCTCGACAGCGTCGGACAGTTCGGCGATCAGCGCGTCGTCGAAGGCATTGTGCCGCTCGGGACGATTGAGGGTGATGATGCCGACGCCGAGGTCGGTTTCGGTAATGATGTTGTTGTACATGAAACCCCCTTTGATGATCCGTAGATTTTGCAGATGGACGCAGATGAAAAAAAGCAATCAGCGAAATCTGCGGATTGCTTTTACATGCGGAAAACGCCGAACTTGGTCGGCAGTATCGGTGCATTCAATGACGCGGAAATCCCCAGGCCCAGGGTGCGCCGCGTCTGCGCCGGATCGACGATGCCGTCGTCCCAGATGCGCGCCGTGGCGTAGTAGGGATGGCCCTGGGTTTCGTACTGGGCGCGGATCGGGGCGCGGAAGGACTCCTCGTCCTCCTTGCTCCACTCTTTGCCGGCAGATTCCATGCCATCGCGCTTGATGGTGGACAGCACCGAGGCCGCCTGTTCGCCGCCCATCACGCTGATGCGCGCGTTGGGCCACATCCAGAGTATGCGCGGGCTGTAGGCGCGGCCGCACATGCCGTAGTTGCCGGCGCCGAAGCTGCCGCCGATGATCATGGTGAACTTCGGCACCTGCGCCGTCGCCACGGCCGTGACCATCTTCGCGCCGTCCTTGGCGATGCCACTGTTCTCGTACTTGCGGCCGACCATGAAGCCGGTGATGTTCTGCAAGAACAGCAGTGGAATGCCGCGCTGGGCGCAGAGTTCGATGAAATGCGCGCCCTTCTGCGCCGACTCGCCGAACAGGATGCCGTTGTTGGCGACAATGCCCAGCGGATAGCCGTGGAGCCGGGCGAAGCCGGTGACCAGCGTGGTGCCGTAGCGCGACTTGAACTCGTCGAAGCGCGAACCGTCGACCAGGCGGGCGATGACTTCGCGCACGTCGTAGGGCTTCTTCGTGTCGACCGGAATCACGCCGCCGAGCTCGCTCGGGTCGTACAAAGGCTCCTCGGGCGTAGCGATGTCCAGCGACACGGGCTTCTGCCAATTGAGATTGCCGACGATGCGCCGCGCGATGGACAGCGCGTGGTGGTCGTTCTCGGCCAGATGGTCGCAGACTCCGGAAATGCGCGTATGCACGTCGCCGCCGCCGAGGTCCTCGGCGCTGACCACTTCGCCGGTGGCCGCCTTGACCAGCGGCGGGCCGCCGAGAAAGAGCGTGCCCTGGTTCCTGACGATGACCGACTCGTCGGACATCGCCGGCATGTAGGCGCCGCCGGCGGTGCAGGAACCCATGACGACGCCGATCTGCGGGATGCCCAGCGCCGACATGTTGGCCTGGTTGTAGAAAATGCGGCCGAAGTGGTCGCGGTCGGGAAACACCTCGTCCTGCGTCGGCAGGTTGGCGCCGCCCGAATCGACCAGATAGATGCAGGGCAGGCGGTTCTGCTGCGCGATTTCCTGGGCGCGCAAATGCTTCTTCACGGTCAGCGGGAAGTAGGAGCCGCCCTTCACCGTGGCGTCGTTGGCGATGACCACCACCTGCCGCCCGTGGACCGTGCCCACGCCCGTCACGATCCCGGCGGAGGGGACGTCGCCGCCGTACATGCCCCAGGCCGCCAGG